>NZ_JBBCMI010000014.1:0-135464 GCF_037152415.1 Cedecea sp. AS113
GCGCAAGCGCTGTTCAAAAACGTTCCTGACGTTTTAGTATTCGTCTCATCCCTGAGACTCACCCCATAAGGGGCCAGCGCAAGCGCTGTTCAAAAACGTTCCTGACGTTTTTGTCCGAGTCCGGGCACCACTATTTAGAAGAACCCGCCTATGGCGGTTTTTTTGCTTTTGGCGATACGGACTCTACATCGAACTGAACGATTACACGACTGCATCGACATCGCCCTCTTCCAACCGCTTTTCCAGAGCCAAATAAAAACTACAGCGCTAATCTGCACTAGTATCTCAACCAGGCGCTGGCCTGTATTTCTGAGTAAAGCAGGGGCTGGTGGTTTTTTAGAACTCAGGAAGAACAGAATCTACTGAAGCCAAAAATTCAGCGTGATTAGGCCGCAGGTCAGCAGCGCGGTGAGGATTAATTCGAAACTGTAGCGTCGCAACATTATCTGAACTCCAGAAAGAAACACCCGGCAAGCCGGGTGTTTGTGTTAACGCTTCAAGCTAACGGGGTTGCCCCGTCAAACTTATGCAGCTGGCTTAACAGCCGGTTTTGCAGCAACTTTGTGATGTTTTTTCACGTGTTTCTTAGCAGCCTGCGCTTTCTGAGCAACAGGTTTTACTGCTTTTTTGTGGTGCTTTTTAGCAGCCTGAGCCTTCTGCGCAGCTGGTTTTACTGCTTTTTTGTGGTGCTTTTTAGCAGCCTGAGCTTTCTGCGCAGCTGGTTTTACTGCTTTTTTGTGGTGCTTTTTAGCAGCCTGAGCTTTCTGCTCGGTGGCTGGCTTAGCGGCTTTTTTGTGTTTCTTTTTAGCGGCCTGTGCTTTCTGAACGGCAGATTTTTTGTGTTTCTTGTGGTGCGTTACTTTTGCCGCTGGCGCTTTAGCAGCAGGCGCAGCGGCGGTGGTTGCCGGCGCAGCAGCTGGTGCGGTAGCGGTAGTGTCAGCAGCGAAAGCGGCGGAAGACAGACCCATAGCAGCGGCAACAACCAGAGCTAATACTTTTTTCATTTCGACATCCTCGAATTTGTTTTCGTGTTTACCCCACTGCGGGGCCGTTGAAATGAACTATAGGCGCGTGGAACAAACTCTTCAGTGAGTGATTGGTATCGGCGTGTAATGAAATGTACAACGTCAAATTGAGCGATGAGCCACCACATCATGCCGCCTCTTTCCGGCAACACGGCCGTTCACCGCTGTGCTAGATTGGCTGACAAACAGCCTTCCCCCCTACAGGAGCAAAGCATGGCCGCATACTGGATTGCCCACGTAACCGTTCACAACCCTAAGCAGTATCAAAACTATATCGATTTATCCCCGGCAGCCTTTACGCGCTACAACGCCCGCTTTTTGGCGAGAGGCGGCAAAGCGGAAGTTGTAGAGGGTGATGCGGCTTTCGCCCGGCATGTCGTCATTGAGTTCGCCGATATGGAGACGGCGCTGGCCTGCTACCACTCACCGGAATACCAGCGCGCTCGCCAGGAAAGGGCCAGCGTCGCAGAAGCGATGATCACTATTGTAGAAGGCCTGCCTGGCTGAGCCTTGTAAACCCGGCCCAGGTTTTTAGTCGTTATTTTTTGAAACGTCCCGGTACACCATCAGGTTGTTACGCTTCTCACCGGGGCGATTATCTTCCCAGAAAAAAACCATTCCCTTCGGCGCGGGCTGCAGCTTGTCGCCCAGCACAATCAGCCAGCGGCAGCGCTCAGGCTGGCGGAAGGTTGTTTGTGGCTGATGCAGGATCCCGGCAAAGTAATAAAGCATCGGCGCCTCTGACTCCCCCAGCCGGTAAGAAGCCATGCAGTCATCCGCCAGGTACTGCCCCGCCAGATGGCTTTTGAGATCCTTAAATACCCCAGCATAACCTTTGCTGTAGTCGAACCAGCCCACCATTAACGTGAACGCCACGCTCCAGACAACGGTCACGCCTAACCCCCAACTGAATGCCGCGCGCAACACCGGGTTGAGTGCCGCAGATAAACGCCCCCGACAGATCCACAGCGCGGTAACGACCAGGGCAAACACAAATGGCGGCCAGGATAAATGCAGCTCGTAGCTCGCCGGCAGCCAGCGCTCAAGCGGAGCCAGCCAGCCTTTTTGATCGCCACCCACCTTAAGCAGATAAATGCCCCAAACCCCTGCAAGCGAAGCTGACCATAGCGCGACGGCAAAACAGGAGAAATAACGCAGTGCTTTCTCTTTTATTGCAGGTAAAAGCTGGGATCCCAATATAGCCATTGGGGCCACAAAGGGCATTAAATATAAAGCGCGACTGGTGGCCGACATCTGCAGAATAATAATGCCGAGCAACGGAAAAAGCGTAATCACAAACTCATCCGGGTTTCTCAACCGCTGAAGTGGATGACGAAGAAAATAAACTGTCGCTAACATCCCGGCTGGCAGAGCAAAAAGCGCAACGGCCTCAGGCACACGCATCAGGTTTGCTTTGGCGCCCAGCTTAGCAACGGAAAAGCCAAGAAAACGGCCAATGTTATTTTCCCAAAACCACGCCATAAAAAGATCGGGATGTTTACTGTAAAGCAACACTGGCCAGGGAAGAATAAAAATAAGCGCTAGCAGTCCTGAGAGAATAACCGGATACCAAAATGCTTTAGTCCGGCATTGTGTGAAAAAGAAAGCGCTTAAAAATAAAGTTATCCATAATACGCCGGGAATAAATACGCCTTTGGATAACATCGTTGCTATTGTGCCCAGGCCAAGCCATACCGCCGAGGCGGCCACTTTCTCCTGGCGAATCAACCCGACAATGCCATACAGCGCCACGGTTGCGCCTGCGGTGAGCGCGGTATCGCTGAACATATCATGGCTGTGGCGCAGGATGCCCGGGGCGCTGATATAAACGGCGAAGGCCAGCCAGATACGGTAATCTACCAGGCTTTCACTGCGGAATACTCTTCTCGCCAGCAGAATAAAGAAGGAAAAATTAATAATTGAAAACAAAAGCGTCGCACTTCGGGCAGCATCGTGGAGCGGCATCATACCGGAAAATAAATGCGCCATTAGCGTTGCCGTCCAGTAATAAAGCGGCGGCTTTTCCATAAACGGCTCACCGGCGTTCACAGGCACTAACCAATTGCCCGTTTCATACATGGTTTGAATGACGCCGAAGGTATAGTTTTCATCCTGCTTCCACGGCGTATGGCCGTATATTCCCGGTAGCAGATAAATAATAAGGAAACTAATAAATAAAAGGAGTATTTTCCCGTCCCTGTGCAGCAACATATAAACATCACTCCTTTACATAAATTGGCTAATTGTTTCTGGCTGTATCTCATCGGAAACACGTTCGGGATAATAATATTTTCCCACCACAGGACATTACAAAGCGTCAATGCAATGGAAAATAAACGGCATTCCTCTTTCCAGACTCACTGCTTTTTTTTGTAGGTTCGTTGAGGAAATAAACAGGTTAGCAACATAAAAGTGATACGTTCTGCGCCCGGGCGCAGAAAGTTCCCCCTCTTTGGCAGGCTCACCGCGCACGGGCCCATCTCCTTTGACCAAAATCAAAGTTGCATCTGGTTAGCAGGTTAAACGGTGGATATGTACGCTACTCCTGGCTATAAAGGCGAACGATAATAAATATCATTAACGTTCACAAGGATGGGTTTATGCCAGGGAAATGTGAAACCTACGCAACCTTTTCAGTCGTACCTCTGTTGATTGCCGGCGCACTTACCGCACCGGATAGCGCTTTCGCCCAGCCAAACACCGCGCCTGATGACACGATTATCGTCAGTGCCAGCCGCACGGAAACCAACCTCTGGAACAGCCCGGTTACCGTCCAGGTGGTTGACAGCAAAACGCTGGAAAACTCCACCAGCGTCTCCATTGCAGACGACCTCAAAGATATTCCCGGGGTAGAAGTCACCGATAACGCGCTCGCGGGCCGCAAGCAAATCCGCATCCGGGGCGAAGCCTCATCGCGCGTGTTGATTCTGATTGATGGTCAGCAAGTCACCTACCAACGCGCCGGGCAGGACTACGGCGCGGGGCTGCTGGTGGATGAATCGGCTCTGGAGCGTATTGAAGTCATTAAAGGCCCCTATTCCGTGCTCTACGGCTCACAGGCCATCGGCGGCGTGGTGAATTTCATCACCAAAAAAGGCGGTGATAAGCCGTTGGCCGGGCTGGTCAAAGCAACCTGGAACTCCGCCACCGCAGGCTGGGAGGAATCCGCCGCCGCCTGGGGCAGCATCGGCCAGTTAGACTACCGCATCAACGGCAGCTACTCGGACCAGGGCAACAGAAAAACCCCGGATGGGCGGCTGGATAACACGCACTTCCGCAATAACGGCCAGGGACTGTGGCTGGGTTACCGTTTCGATCGTCAGAAAATTGGCCTGTCTCTCGACCGCTACAGCCTCGCCACGCAAACCTGGTACAACGATCCAGACCAACAGTTCGACGCCTTTAGCGTCAGGATCCCGAAAATGACGCGGGAAAAAATCGGGCTGTTTTACGACCTTGATGTCGACGGAAATTACCTGAAAAAAATCCATCTGGATGCCTACAGCCAAACCGTCGAACGCCGGTTTAACAATGAAGTCGCGACTACACAGGTGATTCCTTCGCCGGCCATTCAGGCGCTAAGCGTAAAAAATCAGACCCAGACCAATGACAAGCAGTACACCCAGGGCGTCACGCTGCAAACAAACTTCTCCCTGCCCGCCGGAAACGATCTGGTGCTTGGGGCGCAGTATCAGCACGACAAGGTAGACCAGAGCGGCAGCGGCTACACGCGGCAGACGGCCAAAACCGGGATCTTTGATACTGAAACCCACAGCCAGTCGCAGGACAAATCGGAACAAAGCAATACCTCACTGTTTGCGCAGAACGCCTGGCACCTGGCAGATGACTGGACATGGACGGCGGGTGCCCGCCAGTACTGGCTCTCCTCCAAACTCATTGATAGCAGCACACAAAAAACCCAAGGCGGCGTCACAACCCACACCGCAACCGGCAACAAATCCGCCAGCGATAACCAGTTCGTGGCGGCGACCAGCCTGAATTACTCCGGGTTTAAAGATATCGAGCTGCGTGCAGCCTTTGCCCAGGGCTACGTCTTCCCGACGCTGGTGCAGCAGTTTATGCAGACTTCCGCCGGCGGCGGCGTGACTTACGGCAACCCTGATCTGCGCCCGGAACACTCCAACAACTACGAAATTGGCGCCCGCTACAAAGGCAACCTGTGGCTGATTGACAGCACGCTCTACTATTCCGAAGCCAAAGATTACGTCGCATCACGAGCCTGCGAAGGGCAAGCCCTCTGTCTGGGGAACAGCAGCAGTTCCCGGGCCAACTACCGCTTTTATGACAACATCAACCGGGCCAAAACCTACGGCATTGAGCTGAGCGCGGAGTACAACGGCTGGGCCGTCTCCCCTTACCTGAGCGGCAATCTCCTGCGTCGTCAGTATGAAAGCGACTCGCTAAAAACCTGGGATACCGGCGAGCCTGTCGTCAATGGCCGCTTCGGGGTCAGACATACGCTGATGCTTAACGCCATGAATATCACCTCCGACGCCTTTATTCGCGCGGCCTCGCGTGCCAAAGAAAACACCGGTGACAGTGAAAGGCGCTACTCCGGCTGGGCCACGTTAAACCTGGCCGTCAACGCCGAGTTTGGTGACAACGACCAGTACCTGGTCAACCTGGCGCTGAACAACCTGACCAACAAACGCTACCAGACCGCCCACGAATCTATCCCGGAAGCGGGCTTCAACACGGCCATCGGCTTTGGGTGGAAATTCTGATGAAGAGACATTTTTTTGCCGCACTGCTGGCACTGACGACTTCTTTTTCCAGCCAGGCTAGCGAGCGGCTGGTCGTCGCTGGCGGCTCCCTGAGCGAGCTTGTTTATGCCCTCGACGCGGGTAGCCAGATGGTTGGCGTGGATGAAACCACCACCTGGCCGCCGGAAACGGCAAAGCTGCCGCACATCGGTTCCTGGATGCAGCTCAGCAGTGAATCCATCTTGTCGCTGCGCCCCGGGCGCTTCATTACCTGGCAGGACGCCGGGCCGCACATCGTCATCGGGCAGTTGGAAAAGGCAAAGGTGAATGTCCTGCAGCTCCCGCGAGTGCCCGCCACCGTCGAGCAGATGTACACCAACATTCAAACTCTGGCGATGACCTTACAGCGCCAGCCGCAGGGAGAGGCGCTGATTGCCAGCCTTAAACAGCGGCTGGAGGTGATTAGCAAACGTAACGTGCTGAAGCCACACCCCGTCAAAGCGATGTTTATTCTCTCCGCGGGCGGCAGCGTGCCGCAGGTTGCCGGCGCGGGCAGCGTGGCCGACTCCATCCTTAGCATGGCCGGAGCAAAAAATATCGCCCGGCATCGTCAGTACCAGAGCTACAGCACCGAGGCGATGATCGCCGCCAACCCTGAGGTCATCGTCGCGACGACTCAAATGACCCAGGGCAACCCCGAAGCGCTGAAGGCCATTCCCGGGATCACCCATACCTCCGCCTGGAAAAACAAGCGGATAGTCATTATCGATCAGGCTTTGATTCTGGGCATGGGCCCGCGCGTCGCAGAGGCCGTGGAACTGCTGCATCACCAGTTTTGGCCCGAGTCCGGCCAGAAAGATTAAGGATTACTTTGAAATGAGCGATGTTGAACATGAAACCTGAACTGGATCTCCAGGCGCACTTTGCGCTCCCCGGCGGGCAACCCTTTAAGGATCGTCACGCCACCATGCCGTGGCGCGGCGCAATGCCCATCGCCAAAGAACAGCTGGAGCACACCTGGCAACAGGTGATTACCAGCCCAACGCCTCCCGGCAAAAGGCTGGTTTACCTCCATATTCCCTTCTGCGCAACGCACTGTACCTTCTGCGGTTTTTACCAGAATCGTTATGAAGCAGACCACTGCGAACGCTACACCGACGCGCTGCTCAGGGAAATCGAGCTGGAGGCCAGCAGCCCGCTGCACCAGTCGGCCCCCATTCACGCCATCTACTTTGGCGGTGGCACGCCTTCGGCGCTGTCAGCCAAAGATTTAGCGCGGATCATTACCGCCCTGCGCCGCAGCCTGCCGCTGGCCCCGGACTGCGAAATCACCATTGAAGGCCGGGTGCTGAATTTTAATGATGAGCGCATCGACGCCTGCCTCGACGCCGGAGCCAACCGCTTCTCCATCGGCATCCAGTCGTTTAACAGCAAAATCCGCAAAAAAATGGCGCGCACCTCCGACGGCCCCACCGCCCGACGCTTTATGGAAAACCTCTGCAAACGCGATCGTGCCGCCGTGGTCTGCGATCTGCTGTTTGGCCTTCCGGGGCAGGATCAAAAGCTGTGGGCCGAAGACCTGGCTATCGCGCGGGACATCGGCCTCGACGGGGTCGATCTTTATGCCCTGAATTTGCTACCGCAAACGCCGCTGGGTAAAGCTGTAGAAAATGGACGCGTCACGCTGCCTTCCCCAGCCGAACGCAGGGATTTGTACCTGCAGGGCTGCGACTTCATGGACAGCGCAGGCTGGCGCTGCATCAGCAACAGCCACTGGGCTCGCACCACGCGGGAACGCAACCTTTACAACCTGCTGATTAAACAGGGGGCAGACTGCCTGGCCTTTGGCTCCGGCGCGGGCGGCTCGGTTAACGGCTACTCCTGGATGGTTGAACGCAACCTGGAGACCTGGCACGCCGCCGTCGCCGCCGGAAAAAAACCGCTGATGATGATGGCCCGCACCACTGACCCAGGCTACCGCTGGCGGCATCGCCTCCAGGCAGGCATTGAAACCGCCCGCGTGCCTCTCGACGAGTTAACCGCCGATGCGCATCTGCTCCAGCCGCTGCTGACTCAATGGCACGACTCCGGCCTGACCCGGGATGACTCAACCTGCCTGCGCCTGACCGACGAAGGCCGCTTCTGGGCCAGCAATATCTTCCAGTCGCTGCAGACGCTGGTTGCCGCCCTCAATACCCCCATAACAACGGACAAAAAACCACAAGGAGCAACGCTATGACTTCCGTTTCCCTCGCCGATTACTTAAAAACCCAGCCGGACGGCACGCTGGAATCTATTGCCACACAATATAATGTCACCCTGCTGGATGTTGTCTCCCAGCTCCCCGCTCAGGCGCTGGTTAGCGGCGAGCAGTTCGACACCGTTTGGGACACCGTTGTCGAATGGGGCAGCGTCACCACGCTGGTACACACCGCCGATGTGATTATTGAATTTTCCGGGGAACTGCCCTCCGGCTTCCACCGCCACGGCTATTTCAACCTGCGCGGCAAAAAAGGCATGACGGGGCATATCAAAGCGGCCAACTGCACCCACATCGCGTTGGTGGAGCGCAAGTTTATGGGGATGGACACCGCCTCGATTCTGTTCTTCAATCAGGCGGGCAGCGCGATGCTGAAAATCTTCATCGGGCGCGACGATCACCGCCAATTACTGACAGACCAGCTGGCAGCTTTTCGTGCGCTGGCAGAGACACTTAAGGGAAATATTGCATGACGCCATGGTTAATTTTTGGGGCCGGGGGCAAGGGCGTAGGCGCGCTAACCGCGAAGCTGGCTTTGGCAGAAAATCGCCCCGTTGTTGCACTGGTGCGTAACGAAGAAGCCGCCGCAAAACTGCGTGAGGCAGGTGCCCAGGTTATTACCGGCGACGCCTGCGACGCAGACGCTGTCGCAGAAGCCTGCCGCCTGGCGGGCAAGGACGCCACCGTCATTTCGACGATGGGCGGTTCACAGGATTACCAGGCGCACCGGACAGTTATCGACTGCGCCGAAAAAGCCGGGATCTCACGCATGGTGCTGGTCACCTCTTTAGGCTGCGGAGAAAGCTGGGCTTATTTATCCGACCGGGCAAAAGCGGCCTTTGGTCAGGCGGTACGGGAAAAATCCCTCGCCGAAAGCTGGCTGCAAACCAGCACGCTGAACTTTGCTATTGTTCGCCCCGGTGGCCTGCTTCACGGTGAACCCACCGGCAAAGCTGTGCTGAGCCAGACCCCCGAAATTCACGGTATGGTCATGCGGGCCGATGTCGCCGCGCACGTCGCAGAACTGGCAAAATCCTCCCACCTGAATCACCAGGTTTACAGCCTCGTTGAACCGGGGCTGAAACCAGCCTGATGCCACGCCGGGCTTTCGCTTTTCTGGCGGTATAGCCCGGCAGGCTCTTCCCTCTTGCTACACTTCAAGATAGTTTCATCAGATAACTAACCTGAAAAGAAGGCAGATCACGCGATGTCCGAACACAACTACCAGCCCCCAAAAGTCTGGACCTGGAACAAGACCGAAGCCGGTCAGTTCTCCAGCATCAACCGCCCAATTTCCGGCCCGACTCATGAAAAAGCGCTGCCTGTCGGCAAACACCCGCTGCAGCTCTACTCGCTCGGTACGCCGAACGGGCAGAAAGTCACGATTCTGCTGGAAGAGCTGCTGGCGCTGGGCATCAGCGGGGCAGAATACGACGCGCACCTGATTCGCATCGGCGAAGGCGACCAGTTCTCCAGCGGCTTTGTCGAAGTGAACCCAAACTCTAAAATTCCGGCGCTGTTTGACCACTCCGTCACGCCGCCGCTGCGCGTGTTTGAGTCCGGCAACATCCTGCTTTATCTCGCGGAAAAATTCGGCCACTTCCTGCCGAAGGACATCGCCGGGCGCACCGAAGCGCTGAACTGGCTGTTCTGGCTGCAGGGTTCCGCCCCTTATCTGGGCGGCGGCTTCGGCCACTTCTACCACTATGCCCCGGTCAAAATCGAGTACGCCATCAACCGCTTCGCGATGGAAACCAAGCGTCAGCTGGACGTGCTCGATAAACAGCTGGAGAAAAACCGCTTTATCGCCGGAGATGATTACACTATCGCCGATATTGCTATCTTTACCTGGTACGGCGCGCTGGCGAAAGGTGGCCTGTACGAATCTGCCGAGTTCCTCGACATAGCCTCCTACAAACACTTTGGCCGCTGGGCCGATGAAGTGGCTAACCGCCCGGCGGTGAAGCGTGGCCGCATCGTGAACCGCACCTGGGGCGATGTGCAGTTGGCCGAGCGCCACAATGCTTCAGATTTTGATGCATTAGGGCTGTAGGCCTTTCACACCAATCCTCTCTTGGGAAGGGGGAGGATCTATTTCATATCGTAGTTTTTCCGTTCACCAATAGATCGCTTTCCCCTGCACGTTCCCGGCACGGTGAACGTGTCCGGGGGATAACGCCATCCCCCGAACAGCCCCGGCGCCCGGCGAGCTCATCGCCGCTGAAGCGGTAAACCCACCGGCTATCACCCAAACATTCGGGGTCGTTCGCGATTCGTTCCCGACGATCGCTCTCTTTCACTGTTCCCGACAGCTCAACCCCGCCTGAGTTGGGTCATCACCGGGGGCGATGAGAGCCGGGGACAAGGGCGTGGCTTTGAGATCTGAAGCGAATATAACGTTTAAACGTTGCTGTAGGTTAAAAGCGAGGCACGGTTCCGGCTTAAATCGCCTCTGTTTTCTCTCCGACTGGCCAGGGTCCGGACGTCGGGAACGGCCGGAGGCTGAGAGCGTCGGGAACGCGTCTCAGCCGACCCAGGACTGGGAGATAAAACGGAGGTCTGCCGCTTCAGCGGTCGATTTATTTCGCCGGGAGTCCGGGGTCTCGGGGGAGTGACGGTGGCTCCCCCGAGCCGTTCACGGATACGGTGGCTGTATATAAAACAGGGGGAGAAGTGAACGGACCTTAGCCTGTCCGACATAGACCGAGAGCTTTGTTATGAAGAAACAACCAGAACAAGCCCCCCACATTTAAATCACACAAATGATAATAGTTTGCATTTAGTTATAGCAGCAGCTATGTTTTATAGCACTTGCTATAAACGCCGAATCTATAATCACTCGTGAGGGAAGACGATGCCCGGGAAACTGAAGTTAACGCAAAGTATTGTCGCTGCCGCCGCCGCGCTGGCGATGTTGCTGGGTGCCGCTCAGGCGCAGGCAAAATTTAAGGCGATCACCACCTTTACTATCATCGCCGATATGGCGCAGAACGTAGCCGGTGACGCGGCAGACGTGGAGTCTATCACCAAGCCCGGAGCGGAAATTCACGAATACCAGCCGACGCCGGGAGACATTCGCCGGGCGCAGGGCGCGCAGCTGATCCTGACCAACGGGCTGAATCTGGAACTCTGGTTCGCGAAGTTTTATCAACATCTGAAAGGCGTGCCCGAAGTCGTCGTCACCACCGGCATTCAGCCTACGGGCATCACCGAAGGCCCTTATAACGGTAAACCTAACCCTCACGCATGGATGTCCCCGCAAAATGCGCTGATCTATGTCGATAACATCCGGGATGCGTTCGTCAAATACGATCCAGACAACGCGGCGACCTATACCCGCAACGCCGAAGCCTACAAACAGAAAATTCAGCAGACCATCGAGCCGCTGCGCAACGAACTGGCAAAAATTCCGGCGGATAAGCGCTGGCTGGTCACCAGCGAAGGCGCTTTTTCCTACCTCGCCAACGACTTTGGCCTGAAAGAACTCTATCTGTGGCCGATCAATGCCGATCAGCAGGGCACCCCGCAGCAGGTGCGCAAAGTGATCGACAGCATTCGCCAATACCAGATCCCAACGATCTTCAGCGAAAGCACCATCTCCGACAAACCTGCTCGCCAGGCGGCGCGGGAGTCTGGCGCACACTATGGCGGCGTGCTTTATGTCGATTCTTTAAGTGCCGCAGACGGCCCGGTACCCACCTATCTTGATCTGCTGCGCGTCACCACCAGCACCATCGTGAACGGCATCAATGCAGGGCTGAAAAAATGAGTCGTCGTCCCGGCATAGTCGTTCAGGACGCCAGCGTCACCTATCGCAATGGCCACACCGCGCTGCGGGCGGCCAGCTTTGAAATCCCGACCGGCACCATTGCGGCGCTGGTCGGCGTCAACGGTTCCGGGAAATCCACGCTGTTTAAAGCGATCATGGGCTTTGTGCGCCTGGCCAGCGGTAGCATCTCGATTCTGGATATGCCCACGAAAAAAGCACTGCGCCACAACCTGGTGGCCTATGTGCCGCAGTCCGAGGACGTGGACTGGACGTTCCCGGTGCTGGTGGAAGACGTGGTGATGATGGGCCGATTTGGCCACATGGGGATGCTGCGCATTCCCGGCAAGGCCGACAAACAGGCGGTAGACAACGCCCTCGCCCGCGTCGGCATGAGCGACTTCCGCAAGCGACAAATTGGCGAACTGTCCGGCGGCCAGAAAAAGCGCGTGTTCCTCGCCCGGGCAATTGCCCAGGACGGCCAGGTGATTCTGCTGGACGAACCGTTCACCGGCGTGGACGTGAAAACGGAAGAGCAGATCATCGCCCTGCTGCGCGAGCTGCGGGACGAAGGCCGCACGATGCTGGTTTCAACCCACAACCTTGGCGCCGTGACCGACTATTGCGACTACACCGTGCTGGTGAAAGGCACCGTGCTGGCCTGCGGCCCGACCAATGTCACTTTTACGCAAGAAAACCTGGAACTGGCGTTCAGCGGCGTACTGCGCCACGTCACCTTAACCGGGAAAGAAACCAGCGTCCTCACCGACGACGAGAGGCCGTTTATCCACGGCGCGCCGTTAAAAGGGGAGCCGTAATGTCCGTCCTGCTTGAACCGTTTAGCTATGGCTACATGTTTAACGCCATCTGGGTATCAGCGCTGGTCGGCGGCGTGTGCGCCTTTCTTTCCTGCTACCTGATGCTGAAAGGCTGGTCGCTGATCGGCGACGCCCTTTCCCACTCCATCGTGCCTGGCGTAGCCGGAGCCTATATGCTCGGCCTGCCGTTTTCCATCGGCGCGTTTTTCTCCGGTGGCCTCGCCGCAGGCACCATGCTGTTTTTAAACCAGCGCACACGCCTGCGCGAAGACACCATTATTGGCCTTATTTTTTCGTCATTCTTTGGCCTCGGGCTGTTTATGGTGTCGCTCAATCCGACGTCGGTAAACATCCAGACCATCGTGCTCGGCAATATTCTCGCCATCGCCCCGTCGGATATCGTGCAGTTGGCGATCATCGGCTTTGTCTCACTGGCGATTCTGCTGCTGAAGTGGAAAGACCTGATGGTGACCTTCTTCGACGAAAACCACGCGCGGTCCATTGGCCTTAACCCTTTGTGGCTCAAAGGATTATTCTTCACCCTGTTGTCGGCCACCACCGTGGCGGCGCTGCAAACCGTTGGCGCGTTTCTGGTGATTTGCATGGTGGTCACGCCGGGCGCAACGGCTTATCTATTGACCGACCGTTTCCCGAAACTGCTGATCATTTCCGTCACGTTAGGCACCTTTACCAGCGCCTTCGGCACCTGGATAAGCTACTTCCTCGATGGCGCCACCGGCGGCATTATCGTGGTGCTGCAAACGCTTATTTTCCTGCTAACCTTCGTGTTTGCCCCCAAACACGGCCTGCTGGCTAACCGTCGGCGCGCGCGCCTGAGCCTGGAGCAAACGCCATGAGCCTGTTAGACACGCTGCTTTCGCCCTTCCAGTTTGGCTTTATGATCAACGCTCTGACCATGACCACGCTGGTCGCCATTCCGTGTGCGCTGCTCTCCTGCTTCCTGGTGCTAAAAGGCTGGGCGCTGATGGGCGATGCCATGAGCCATGCGGTCTTCCCCGGCGTGGTGATCGCCTGGATGGTCGGCCTGCCGCTGGGCTTCGGCGCGTTCGTGGCCGGGCTGTTTTGCGCCTTCGCCACCGGCTACCTGCAGGACAACAGCCGCATCAAGCGCGATACGGTGATGGGCATCGTCTTCTCCGGCATGTTTGGCGCCGGGCTGGTGCTCTACGTCTACCTGAAACCAGATATCCATCTAGACCATATTCTGTTCGGCGACATGCTGGGCGTCAGCGGCAGCGATATTCTGCAAACGGGCGCTATCGTGCTGCTAACGGTAATTGTTGTGGGGCTAAAATGGCGGGACTTCCTGCTGCATGCGTTCGACCCGATTCAGGCCCAGGTCTCCGGCCTGAACGTGAAGCTGTTGAACTATGGCCTGCTCTGCCTGGTTTCGCTGACCATCGTCGCGGCGCTGAAGGCGGTGGGGATTATCCTCGCGATTTCCTTGCTTATCGCGCCAGGCGCTATCGCTTCGCTGCTGACCCGTACCTTTAAAGGCATGATGTTGGTCGCGCTTGGGCAGGCTATCGTCACGTCGTTTCTTGGCGTCTACCTTTCCTTCTTTATCGACAGCGCCCCCGCGCCGACCATCGTTGTGCTTTCTGCCCTGGTCTTCATCGCCGCGTTTATTCGGGCCACGATCAAGCAACGACGTATGGAAGCGATTAGTGAGCCATTCTGAATCCAAGTGAAGCGACCCTGGCAACGGTTTTATGGTACAAAGTACCTTCTCTTTTTTGCACAAGTACCAGGGTCGCGCCATGAGCTACACCATCGATATTATCTCCTGCATCACCGACCGTTTCGTTGAGCTGACCGCCACCGAAAAGCGCATTGCGCAGTTTATTCTGGACGACGTGCAAACCGCCGCGGCGCTGCCCATTTCGGAAATGGCGCGCCAGACGCAAACCAGCCAGGCGTCGATAACCCGCTTTGCCCGCGCCATCGGCTGCAAGGACGTGCGCGAACTGAAGGTCAAACTAGCCCAGTCGCTGGCGGTGGGGCAGCGCTTTATTCTCGACGTGCCGGACCTCGAAGGCGTGCAGGGGATCTACGAAACCATCATCAACGTGCTGGATATCAACCGCCGCGCGCTAAACCCGGAGTCACTCAACAAGGCCGTGACCTGGCTGAGCAACGCGCGGCAAATCCTGGCGCTGGGCATGGGCGGCGGATCAACCATTTGCGCGCAGGAGTTACAGTTTCGTCTCTTTCGCCTGGGCCTGCCGGTGGTGAGCCAAAGCGATGGCCTGCTGGCGAGAATGATGGCGGCGTCGGTGGCCTCCAACGATGTGGTGGTGGCGCTATCACTGGGAGGCTACACGCCGGAAGTGGTGGAGAGCGCGGCGATTGCCCGCCAGTACGGCGCAAAGATCATCGCCATTACCCCGCAGGGAACACCTCTGGCTGAACAGGCCGATATCGTATTACCGCTGATTATTCGCGAGAACGACTACATTTTTAAGCCGAGCACTTCGCGTTACGCCATGCTGGCGATGATTGATGTGTTGGCCACCGAACTGGCGATGGCCAACAAAAGCCAGGCGAAGGACCGGCTGCGCCGCATCAAGCTGGCGCTGGACAGCCATCGCGGCGGGGCAGACAGGCAGCCGCTAGGCGATTAACCCCGGTCGGCGCGGTAGCAGGTCACATCCACTTCAACTTTACAGTCCACCACCAGGTCCGCCACGCAGCACACGCGGGCCGGCGGGTGGTCACCGAAGAACTCCCGGAACACTTTATTGAAGGACTGGAAGTAGCGGGCGTCAGTCAGGTAGACCTTCACGTGGACCACGTCAGCGAGGGTGTAGCCCGCTTCAGTCATGATATCCACGCAGTTTTGAATCGCCAGCCGCGACTGGTCGACAATCCCGCCTTCAACCACTTCGCCGTCTTTCATCGGCGTCTGGCCGGACACATACAGCCACCCGGCCGCTTCTACGGCTTTGGCAAAAGGTAGCGGCTGCCCGCCGGTGCCGGTACTGCCGCCCACGCCATAACGTTTAATGCTCATCATTGCTCCTTGTTGATCGGTTTACCCTCACCCTAACCCTCTCCCTGGAAGGGAAAGGGGACAAACGTCCAGCTCGGGAACGGCTTCACCTTTCCCCATTGAGCAGAGGGCCGGAGTGAGGAAAAAGAAAAGATCTAATCCCAAATTCACGCTTGTTTTCCCCCTCTCCCCTCTGGGGAGAGGGTCTAAATTCACTTCTGCCGACGCAGAAATCGCCCAGCTCGGCCAGTCACCTTCTGCTCGACCCCATAGCTCATCACGCCGTTCACCATCACCGCTTCAATACCCGCCGCAGGCTGCTTCGGGTTATTGAAGCTCGCGACGTCGCGCACGGTCAGCGGGTCGAACAACACCAGGTCAGCATAATAACCGCGCTTCACCAGGCCCCGTTCGGGCAACTGGAACCGTGCCGCCGACATTCCCGTCATCTTATGCACCGCCTGCGTCAGCGGGAAAAGCTTCTCATCGCGGCTGTAGTGCCCCAGCACGCGGGGGAATGCGCCCCACAGGCGGGGATGCGGCATCGGATCGTTCGGTAGCCCGTCTGACCCGACCATTGTCGCCGGGTAGCGCAGCACACGCCGCACGTCCTGCTCGTCCATGTTGTAGTAAATCGCCCCTGCGGGCATCAGTAATTTTCCCGCTTCGTGAAGTGACATCGACCAGTCATCAGCAATTTGCTTCAGCGACCGCCCGGCGACCTCCGGGTGCGGTTCAGACCAGGTAATCACGATCTCGAACTCGTCGGTGATCTGTTTCATGTCCAGCGTTGAAGAGCTGGCGGAATACGGATAGCAGTCGCAAGAGACATCCTGCTGCTCGCGTACTTTGTCGAACAACTTCAGCGTTTCAACCGTGCGGCCCCAGTTTTTCGCCCCGGCGCATTTGTGGTGCGACACCACAACCGGCACTTTCCCGTGGCGGCCAATGCGGAAAGCCTCATCCAGCGCCTCAAGAATCGGCTCAAACTCGGAGCGCAAATGGGTGGTGTAAATCCCCTTCTCCGCCGCTAATTCCTCCACCAGCGCCATCACCTCTTCGGTGGTGGACTGGAACGCGCTGGCATAGGCCAGGCCGGTGCTCAGCCCAAGCGCCCCCTGCTGCAGCGCCTGTTTTAGCTGGCCGCGCATGGCGAGAATCTCCGCTTCCGTCGCCGGGCGGAACAAATCATCCATCTGGTTGTTACGCAGCGCGGTATGGCCTATCAGCGTACCCACGTTAATCGCCGGGCGAGCCTGCTCCACGGCATGGGCGTACGCTTCGACGGTGGGATAAACAAACTGGTGCGCCTCACCCAGCAAATTCATCGGGTCGGGCACCAGCGCATTGATGGTCGCCCCCGCCGCACTGATGCCGCAGTTACCGACGATCACCGTAGTAATGCCCTGGCTAATTTTCGGCAGATACTCAGGAAAACGGATCACGTTAATGTCGTCATGGGTGTGAACATCAATAAACCCCGGCGCTAATACCCGCCCGCTGCCGTCGATCTCATGCACGGCCTCGGCGGAAATCCCCGGCGCAATATCGGCTATTCGGTCACCCTGCACCGCCACATCGGCCAGGTATTCCGCACCGCCGGAGCCGTCAATCACGGTGACATTCCTGAAGAGATAATCGAACTTCATCTGCGCCTCACACCAGTCATAATCTGCGTGCAAGTTAACCATTTACAAGCCATAAAAACAGTGAAAAACTAAACAAAATCCTTGCAAATCAATGATACTTTTATTCATAAAATTCAAGATCATTGGATAATTAATATAAATAACATCAAGTTAAAATTGATACTTAATCTGAAAGAAAGAATAATCCCGGAGGAAATACGTTATGAAATACCAGGAAATTAACCTCGTACCCCATAAGTCCGCCCTCATGCATTCCCCTGCCAATGTCCTCAACGAAGACGTCTGTTTGCCCGCCGCGCTGATCAAAAAATCTGCTTTGAAGAACAACATCCGATGGATGCAGGCCTACGCCGATGCGCGCGGCGTTTCGCTGGCGCCACACGGGAAAACCACCATGACGCCGTGGATCTTCCAGCAGCAGCAAAAAGCGGGCGCGTGGGCCATCGGCGTAGGCAGCGCATGGCAGGCGAGCATCGCGATGTCCGCGGGCATCGAGCGAGTGCTGATGGTTAACCAACTGGTGGGCAAAGCGAACATCACGCTGGTGTCGCAGCTAAAGCATAAACATACCGCCGTCGACTACATTTGCTGCGTGGACAGCGAAGCAAACGCCCGTACCCTGTCAGACTTTTTTAGCCAACAGGGGCAAACCCTCGACGTGCTGATTGAGCTTGGTGTGCCGGGTGGACGCTGCGGCTGTCGTAGCCCGGAACAAGCGCTGGCGCTGGCAAAGCGGGTAGCAGAATTACCCGGCCTGAATTTACGCGGCCTGGAGCTGTACGAAGGCGTGCTGCACGGCGACAATCCGCAGCCAAAAATAGAAGCGCTGCTGCAAGAGGCGGCCGCGTTAGCCTGCCAGATGGAACGCTATGTTGACGGCGAGTTCCTGCTCACCGGCGCGGGTTCAGTCTGGTACGACGTAGTGTGCAATATCTGGCTCGCCGCAGCAAAACCGGCCAACTGCCGCATTGCGATCCGACCGGGCTGTTACATTACCCACGATGGCGGAATTTATCAGGAAGCCCAGGATCAGCTGATGGCGAGAGATCGGATCGCCTGCGATCTCGGTGGCGATCTGGTTTCCGCGCTGGAGCTGGTGGCAATGGTGCAGTCGGTACCGGAAAGCGATCGGGCGATTGTGAATTTTGGCAAGCGCGACAGCGCGTTTGATGCCGGCCTGCCGCAGCCGATAGCCCACTATCGCCGGGGCAAGGCGCTGGCTTCGCCGTCGGAAACCATCGAAGCCACCGGGATTATGGATCAGCATGCCATGTTAAAACTCAAGCCGGGTGCGGACGTGCAGGTTGGGGATATTCTGGTGTTCAGCACTTCTCACCCGTGCCTGACGTTTGATAAGTGGAAGGCGCTGCTGCTGGTGGATGACGAATATAACGTGCTGGATGAGTTAGAGACGGCGTTCTAGATTTTACCCTCACCCTCTCCCTGAAAGGGAGAGGGTATAAAACCAATCACTTACCTAAATTCCCCCTCTCCCCCTCTGGGGAGAGAGTCAGGGTGAGGGGCTGAAGGGCCACAGAAAATTTACTTAGCCTCGGCCAGCGCCTTAGCCCTCTCCTCTTCTTCCTTCTGCTGAAGCTCGGTTTCCAGCATCTTCTTCTCATACACCTTAAAGAACGGGTAATAGATCGCGAGCGAAATAAAGAAACAGATAAACACCAGCCCACAGGCAATCAGGTTCCAGTTGGTGGTGATCAGCGCCCCTAGCGGCGCCGGAACGGTAAACGGTGGCTTCACCATCATCCGTGGGATCAGCCCGCTAATGGTGAACAGATACACCACCACGGTATTCACCATCGGCGCCAGAATAAACGGGATCGCGAGGATCGGATTCATTACGATCGGCGCGCCGAAAATCATCGGCTCATTGATGTTAAACAGCCCAGGGATAAACGACAGTTTACCCAACTGCTTCAGGTAGATAACCCGCGAGCGGATAAACAGCACCACCAGCGCAAGCGTTGAGCCGGTGCCACCCATCTGCGCATACCACTGGAAGAACTGCTCGGTGAAAATGTTCGGCAGCTCATAGGCGCTCACGCCGGACTGGAACAGCTCCATATTCTGCACAATGGCCTGATCCCACAGCGGGCGGATCAGCGGCCCCATCACCGCATGGCCGTGGATCCCCAGCACCCAGAACGCGTCGATAAAGAACTGGGTCACAATCCCGCCAAACAGGTTGGTGCCGGTCATGAAGCCCTTCAGCGGCATAATGATGTAGCTGATGATGGCGTTGATATCGATGTTCAGAAAATGACGAGGGATCCAGAATACCAGCACCACGGCAAGCGTCGGGAACAGCGCCGAAAACGAGCTGGCGACCACCGGCGGCACGCCCGCGGGCATTTTAATTTCAATATTGCGAACTTTGATAAACCGGTAGATCTCAATGGCAATCAGCGAAGATATAATCGCGCCAAACAGCCCCTGAGAACTCAGCGAAGTGATAGGGATGTAGCGCCCCGCCACCGCCTCACCCGCCACGGTTACGCCCTGCTTAATGTTCACCGGCACAATCATCAGCAGCGTCGCCAGCATCGCCAGCAGGCCGCTGGTAATGTCATTCAGCTTGTAGCTTTTGCCGAGGAACGAACCGATGGTAAACGCGGCATACAGCGACATCAGCCCTACGGTAAAGCGGAACGGCACGTCCAGCATATCGCGCCACGGCGCAATAAAATCCATGTAGCCCTTAATCGGGATGTTCAGCAAAATCACGAAGAAAGAGCCGACGATGGTCAACGGCAGAATCGAAATAAGCCCGTTGCGAATCGCCTGCATATGCCGCTGGTTGCCAATAGCGTTCGCCACCGGCATCAGCTTTTCAGCTAACTTATCGAAGCCCGACATGATCTGCCCCCTCAAACCCGTTGTGCTCAATCACGGCCCGGAACCAGCGCCCGGACTTTTTCAGCGAACGCTGTTGGGTGGCTAAATCCAGCCGGTAGAAGCCGTAGCGGTTTTTATAGGCGTTCTGCCACGACCAGCAATCGATGAAGGTCCACATCTGGTAGCCCAGGCACTGGCTGCCCTCCGCCATCGCTTTGTGCAGCCACGTCAAATGTTCCTGAAGAAACTCAATGCGGTAATCGTCCTGCACTTCGCCGTCCACCATGAACTGTTCTTCGTCCATGATGCCGATGCCGTTCTCGGAGACAAACCACGGCAGGTTGCCGTAACGCTCTTTCACCAGCATAGCGATGTCGTACAGCGCAGGCGGGTAAATCTCGATCCCGCGCGAGGTATTCATCCGCCGCCCCGGCATCACGTACTCTTCAAAAAAGCGCTCCGGCACAAAACCGTGGGGTTCTTCAAGCAGCGTCTCACGCGCTTTAACCCGGCGCGGGCGATAATAGTTGATGCCCAGCAAATCGATGCGGGTCGCGGCAATCAGCTCGCAATCCCCTGGCGCCGTCTTCGGCAGCACATCGTATTCTTTCAGCAACGCCACCAGCTCGGCAGGGTAGCGCCCAAGCAGCATCGGCTCGTTAATGCTGCGCGTATAGAACAGGTCAGCCATCTCCGCCGCCCGCAGATCTTCCGGGCTGTCGCTGCGTGGGTACACGGGAATGACATCCATGATGATGCCAATCTGCCCTTCAAGATCCAGCTCGCGCCAGGCGGCGACCGCTTTGCAGTGGGCGATAACAATGTGGTGCAGCACCTGAGCCGCACGGCGGAAATCCGTCACGTAAGGATAATGGCGAGGATGCAGATAGCCCGCTTCGGCGGGAATAAGCGGCTCGTTGAAGGTAAACCAGTAGCGCACCCGGTCTCCGAACAGGCGGTAGCAAATCCCCGCGTAGCGAGCGAAAGCGTCCACCACTTCCCGGTTCTCAAACCCGCCCTTGGCCTGCAGCGCCAGCGGCATATCAAAATGGTAGAGATTGATAAAAGGCTCAATGCCCTGGCGAATCAGCTCATCAATCACATCGTTGTAAAACTGCACGGCAAAAGGATTAACTTCCCCGTCGCCGTCGGGGATCAGGCGAGACCAGGAAATCGACGTACGGAAAGCATTCAGGCCAATGTTTTTCGCCAGCTGAATATCTTCCCGCCAGCGCTGATAAAACGTGGAAGTCTCGTCGGAGGTGACGCCGTCATAAAAACGGGCGTTAAACTCATGCGAGGCGAAATCCCAGATATTATCCCCCTTACCATCGCCCTCAACTCGCCCCTCTGACTGCGTGGCGCTGGTCGCCGTACCCCACCAAAATTTTTCAGGAAAGCGGTATTTCATACGGCCCCCTAGTCAGCAGTTTTCAGCAGCGACAGTGCGTGATCCAGCACCTTGTCACCCTGCATCGAGCCGTAATGCATCATGTCGATGGCCGCTACCGGAACGCCGTGGGGCGCTGCCGCCGCGCTCAGGTTTTGCAGTTGGAATTTCACCTGCGGCCCGAGGAGGATGACATCAGCCTCCTCGATAATTTGGTCAAAATCGGACACCGGCACGGCGGTGATTTCCACCGCCACATCACGGCTTTGCGCGGACTGCTTCATTCTTTCCACTAACATGCTGGTGGACATCCCCGCAGCACAGCATAAGAAGATTTTTTTCATCGCTTTTCCCTCAGAGAATCAATGCAGTGTCCGCGGTATGCGGCCAAATATATTCTGGGTAGCGGTGAAAAAAGCCACAAGTGAGGGTGGGCACAGATTTGCTTTTAGCGGCTGGTACTTTTGGCGAATGAATGCCAGAAATTACATTAAAAGTAATAATAAACAGACGGATAAGAATGTTACTTTTCTGGTGGCGTTCGTCTTTTAGCGCAGTTTTATTCACGAGAATGGTGGGGCGGTCACAGGCAGACGTTCATCTTAGTATTGCACCATGCCCTCACCCCGGCCCTCTCCCAGAGCGAGAGGGGGAAAACAAGTGCCAGATAACAAGGTTTATTCCCTCACTCCATCATCAAATGGGAACAGCAGCTTCGGCCTGTTTTATTTATCCCCTCTCCCTTCCAGGGAGAGGGTTAGGGTGAGGGTAAAGAGCTATAAACTCCCCACGCCACCGTCGACCAACAGATCGGTGCCGACCACGAAGGCTGATTCGTCAGACGCCAGGAACACAGCGGCTTTTGCCAGCTCCAGCGCGGTGCCGAGACGCCCAATCGGCACAAGATCGCGGATAGCCTCCCGCAGCGTGTCGGCGGCTACGCCATTGCCCAGTTTGCCCAGCGCCGGGGTTTCCGTCGGGCCAGGGCTCAGGCCGTTCACCCGAATGCCACGCGGATGCAGCTCCCCGGAAAGCGTACGAGCCAGAGAAAGGATCCCTGCTTTGCTCGCCGCATAGGCGTTAGTCTGCGGCAGGCCGATACGAGCGCTGACCGAACCGCACACAATCACCGAAGACGGGTTAGCCAGCAGCGGCAACAGCGCCTGGATCAGGAAGAACGGGCCTTTGAGATTGATGTTCATCAGTCGGTCATACGCCTGTTCGTCCCAGTCTTCCAGCGAATGGTGCGTCACATCCCCCGCATTAATGTAGAGCACATCCAGCCGCGGCCAGAGCTGCTTCAACTCTGCCGCCACCGTAGGCTGCCCGGCGATATCGCCCGCATCGCTTTTCATCAGGTGCACATTGCCCAAAACCTCTTTGGCTGCCTGTAGCCCCTCTTCGCTCCGCCCGGTGATCGCCACCGTTGCGCCCTCGGCAATAAACTGCCGCGCCGTTTCAAGTCCAATTCCGCTGGTACCGCCGGTAATTAACGCGTATTTGCCATTAAGTCTGCCCATCGTCGTGTCCTTATAAAGGGTTGGTGAGGGCATTATTTCCGCTATAGTATCCTTTAGATAGTAGGCACCAAATGGATACTAAGGAACCACAAGGGGCGCATTAGCGTGTGCCGGGAGCCAGCATGACAAAAAATTTTTCAGTCCTGCCACCGGCGGGCAGCGACTGCCCGATGGTGAATTTTGTGAACCTCATTTCAGGTAAATGGGCCATTCCGATTCTGTACCGCCTGATCCTGCTCAACGATCCGGTGCGGTTTAGCGACCTGCAGCGGGCGGTCAGCCCCATTACGCAGAAGGAGCTCACCCGCCAGCTTCGTCAATTTGAAGCTCGCGGCCTGGTGGTGAGGCAAGTTTTTGCGGAAGTCCCGCCGCGAGTGGAATATCAGATCACCGCGCTCGGTAAATCTCTGCGCCCAACGCTGGATTCACTCGCCGAATGGATGAGGGAGAATGCCGGTGAGATGGAACTGTCTCTTCCCTGAGAAAGCTAAATCAGTTAGCCAAAAACTTCATCGACCAGCGCGCTGCCGAGGCGCATGGCCGAACAAATACGCGGCATCCCCAGCGCCACGCCCTGCCAGCTCTGGGTCACCGAGTAACAGATCGGCTGGCGTTCAATGTCGCAGCCGGCGCCGAGCCAGGTTAAAGCATCTTTATGCTCCAGCAACCCCGGAGACGTTGGCGTCGCCAGCCAGTCATGGAAATAGTGGCGGGTGCGGGGGGAAGCATTCACTTCTTCCGCCAGACGGCTGATGGCGAGGCTGCGCACATGCTCAATCAACGCCTCCGCCTGCTCGGGCGTCCCCAGACGAACAGCATCACCAAAGGTGCCCCAGCGCAACTCTTCCAGCGCGACGTAGCAGCGCGCCGCCGGAGAAAATGAAAAGTAGTGCCCGCTGCGCCAGCGGGAAAAAATCTGCTCGCTGTGGACCATGCCCTGACGAACAAGATCGCTGTGCTGAAACTCTTCTTCCAGCCGGGTAAGCCGCTGAGAAAAGTGCTCGCGCAGGGCCTGAAGCCGCTCGCGAGCCGCTGCCGAATGGTGTGCCGTGCGGGCGGATACCGGCTCCAGCTGAGCAATTCTCTCGCTTATCTGGCTGTTGGCTAAGTAGCTTTTTGCCAGATCTGCCGACAGCTGGCCAAGGCTTATCAGCGACGCGTCAAGCTCGTCCTGCGGCGGTGTTCCAGCCATCCCGGCCTGTCGCCGGGCCACGACGACGAACAGCGCCAGAAGCTGCTCATAAAACGCCTGGCTTTGTGGGCTGCTCCACGGCTGGCGGGCAACATCAATCCCCATGGCAAAATCGACGACAAATTTTTCGCTAAGACAGCTGAGGGTTCTTATTGGCCCTTCCATTAATACACTGCTCATCATTGCTCCGCTGAGAAAAGCGTCTGGATATCATCGCGCAACAGGCGGGTATCCTCGTGAATGTAACGTGCCGTTCTGACACTCTGTTCCAGCTTGCTCTGGAGAGAAAACAGCACGCTGTCGTTCTGCTGCTTCGCGGAAAGACTCTGGCGTAAATTGCTGTGAATAGCGTCCAGTGCGCCGGCAAAATCGGCAAAAAACGTCGCCATCCCGGCCGTGACCGAAATATCCACCTGCGCGGTAATGGCCTGGTTTATCTGGCCCAGGAAAGTCGACACATGGTCATGCAGCTTTTGCTGTAACTTATCCAGATCAATCACGTAGCGGCTATGGGTGGCTGCGTAATCTTCCCAGCCCCAGTCCACGCCGTTCAGCCAGCGCGCCAGCACGCCACGCATCCCGTTTTGCGGCTGCATTTCCGACATCGCCACTTCCTGGTTTTCGATAACGTTGGTGAACGCCGAGTGGGTATTAAAATTAAGCTGGCTGGCCTGGAACGCAGGCAGGCTGATTTGGGCGCGGAACCCGGCTACTTTCAGGCCGTCGCTTACCCGCTGTTCAATCGGTTTCAACGCCGACTGCAGCGTATAGCCCAGGCTCGCCTCAAGGTTGCTGAGCAGCGCCCCAAGCTCCCCGCTTAGCGTCTGCTGGGCGGCAAATAAAATGCTTTCACTGGACGCGCGAACCTTGTGCAGCAGGGTGCGGGCCGTCGCTTCATCTTCGCCCATCAGCTTGTCGCTGCCCGGCGAAAAATCCACGTTTCGCGTTAAGGTATGCGGGTATAACGGATGCAGCTTCTCAGCGCCCAGCCGCCCTTCCCGGAAATAAGTTTTCAGGTCGCTATGAATCTGCGTTTCAAAGCGCTGCATAAAATCGCCTATGCCGGCGAGGGCATCGCTGACCTGCCGCTGAATCACCGCACTCACCGACTGCTGAGTCTGCAGCAGCAGTTGAATATCCTGCTCCAGTTGCTGAATATTCTCCTGCAGGCTGTCGTTAGCCACCTGCAACCCCTGGCAGCGGAAACTCAGGTAGCGTTCAGCGCCCTCGGCATAGTCCAGCAGCTTGTGGCACGCCGCGCGCAGCGTGTAGAGAGAAGCGTTGGCGTGCGCGGTATGCAGGATAGTCCCAATGGGTGACTCAAACATCGAGTCTTCCCACAGCAAGTCCGCCGCATGGCGCAGATGCTCAATATCCGCCAAATCCGCGCTGCGCCAGCGCCGGCCTAATGCCGCTTCCGCAAAGTCCTGCACCCAGCGCTGCTCTTCGGGGTCGGGCAAACGACCATGCGTGGCCAGCTCATAGCGGGCGCGGTTGGCAAGGTAGCCCCACATGCTCGATACCGGGAACACGTTTTCCGGCGCAATGCTGCCCTTCATCAGCGTCCCGGCGATCATCGCCTTCACCTGAGCGGCATCGTCGCCGTTGCGGTCCTTCTGATCGAACTTGTTCACCAGCGCATACAGCGGCACCGATTTGCTGACGCCGAGCACCGCCTCACGGACTTCTTCGTCGGAGATGGACTTAAGCTGCGTATAGTCCATCACCGCCAGCACGGCAGAAGCCTGCGCCAGCTGCTCTTTAAGCATTTTTTGCAGGTGCGGCTGCCCCGCTTCGTTCGGCCCAGGCGTGTCCAGCAGCGTCAGCTGGCCGTGGCCGTTTTTGAGGCCGGCCAGATGCACAAACTCCACCTCAATCACCGGCACATGCTCAATAGCGGCGTAGGCTTTGAAGGGGAAAGCCACATCCAGCACCCGGCACAGGCGCACCAGATCGTTCAGGCTCTTCAGGCAGTGGAAAATAGGCTGTGCGCCGAGATAATGGCGCTCAAAACCTTTTCCGTTGGCAATCCGGGCGATAAGCGCCTCCATATCCCGGTCCACTTCCAGCTTGCGCGCCAGCGCTTCCCGGTTGGTGATCAGCAGTTTCTCCTGCAACTCCCCCATCAGGCTCTCTATCGGCTGCACATAGGGAAAATGCAGCACCGGCTCGCGCTGACCAGGCGTGTGACGGATCAGCGTCGGCAGCGCCGTCATGGGCCGGTTGCGGTTAGGCAGAACCTCCGTGCCCACGATGGCATTAATGGTGGTCGACTTCCCCGCCTTCATGGTGCCGACAATCGCCAGAACCATTTCATGTTGGGTTATTTTACGCCTTTCGTTTTGCAGCATATCTTTCTGCAGTTCGATTCCGCGTGGGCTAAATTTCAATGGATGTACCGTCGCCACAGGGTTCGTTAAAGCGCTATTTTGTTCATTTTGCAAAGCCAGCGGAGCGACTTTTAAAGCGCTAAGGTTTTGCAACGCTAATTGCAAAAGCCGCTCGGCTTCCTGACTCAATTCAAAAATAGTTTGTGTGTGCATAAAAAATCTTTCCTTAACTCAAATTACCCGGCTTTATCACCGCCATCGTTTAGTTGTAATCATGGCAATACCGGTTTTTATAATTACGTGAGGGAAATAATTTATTAATTAACATTACACCATGCCGCGATCCTGGCTTTTAAGTCGCTCTGCCAGACCTGCGGAGAAATAATGGTGAGATGCGGTATCCAATACTGCACCAGCGGAAACAATTGTTCTGGCGAAGCAATATGACTCGCCAGAAGTAACTCTCCGTTATCAAGCTCTCTGACGGTTTTTTGAAAAGGTAATAGCTTGCGCTGTTTAAAATGTTCAGCCGCCTGCGCCGAAACCTGTAACAGCACTTCCGTTTTTACCCTTTCCCCACCAGGATCATCCCGATCGTCAAATAATGGATAAAAAATAGCTTTACGCTGTGGGCTATTTTCATATTCATACCCTACAACCAATAAATCTGGAATAGCGCGCAGCGTAATATATTGATTATGGCTCTTTATGTCGTACCATGGATAAAACGCAGCAAGCCCTACGCGTTTAGTAATGCGTAACAGGTCGTTTACGTTAAACTGTCCTTTTAAATGCGAAGAGAGACGCTTTTTCCCCTCGCCGACGTCCTCCAGAATAGCACCAAGCCGGTTCAAATCACGATACGCAGTTCGCATATCTACATCAAAACGCTGGCGGATAATATCAGCGGAAAGGGTTTCCCCCTGATAAAGACTTAAGACGATTTCGGCCAGTCGATCTGCAACTTTTACTTTCGCGCCTTTCATTCTCATCGGTTCCTGCCTCTGTATCGGTACATCCATAGGCCCAACCATACCCCTGTCAAGTGACAGGAGGTGTCAGCGCAATACGCTTTTTTTTATTTTTTCAAACAGGTATAGCGCAGCAGCCCCTGCTGGCAGACTTGCTCGAAGCAAAGTGAAACTAAGTTAAATTAGCCTTATTTAACGGCAATTAAAGCCTGAACTTTAAGTTAAATTTGGTGCTTATTTCTTTGAATGAAAGGTTTTTTGCACTTTATGGCGGCCAGAAAGCCCGCCGGGCATAGGTTTACGGCAATAATCCCTGCAAATGTAGGGATTTGATGTATAATCTCAGCACTTTTTCGCGATTCAGCATATTTTTACGGCCAAATCGCTATTTTTCATTACTTTATCTCACCTTGAGGATCAGATAATGCAACTCCCTCATTGCCCGAAGTGCAATTCCGAATACACCTACGAAGACAACGGCATGCTGATTTGCCCGGAGTGCGCTCATGAATGGAACCCGGCCGCGGCGAACGAAGAAGACGCCGCGCTGGTTGTAAAAGATGCCAACGGCAACCTGCTGGCCGACGGAGACAGCGTTACCGTCGTGAAAGATCTGAAGGTCAAAGGCAGCTCTTCGATGTTAAAGATCGGCACCAAAGTGAAGAATATTCGCCTGGTAGAGGGCGACCACAATATCGACTGTAAAATCGACGGTTTTGGCCCGATGAAGCTGAAGTCCGAGTTTGTGAAAAAGAACTAATCACCCCCGGCAGGTGGTCTTGCCGCCTGCCCCGCCTGGCTTACCTGCCCCGCACAACCTACACTTCTTCTGCACTCTCCTTACAGAGGATTCGGTTATGCCTTTAGGACCCTACATCTCATTAAACGGTCGCTGCGCGGAGGCCATCGCCTTTTACCAACAGGCTTTGGGCGCCGAACTGACGTTCAAAATTACCTTCGGTGAAATGCCCAAAGAAGCAACCAATGCCGAGGGCTGTAGCGGCGCGGGCGTCTATTCTGACGACAGCGTTATGCACGCAAATTTGCGGGTAGCCGGTAACGATTTGATGATGACCGACGCCAGCATGAGCGGGGAAAAACCACAGCACAGCGGCTTTTCACTCTGCCTTGCCAGCCAGGATCCGGCAGAGGGTAAACGCTGGTTTGACGCCCTCTCTGCTGGCGGCACCGTCACCATGCCCTGGAGCGAAACTTTTTGGGCAAAAGGCTATGGCTCACTGACGGATAAGTTCGGCATTCCGTGGATGGTCAACGTCGAAAGATAAAGAGGCATATTCTTTTATTCTTTTTGGGTCCGCTAATCCGGGCCCTTTATTTTTACCAATGGTTAAAAATTCAAGAAAATCAAAGCAGCTTATATATTCATTTTTTTGATGCCATTTCATTATTCCTTTTAAAAGAATTTATTCCTGACAAAAAGAGCCAACATGCCAGCGCGCAATCGGTATAACCGGTAAATTAATCATTCCGAGTCTAAGCATATTATTTCAGGAATAAGACAATATATTTAAAGAGAACCATCACCAGGATATAGAATATATTAGAAGATCAATTGCAAGCGCGCAAACATTGTTTGCTGACGATCGCTTTGACTTAACCTATCCCCGCCATCTACCGGTTTTTTTCGCTTTAACAAGGCAACTCCCTGATTCCACGAAAAACAGGGCAGCCAGCCAACCGCAAACTTCAACTCTTCATCGTACAGAAACCAATCATTAACAAAACCGTCACTTTCCCCCGGCACCATGAGGCAACTTTTGAAGGAGGCCCGTGATGCAAACGACTCTTCACCTCATCAAGCAAAACCTATGCACAGCCCAGCCGCCGTGCGTGCGCATTCGCTTTATCTGATTTGAGAGGCTTTGACTGTTATGCACTTGTCCAGACATCCGACCAGTTACCCCACGCGCTATCAGGAGATAGCCGCCCGGCTCGAGCAGGAGCTGCGCAACAACTACCGCTGTGGCGACTATCTGCCTGCCGAAACTCAGCTGGCCGCCTACTACGAAGTCAACCGCCACACGCTGCGCCGCGCCATTGACGAGCTGGTTAATAAAGGCTGGGTTCAGCGCCGCCAGGGCGTCGGCGTCCTGGTGCTGATGCGCCCGTTTGACTACCCGCTGAACGCCCAGGCGCGCTTTAGCCAGAACCTGCTGGATCAGGGCAGCCATCCCACCAGCGAACGCCTGCTGGCGGTAATTCGCCCGGCCTCCCAGGACGTGGCGGATGCGCTGGGGCTGGCCGAAGGGGACAACGTTATTCACCTGCGCACCCTGCGCCGGGTGAACGGTATCGCGGTGTGCATCATCGACCACTACTTCGCCGAGCAGGCCTGGTGGCCCGCGCTGCAAACCTTCAGCCACGGATCGCTGCACGATTTCCTTCAGGCCGAGTTAGGTATTGCCCTGACCCGCGCCCAAACCCGCATCAGCGCCCGTCGTTCCCAGGCCAAAGAGAGCCGCCTGCTGGAAATTCCCAACATGGCGCCGCTGCTCTGTGTTCGCACCCTTAACCACCGTGAAGGCGAGGCCAAAGCGACGGAATACTCCGTCAGCCTGACCCGCGCCGACATGATTGAATTCACCATGGAGCACTAAATGGACACCAGCCATTTCAACAATGAACAGCGCCGCGAGTGGATGGCGGTGCTGTCACACAGCCAGCCGCAGGAGCTTCTTGAGCGCTGGCGCAACCTGAATATTCAGGCGGACTACACGCTTATTCGCGCACCGGAAATCGGCCTGGTTCAGGTGCAGGCACGCATGGGCGGCACCGGCCAACGTTTTTTCACCGGCGACGCCACGCTGACCCGCTCGGTGGTCAAGCTGGCGAGCGGCACCTACGGCTACAGCTACCTGCTTGGCCGCGACAAACAGCACGCCGAATGTTGCGCGGTGATCGACGCCCTGATGCAGGAAGCCACGCATTTTCAAACGCTACAAGAGACCCTAATTGCACCGTTGGCGGCCAACCGTGAACAACGCCTTGCCGCTCGCCGTGCAGAAGTTAACAGCAGCCGCGTGGACTTCTTCACGCTGGTACGCGGAGACAACGCATGACTTTAATGACCGCTTTTACCCTTCCGGTGCAGGATGCCCAGCAGAGTTTTCGTCGCCTGCTCAAAGCGATGAGCGAGCCGGGCGTGATTGTCGCGCTGACTTCGCTGCAGCAGGGCTGGCTGCCGCTGAATGTGGCGACCACCAGCGTGCTCCTGACGCTGGCCGATAACGACACGCCGGTGTGGATAGACGCCACATTGGGCAACGATATTGCCGCGCAGAACATTCGTTTTCATACCAATGCGCCGCTGTGCGAACAGCCTGACCACGCGCAGTTCGCCGTGGCCAGCGACGCAATCTCTTCCGAACAGTTGAACCTGCTGGCTCAGGGCTGCGACATCGCCCCCGATACCAGCGCGACGCTGATTCTACAGGTGTCCAGCCTGAGCGGTGGGCGCATGCTTCGCCTGACCGGCGCGGGCATCAACGAAGAGCGCATGATTGCCCCACAGCTGCCGGAATGCGTCCTGCACGAACTGACCGAACGCCCGCACCCGTTCCCGCTGGGCATTGACCTGATTTTGACCTGTGGCGATCGCCTGCTGGCTATCCCACGGACTACCCACGTGGAGGTGTGCTGATGTACGTTGCCGTCAAAGGGGGCGAGAAGGCAATCTCCGCCGCCCACGCCCTACAGGAGCGCAACCGACGCGGCGATGAAACGCTAAAAGAGCTTAGCGTCGCGCAGATTGAGCAGCAGCTTGGCCTGGCCGTGGACCGCGTGATGACGGAAGGCGGCATCGCCGACCGGGAACTCGCCGCGCTGGCCATCAAGCAAGCCAGCGGCGACATGATCGAGGCGATTTTCCTGCTGCGTGCTTACCGCACCACGCTGCCTCGTCTTGCCGTCAGTGAGCCGCTGAACACCGCCGAAATGCGCCTCGAGCGCCGTATCTCCGCCGTTTATAAAGACGTCCCTGGCGGCCAGCTGCTGGGCCCAACCTACGACTACACGCACCGCCTGCTGGACTTCACGCTGCTGGCTAACGGCGAAACTCCTGACGCCGGACAGGCCGACGAGCAAAGCGCTCCAGCCCCGCATGTGTTCAGCATGCTGGCGAAACAGGGTCTGGCCAAAGTCGAAGAAGACGATGGCGCGCAGCCGGACGACATCACCCGCAACCCGCCGGTCTACCCGTGCTCACGCTCTTCGCGTCTGCAACAACTGGTGCGCGGCGACGAAGGCTACCTGCTGGCGCTCGCCTATTCCACCCAGCGCGGCTATGGGCGCAACCACCCGTTTGCCGCCGAGATCCGCAGCGGCTACGTAGACATCGAAATTGTGCCGGAAGAGCTAGGTTTTGCGGTGAACATCGGCGAACTGCTGATGACCGAATGCGAAATGGTGAACGGCTTTGTTGCCCCGGCAGACGAACCGCCGCACTTCACCCGCGGCTATGGCCTGGCGTTTGGCATGAGCGAGCGCAAAACCATGGCGATGGCGCTGGTTGACCGTGCGCTACAGGCCCCGGACTACGACGAAAACGTCGCCGGCCCCGCGCAGGACGAAGAGTTCGTGTTATCCCACGCGGATAACGTGGAAGCGGCAGGCTTTGTGTCCCACCTCAAACTGCCTCATTACGTGGATTTCCAGGCCGAACTGGAGCTGCTTAACCGCCTGATAAAGGAGCGAGCCAATGGCTAACCTGAGCGGCTATAACTTTGCCTATCTGGACGAGCAAACTAAACGCATGATCCGCCGCGCAATGCTAAAAGCGGTGGCGATTCCAGGTTACCAGGTGCCGTTTGGCGGCCGCGAAATGCCAATGCCTTATGGCTGGGGCACCGGCGGCATTCAGTTGACTGCCAGCCTGATTGGCGAGTCTGACGTGCTGAAAGTGATTGACCAGGGCGCGGACGACACCACCAACGCCGTCTCAATCCGCAACTTCTTCAAGCGGGTGACCGGCGTGAACACCACCGAACGCACCGAAGACGCGACGCTGGTGCAGACCCGCCACCGCATCCCGGAAACGCCGCTGGTAGAAGATCAGATCCTGATTTATCAGGTGCCGATCCCTGAACCGCTGCGCTTTATCGAACCACGCGAAACGGAAACCCGCACCATGCACGCGTTGGAAGAGTACGGCGTGATGCAGGTGAAACTGTACGAAGATATCGCCCGCTTCGGCCATATCTCTACCACCTACGCCTATCCGGTGAAGGTGAACGATCGCTACGTGATGGACCCGTCGCCGATCCCGAAATTCGATAACCCGAAAATGCACATGTCCCCTGCGCTGCAGCTGTTCGGTGCCGGACGCGAAAAACGCATTTACGCCGTGCCGCCGTTTACCCGCGTAGAGAGCCTCGACTTCGACGACCATCCCTTCCAGGTGCAGGAATGGGAAGAGCCGTGCGCGATTTGTGGGTCACGCCACAGCTACCTTGATGAAGTGGTGCTCGACGACGCGGGCAACCGCATGTTCGTCTGCTCCGATACCGACTACTGCCGCCAGAACAGTGAGGCCTCTCAGTCATGACCAGCCCGTTACTTTCGGTGAATAACCTCACCCACCTCTATGCGCCCGGTAAAGGCTTTATGGACGTGTCGTTTGACCTCTGGCCCGGAGAAGTGCTGGGCATTGTGGGCGAGTCCGGCTCCGGCAAAACGACGCTGCTGAAAGCCATTTCCGCCCGCCTTGCGCCGCAGGAAGGGGAAGTGATTTACCTCGACCGTTCGCTGTATGACATGTCGGAAGGCGAACGCCGCCGCCTGCTGCGCACTGAATGGGGCGTGGTTCACCAGCATCCGATGGACGGCCTGCGCCGCCACGTTTCCGCCGGGGGCAACATCGGCGAACGGCTGATGGCCACCGGGGCGCGCCACTACGGTGACATTCGCGCCACCGCCCAGCGTTGGCTGGAAGAAGTTGAGATTCCGTCGGCCCGTATCGACGACCTGCCGACCACGTTTTCCGGCGGGATGCAGCAGCGCCTGCAGATCGCCCGCAACCTGGTCACCCATCCGAAGCTGGTCTTTATGGATGAACCGACCGGCGGGCTGGATGTGTCCGTGCAGGCGCGCCTGCTCGACCTGCTGCGTGGTTTGGTAGTGGAGCTGAACCTGGCCGTGGTGATAGTCACCCACGATCTGGGCGTGGCTCGCCTGCTGGCCGACCGCCTGCTGGTGATGAAACAGGGCAAAGTGGTGGAAAGTGGGTTGACCGACCGCGTGCTGGACGACCCGCATCACCCGTATACCCAGCTTTTGGTGTCCTCCGTCCTTCAGAATTAGGTACTCGCTATGACCAGAATACGGGTTGAAAACCTGAGCAAAACCTTTGTCCTGCACCATCAGCACGGCATTCGCCTGCCGGTGCTGTCCAACGCCTCGCTGGAAGTCAAAGGCGGTGAATGCGTGGTGCTGCACGGCCACTCTGGCAGCGGGAAATCCACCCTGCTGCGCTCGCTCTACGCCAACTATTTGCCGGATGAAGGACACATCTGGGTTAAGCACAACGACGAATGGATCGACATCGTGCAGGCCCCGGCGCGCGAAGTGCTGGCGGTACGTCGCCAGACCATCGGCTGGGTGAGCCAGTTTCTGCGCGTTATCCCGCGTATTTCGGCGCTCGAAGTCGTCATGCAGCCGCTGCTGGATTTGGGCGTGTCGCGCGAAGAGTGCGAGGAAAAAGCCGCCAGCCTGCTGACCCGGCTCAATGTACCTGAGCACCTGTGGCACCTTGCCCCGTCGACCTTCTCCGGCGGCGAGCAGCAGCGCGTGAACATCGCCCGCGGCTTTATTGTTGATTACCCCATTTTACTGCTTGATGAGCCTACCGCCTCGCTGGACGCCAAAAACAGCGCCGCCGTGGTGGCTTTGATTCAGGAAGCAAAAGCGCGTGGAGCGGCCATTGTCGGCATCTTCCACGATGAAGCTGTACGTGAACAGGTGGCCGACCGCCTGCATACGATGTCCGCGATGGAGCCCCAACATGATTATCAATAATGTTCGCCTGGTGCTGGAAGAAGAAGTGGTCAGTGGCTCACTGGAAGTGGCCGACGGTGTGATTCGCAACTTTGCCGAGACCCAAAGCCAGCTGCCGGGCGCGCACGACGGCGGCGGCGGCTGGCTGCTGCCGGGGCTGATTGAACTGCACACCGACAACCTGGATAAATTCTTTACCCCACGGCCAAAGGTTGACTGGCCGGCGCACTCCGCCATGAGCAGCCACGACGCGCTGATGGTGGCGAGCGGCATTACCACCGTGCTGGACGCCGTTGCCATCGGCGACGTGCGCGACGGTGGCGACCGCCTGGAAAACCTCGAAAAAATGATCAACGCCGTGGAGGATACGCAAAAGCGCGGCCTCAACCGCGCCGAACATCGCCTGCATCTGCGCTGCGAACTGCCGCACCACACCACGCTGCCGCTGTTCGACAAGCTGGTTGACCGCGAACTGGTTTCCCTCGTTTCGCTGATGGACCACTCGCCGGGCCAGCGCCAGTACGCAGAGCTGTCCAAATACCGCGACTACTATCAGGGCAAATACCATCTCACCAACGAGCAGATGGATCGCTTTGAAGAAGAACAGCTGACGCTGGCGGCCCGCTGGTCGCAGCCAAACCGCCAGGCCATCGCCGCCCGCTGCCGCGACCGCAATATCGCCCTCGCCAGCCATGACGATGCGACGACCGCCCACGTGGTGGAGTCCCACGAAATCGGCAGCGTGATCGCCGAATTCCCGACCACGGAAGAAGCCGCCGAAGCCTCTCGTCGCCACGGCATGAGCGTGCTGATGGGCGCGCCAAACATCGTGCGCGGCGGCTCTCACTCCGGCAACGTGGCGGCCAGCCATCTTGCTCAGGCCGGGCTGCTGGATATCCTTTCCTCGGATTACTACCCCGCAAGCCTGCTGGATGCGGCCTTCCGCGTGGCGCACGACGACAGCAACAGCTTCACGCTGGCGCAGGCGATTCACCTGGTGACTCGCAATCCGGCACGGGCGCTGAACCTGGCCGACCGGGGAACGCTGGCGGAAGGGAAACGAGCGGATCTGGTGCTGGCGCACATGCACGGCGACCATATCCATGTCGATCACGTCTGGCGCCAGGGAATTCGGGTGTTCTGATGAGTAAACTAATCTGGCTGATGGGCCCGTCCGGCTCCGGCAAAGACAGCCTGCTGAGCGCCCTGCGCCAGCAGGAGCATGCCAGGCTGCTGGTGGCGCACCGGTACATTACCCGCGCCGCCGACGCAGGCTGCGAGAACCACATTGCGCTAAGCGCAAACGAGTTTGAGCAGCGCCAGCAGCTGGGGCTGTTTGCTCTGAGCTGGCAGGCGCATGAGCACTCCTACGGGGTCGGCGTGGAAATGGATATATGGCTCGAAGCCGGATTTGACGTGGTGGTGAACGGCTCGCGCCAGCACCTGAAACAGGCGCGGGAACGCTATGGCGATGGGCTGGTGCCCATCTGCCTGCAGGTTTCGTCGGACGTGCTGCGCCAGCGGCTGGAACAGCGCGGGCGGGAAAACGCAGAGCAAATCGAGCAGCGGCTGCAGCGGGCCGCGCTTTATTCGCCAGAGGGAGGCGATTGCCTGATACTCAACAACGACGGGAGTCTGCTACAGTCTGCCGCATTGTTTATGCGACTGTTAGCCCAGCACCGCTCGAACGTTATCCCTCTTCACCGCAAGGAGCCCCGCCATGTCTGATGTTGTTAAATTGAAAGCCGCCGCTATCGAAGACAGCGACACCGTTTACCGCATGATTTGCGAGCTGAAACAGGCTCAGGCCGACCGCCCAGGCTTTAACGCCTGCTTCACGGAGAACCTGCGCGATCCGAATATCTTTTATCAGCTGGCGTGGCTGGGGAATAAAGCCGTGGGGATGATCAGCCTGCACCTGCAATACCATCTGCATCACGCCCGCCGCATCGGCGAGATCCAGGAGCTGGTGGTGCTGGAAGAAGCCCGCGGCCACGGCGTAGGCAAACAGCTGCTTGCCTGGGCAGAAGCAAAAGCACGCAAAGCCGATGCGGAGCTGACGGAACTTTCGACCAGCACCAGCCGCAAAGACGCCCATCGTTTTTACGAGCGTGAAGGCTACCGCGCCACCCATATCCGCTTTACCAAACCGGTGGAGACACCTGATGACGCTGACGCTAACGCTTAGCGGCACCGGCGGGGCGCAGCTTGTCCCGGCCTGGGGCTGCCGCTGCGCCGCCTGTTCACGAGCCAGAACCAATCCGGCCCACCGCCGCCGCCCGTGCAGCGCGGTACTCAAGTATAACGATGCGATTACGCTGATAGACGCGGGGCTGCCCGACTTGATGGACAGCTGGCAGCCGGGAGATTTTCAGCAGTTTTTGCTCACCCATTACCATATGGATCATGTCCAGGGGCTGTTCCCGTTGCGCTGGGGCGTGGGCGAGAAAATCCCGGTTTACGGCCCGCCGGATGAGCAAGGCTGCGACGATCTGTTCAAGCACCCCGGCCTGCTGGACTTTAGCCATACCGTCGAGCCGTTTGTCGCCTTCACTCTGCAGGCGCTGCGCGTCACTCCGCTGCCGCTGCTGCACTCAAAGCTGACGTTTGGCTATCTGTTTGAAACTGCCTACAGCCGTCTTGCCTGGCTGAGCGATACGGCGGGGCTGCCGGATAAAACCCTGAAGTTTCTGGCCGCCAACCGCCCGGAAGTAGTGGTGATAGATTGCAGCCGCGAACCCCGGCCTGACACGCCGAAAAATCATTGCGACCTAACCACGGTGATCGCCCTGAACGAGCAGATTGGCAGCCCGCGAGTCGTGCTGACCCACATCAGCCACCAGTTTGATGCATGGCTGATGCACAACGTATTGCCTGAAGGGTTTGAAGCCGGTTTTGACGGCATGGAGATCGTGCTGGACTAGCGATCGTCGTCGTCCTGCAGGCGGCCCTCTTCGTCATCCAACTGCTGGCGCTCGCGGTCGAGCTGATTCTGCCGTTCATCAAGGCTGCGGCGTCTGTCCTCCAGCTGGCGATAGCGGGCTTCGTCCTGGCGGCTGAGCCGACGCTGATCTGCCGAATCATCACTGTCATCATGATAAACGCGGTCGCTGCCCGGCTTGTAGGCATCGCTAAACGCCTGCTGGATATTGCCAATCGCGTCATCAATCACGTCGGCCTGCGCGAACGGCGAGGCCAGGTACAGCGTGCCGAGCAGCAGCGCGGCGGCATAAGATTTCATCGGTCAGTCTCCAGGATGGACTGGCCTCAGCGTAATCAGGCGGCCTCATATGCAGTAGCGGAGGAATCTCAAATTCTCGGCGATTCCAGCGCGCCAATGGCCTCGACTCGCGCCTGATGCCGCCCGCCTTCAAACTCCCCGCTTAGCCATGCATCGACGATCATTTTAGCTAAATCCAGCCCCACCACGCGGGAGCCGAAAGCCAGCACGTTGGTATTGTTGTGCTGGCGGGAAAGCAGCGCGGAATAAGGTTCGCTGCAGACCACCGCCCGGATACCGGGAAATTTATTGGCGGTGATCGAGATCCCCACGCCGGTGCCACAAATTAAAATGCCGCCCTCGACTTCGCCATTCACCACGGCTTCTGCCACCGCGCTGGCGTAGAGCGGGTAATCGGTGCGCTCACCGGACCAGGTCCCCTTATCCAGCACCTCAATACCTTTCTCCTGAAGATGCGCCACAATCTCCGCCTTCAGCAGGAAGCCTACGTGGTCACAGCCAAATGCAATTTTTTTCATTTTATCCTCACCGTTGCCGTTACTTTACGAACCCGACAGCTTTCGTGATTTAAGACCGGCTCACTGCCCAATTAATCGGCAAAACTGCCGGATTCGTGGCCATTTCTACACCGATTCTCTTCACAACACAATGCATCAACTTGTCACTCTGGCGTCATAAAACGACTTCCACTAACGAGAAAAATTAAACTAATTCATTATTTTTCATGAAAATAAATAAATTTACGCATTCACCTAACTTCACAAAAAGTAAAACTTTATGAATTAATTATTTTTGTGAAGTATGCAGCATATTTTCTGCACATGCTGTGGTGTTATAGTGGCGTCTTCACTCTACGGACACGAGAGAACAGGATGAGTCAGTCAGATATTGATTCACAGCCGCCGTTCGGCATCGGCCTTGCCCCCTGGCTGCGCATGAAGCAGGAGGGGATGACGGACAACGAAAGCCGCATCGTCGACTGGTTGTTGAAGCCCGGTAATCTGAGCGATGCCCCGGCCATTAAAGACGTTGCCGAAGCCCTTGCGGTGTCGGAAGCGATGATCGTTAAAGTCTCGAAGCTGCTGGGGTTCAGCGGCTTCCGTAACCTGCGCAGCGCGCTGGTCACCTACTTTTCCGAGTCAGAGCAGGTGCTGCCCACCGAGCTTGCCTTCGACGAAGCGCCGCAGGATGTGGTCAACAAGGTGTTTAACATCACCCTGCGCACCATCATGGAAGGGCAGTCGATCGTCAACGTGGACGAAATCCACCGCGCGGCGCGCTACTTCGCGAAGGCAAAACAGCGGGATTTGTACGGCGTGGGGGGTTCAAACGCCATTTGTAACGACATTCAGCATAAGTTTTTGCGCATCGGCGTGCGCTGTCAGGCTTACCAGGATGCCCACATCATGATGATGTCGGCCTCGCTGCTAAAAGAAGGTGATGTGGTGCTGGTGGTATCCCATTCGGGGCGAACCGGTGATTTAAAAGCGGCGGTGGAGCTGGCGAAAAAGAACGGCGCAAAAATAATTTGTATTACTCATAGCTATCATTCGCCGATTGCCCGGCTGGCTGACTTTATTATTTGTTCGCCCGCGCCGGAGACACCTTTATTGGGCCGTAACGCCTCGGCGCGTATATTACAATTAACGTTACTCGATGCATTTTTTGTTTCAGTCGCACAGCAAAATATTGAACAGGCAACATTAAATATGCAAAAAACCGGCGCAATTGTGGATTTCTTTTCCCCAGGGGCGCTGAAGTAAAAAAGAGATCCCGCCTCAGCGGGATCTGACTGTACCCTACACTGAGAATATTATTATGAATAAATATCTGAAAATATTCAGCGGCGCTGCTATGGGCCTGATGTTATCCACCAGCGCTTTTGCGGCTGCCGATTATGCGGTGGTATTAAAAACATTATCCAACCCTTATTGGGTGGATATGAAAAAAGGTATTGAAGATGAAGCTAAAACGCTGGGCGTTAGCGTAGATATTTTTGCTTCGCCTTCGGAAGGGGATTTCCAGTCGCAATTACAGCTTTTTGAAGATTTAACCAATAAGAAATACAAAGGCATCGCTTTTGCGCCGCTCTCCTCGGTCAACCTCGTGGTGCCGGTCGCGAATGCCTGGAAAAAAGGCATTTACCTGGTCAACCTCGATGAAAAAATCGATATGGATAACCTGAAAAAAGCCGGCGGCAACGTCGAAGCCTTTGTCACCACCGATAACGTGGCGGTCGGCGCGAAGGGCGCAGGCTTCATCATCGATAAGCTCGGTGCCGCAGGCGGCGACGTCGCCATCATCGAAGGCAAAGCAGGTAACGCCTCCGGCGAAGCCCGCCGCGTAGGCGCCAGCGATGCCTTTAAGAAAGCCAGCCAGATCAAACTGGTTGCCAGCCAGCCCGCCGACTGGGACCGCATCAAAGCGCTCGATGTAGCCACCAACGTGCTGCAGCGTAACCCAAATCTGAAAGCCTTCTACTGCGCGAACGACACCATGGCAATGGGTGCCGCTCAGGCGGTGGCTAACGCCGGGAAGACCGGGAAAATTCTGGTGGTCGGCACCGACGGTATCCCGGAAGCCCGCAAGATGGTGGCTGACGGACAGATGACCGCCACCGTGGCGCAGAACCCGGCGGATATCGGCGCGACAGGCCTGAAGCTACTGGTAGATGCGGCGAAAACCGGCAAGGTGATTGCGCTGGATAAGGCCCCGCAGTTTAGCCTGGTGGATTCGGTGCTGGTGACGAAATAGTTAAGGTTTGAGTGGCTTTATCCCCTCACCCCAGCCCTCTCCCCAAAGGGGAGAGGGAGAAAGACGGAGTGACCCTCTCCCATAGGGAGAAAGTGAAAAAAGGGGTAGCTCTCCCCCGCGGGCAAAGGGGCGAAAAGAGTACTAAAAGAAAAGCAGTGGCAGCAGTTATTCCCTCTCCCTTTCGGGATGAGAGAGAAAACCAACATCAGCTCGGTACCGTCCCCTCTCCCCTGTGGGGAGAGGGTTAGGGTGAGGGGAAACCTTCGCTAAAAATGATTGAGGCTCGTCATGGTCACGCCATACATTGCAATGGCGGGGATCGGCAAATCCTTTGGTCCGGTTCACGCATTAAAATCGGTTGATTTAACAATATTTCCCGGCGAAATTCACGCGCTGCTCGGGGAAAACGGTGCAGGTAAATCAACCCTGATGAAAGTCCTGTCGGGTATTCACGAACCGACCAAAGGCACCATTACGATTAATGACGTTAATTATGAAAAACTTGATCATAAATTAGCGGCACAGCTCGGCATTGGGATTATTTATCAAGAACTCAGCGTCATTGATGAATTAACAGTTTTAGAAAATCTTTATATTGGCCGTCATACCACCAAAAAAATCTTCGGGATTAATATTGTTGACTGGAAAGAGATGCGCATTCGCGCCGCGATGATGCTTTTACGTGTCGGCTTAAAAGTGGATCTCGATGAAAAGGTGGGTAATTTATCCATCAGTCACAAGCAAATGTTAGAAATTGCCAAAACATTAATGCTGGACGCCAAAGTCATTATTATGGATGAGCCGACCTCTTCTTTAACCAATAAAGAAGTCGATTATCTTTTTCTCATCATGAACCAGCTGCGGAAAGAAGGCACGGCGATGGTGTACATCTCCCATAAACTCGCCGAAATCCGCCGCATCTGCGACCGCTACACGGTAATGAAAGACGGCAGCAGCGTCTGCAGCGGCCTGGTCAGCGACGTCTCCAACGATGACATTGTGCGCCTGATGGTTGGCCGCGAGCTGCAAAACCGCTTTAGCGCGATGAAAGAGAGCGCCGGGAACGTGGAGCCTGACGTGGTGTTTGAAGTGAAGAACGTCAGCAGCCGCGACCGCAAAAAAGTGAAAGATATTTCGTTCAGCGTGAATCGGGGCGAGATCCTGGGCTTCTCCGGCCTCGTCGGCTCCGGGCGTACCGAGCTGATGGACTGTTTGTTTGGCGTGGACAAACGTTCGTCCGGGGAAATTCTGCTTAACGGCAAAAATATCTCGCCTAGCTCACCGATGGACGCGCTGAAAAAAGGCATGGGCTACATCACCGAAAGCCGCCGCGATAACGGCTTTTTCGCCAACTTCTCCATCGCGCAGAACATGGCCGTCAGCCAGAGCCTCAAGCGCGGCGGTTACAAAGGTGCGATGGGCCTGTTTAACGAAGCCGAGGAGCGCCAGACCGCCGAAGCCCAGCGCCAGCTGCTGGCGCTGAAGTGCCACAGCGTCGACCAGAATATTACCGAGCTTTCCGGCGGCAACCAGCAGAAGGTGCTGATTTCTAAGTGGCTGTGCTGCAACCCGGAAGTGATCATTTTCGATGAGCCTACGCGCGGCATCGACGTCGGCGCGAAGGCTGAAATCTACAAAGTGATGCGCCAGCTGGCGGATGACGGAAAAGTCATCCTGATGGTGTCGTCTGAGCTTCCCGAAATTATCGCCGTCTGCGACCGCATTGCCGTGTTCTGCGAAGGGCGACTGACGCAAATCCTGACCAATCGCGACGATATCAGCGAAGAGGAGATTATGGCATGGGCATTACCACAAGAATGAAACGCGAAGAAAGCGAGAAAAAACCGTTCAATTTCGCCCAGTTTTGGGACAAATACGGCACCTTCTTCATCCTCGCGATTATCGTCGCCATCTTCGGCACGCTCTCCGCTGAGTACTTCCTGACGGCCAGCAACATCAGCGCCATCTTTGTGCAAAGCTCGGTGACGGTGCTTATCGGGATGGGGGAGTTCTTCGCCATTCTGGTGGCGGGGATCGATCTGTCGGTGGGCGCGATTCTGGCACTTTCCGGCATGGTCACTGCCAAACTGATGCTGGCGGGCGTCGATCCGTTCCTTGCGGCGCTGATTGGCGGCGTGATTGTCGGCGGGCTGCTGGGGGCGATTAACGGTTGCCTGGTGAACTGGATGGGGCTGCATCCGTTCATCATCACCCTCGGCACCAACGCCATTTTCCGCGGCATCACGCTGGTTATCTCTGATGCCAACTCGGTGTACGGCTTCTCGTTCGATTTCGTGAATTTCTTCGCCGCCACGCCGCTTGGCATTCCGGTGCCGGTGATCTTCTCGCTGATTGTCGCCGGGATACTGTGGTTCCTGACCACCCGCACGCGCCTGGGCCGCAATATTTACGCCCTCGGCGGCAATAAGAACTCGGCGTTCTACTCCGGCATCGACGTGAAGTTCCACATGCTGGTGGTGTTCATCATCTCCGGCATCTGCGCCGGGCTGGCGGGCGTGGTCTCAACCGCGCGTCTTGGTGCGGCAGAGCCGCTGGCAGGCATGGGGTTTGAAACCTACGCCATCGCCAGCGCCATCATCGGTGGCACCAGCTTCTTCGGCGGCAAGGGCCGGATTTTCTCGGTGGTGATTGGCGGCCTGATCATCGGCACCATCAACAACGGGCTCAATATTCTCCAGGTACAAACCTATTACCAACTGGTGGTGATGGGCGGGCTTATCATCGCTGCGGTGGCCCTGGATCGGTTAATCAGTAAATAAGAACGGCAGATGCGTTGGCCGCACCCGCTGTCAGAAATCCATAGATTTACAGGAGCTTGTAATGAAAATTTCCCCCTCGTTGATGTGCATGGATCTGGCAAAATTCCAGGAACAGATTGCGTTTATCGACCTGCACGCGGACTACTTCCATATCGACATTATGGACGGTCACTTTGTGCCGAACCTGACGCTGTCCCCGTTCTTCGTCGGCCAGGTCAGGAAGCTTGCCAGCAAGCCGCTGGACTGCCACTTAATGGTCACCCGTCCGCAGGATTACATCGTCCCACTGGCGGAGGCCGGGGCGGACATTATCACCCTGCACCCGGAAACCATTAACGGCCAGGCCTTCCGCCTCATCGAAGAGATTCGCCGCCACGGCATGAAAGTTGGCCTGATTTTGAACCCGGAAACGCCGGTTGAGGCGATGAAGTACTACATTCATAAGGCGGACAAGGTGACGGTGATGACCGTTGACCCAGGGTTTGCCGGCCAGCCGTTTATCCCGGAAATGCTGGACAAAGTGGCCGAGCTGAAAGCCTGGCGCGAGCGCGAAGGGCTGAGCTACGAGATTGAAATTGACGGTTCCTGCAACGCGGCAACCTATGAACGACTCATGGCCGCCGGGGCAGATGTGTTTATCGTCGGCACTTCCGGGCTGTTTAACCACGCCCGGGATATCGACGAGGCCTGGCAGGTGATGAGCGAGCAGATCCTGGCGGCCAAAGACGAGGTTATGCCCCATGCCAAAACCGCTTAACGTGGTAGCCGGAGTGGATATGGGCGCCACCCATATCCGCCTGTGTTTGCAGGACGAGTCCGGCACGGTGCTGCATTGTGAAAAACAGCGCACGGCAGACATTATCGCAGGGGGCGTGGTCTGCGGGATCGCCCATCTGCTGAACGAGCGGCTAGGCAGCCTTCACGCCCGCTGCCGCGGCATGGTGATGGGGTTCCCGGCGCTGGTGGGCAAAGACAAGCGGACGATCATCTCCACCCCCAATTTGCCGCTTTCCGCGCTGGAACTGAACGAGCTGGCAGGTAAGCTGGAGGATGCTCTCGGCTGCCCGGTCGAGTTTTCTCGGGATGTAAACCTGCAGCTCTCTTTCGATGTCGCGCAAAACGGCCTGCAGCATCAGCAGGTACTGGGGGCTTATCTCGGCACCGGCATGGGCTTTGCCGTCTGGCTGAACGGCGCCCCCTGGACCGGCGCCCACGGCGTTGCCGGGGAACTGGGCCATATTCCGCAGGGCGATATGCACCTGACCTGCGGCTGCGGCAATGCTGGCTGTCTGGAGACGGTGTGCTCGGGGATAGCTCTGAAACGCTGGTACGACGCCAGCCCGAAAACGTATGAAATTGGCGAGCTGTTTACCTTTGCCGCCCAGGCGCCGTTTGTCGCTGCCCTGCTCGACCACGCGGCACGCGCCATCGCCACCAGCATCAACCTGTTCGACCCGGATGCGGTGATCCTCGGCGGCGGAGTGATGGATATGGTCGATTTTCCGCGCGAGGCGCTGGTGGCACAGACGAAACGCTATCTGCGCCGTCCTTTGCCGCATGATGCCGTGCGCTTTATCGACGCGTCTTCCTCGGCCTTCAATGGCGCTCAGGGTGCGGCTACGCTTGCCCGCGCCTGTTTCCTGCCCGCGCTTTACGTAGCGCCTCAGCAAGCTGCGCTCGGGTAAACGGCTTACGCAGCAGCTCCACGTCGGGCAGGTGCTGTTCGCTGCGGCGAAGGTCCTGCCCGCTGATCAGCAGCAAATCCAGGTGAGGATGGTGGCGGCGAGCCTGCTGCAGCACATCCGCGCCGCTTAGCTCGCCGGGCAGCATCAGGTCGCTGATCACGAGGCCGATGTCCGGTACCTCAGCCATTAACTCCAGCGCCTGCTGGCTGTCGCTGGCTTCCAGCGTCAGGTAACCCAGCTCGTGCAGCTGTTCGCACAGGGTCTGGCGCACGTCCGGCTCGTCTTCAAGCACCAGCACAAGCTGGTCGGCGATATCAGCCTGTTCACCGGCCAGCGGCAAGGCTTCCGGCTGCACCTCCGCAGACGCACGAGGCAGTTGCAGTATGACCCGAGTCCCTTTGCCGGGCTCGCTTTCAATCTGCACTCGTCCGCCGGACTGGCGCACAAAGCCATAAACCATCGACAGCCCCAGCCCGCTGCCGCTCCCGGTCTGTTTGGTGGTAAAGAACGGCTCAAACACCTGCGCTTTCACTTCGTCCGTCATGCCGTGGCCAGTGTCGGCCACTTCAATCACCACCATATCCTGTTTGCGCCCTTCGCCACGCACCACGCGCTGGTTCCAGGTGCGGATCTTAATTTCCCCGCTGCGGCCTTCCATCGCATCCCTGGCGTTCATCACCAGGTTGATGATCGCGTTCTCCAACTGGTTGACGTCGATCCACGCGGGCCAGGCGGGCTGCTGGGCTTCAACAGCAAGCGTGAGGTGGGCGGGCAAAGAGTGGCGCATCAGCGGGTCGAGGTTTTCCAGCAGGCTTTTCATCGCCACCGCACGCGGGTGCAGCGATTGCTTACGGGAAAAGGCAAGCAGCCGCTGGGTAAGCTGCGCGCCACGTTCGGCGGCCTTCAGCGCGCGCTGAATGCGCACGGCGTCCGGTGAGTCTGTCGCGGTCAGCTCCAGGCTGCCGATGATCACCGCCAGCAGGTTGTTGAAGTCGTGCGCCAGGCCGCCGGTGAGCTGCCCCACCGCCTTCATTTTTTGACTGTGCACCAGCGCCTCCTCCAGCGCCTTGCGCTCGCTGCGCTCCAGCACCACGTTCACCATGCCCCGCCCCGGCACCGGGCTAAAGCGCAGCTCGATGGTGCGCCCGTCCGCCAGCCTCAGTTCCTGCGGCTTTGGCAGAGGTCGGGAGAGATTGCCGAGCATGTGTTCCTGAAGCGGCGTGACCTGTTTGAGCAGCCCAAGATAGTGCTGGCCGCGCTGCAGGCGCTGCGGATCCAGCCCCAGCAGCAGCGGGTACTGCTGGTTCCACACCACCAGAAAACCGTCGCTGTCGAACAGCGCAAAGCCATCGCGCATGGCGTGGAAGGTGGTTTCCAGCAGGGTACTTTTCTCTTTCAACAGGCGTGAAGTGTGCTCCAGCGACGCCGTATTGCGGGCAAAGACGTTAAACGCCCTGGCCAGTTCACCCAGCTCATCGCGCCGCTGCTGCGCGGGCACGCTGACCTCTTTTTCACCCTTCGCCAGCCGCGTCATAGCCTGGGAAATGGCCGTTAAGTTAGAGCCGAGGTTGCGGTAGATATACAGCCCGGCGAAGCCAGTGATCACCAGCGCCAGCAGGGCGAACAGGCCGATAAAGGCGATAATGGACTGCAAATCCCGGTGGCTTTGCTGGCTGCGCTGCCGGGATTCTTCCCCGACTTTTTGCACGTACAGGTTGATGTCCTGATTCAGAAAAGCCACCAGCGCTTTGATGTGATACATGTGCCAGGCGATGCCCAGGTCACTCTCCTCAAGCTGGGCGGAGAGCGGTGGCAGCTGCTGCAGGCCGCTTCTGAACTGCTGCAAAATACTGTCCGCCAGCGGCGACGGCGCTCGTTCGGGCAGAAGCCGCATCACTTCGCTCAGCTGGCGTACCGCCGGCCTCGGCGAGGAAGACTGAATCGCCACCAGCATCAGGCGATCCATCTCTTTCAGCAGCGCGGCATCCGGCACGTTCAGCCCTTCGCGCGCGTTAACCTCCTGCAGGTGCTCAAGATAGCTCTGGTTCTGGTACAGGGCGCTTAGCAGCAGGTTGCGCTGCAAGTGGCGGCGGTGCCCCATCACCAGCATGTTGGTGACGCTGCTTTCCAGCTCGTTGCTGCGGGCGATGATCCGGCCGACCAGCTGCGGTTCACGCCGGGCCAGCGGCGCGGTAGCCAGATGAGAAAGCGAGTTTTGCAGCGAAAGCTGGGTCTGTTTCAGGCTTTCCGCTTCGCTCTGGTATTCCAGCGCGCCGACGACCTGAGAAAGCCTGACCGCCGCCGTCGCCACGTTGGAGGTGTCGCGCGCCAGCTCCATGCTGCCGGACATGTCGAGCAGCGTTTGCCCCTGCACCTGTTCCTGGAGGCGGCTGGCGTGTTGAAAGCCGAGCACCGCCACGCCGCAGACCATCAGCGTGACCGCCACTACCAGCAGGTTGAAAAACAGCAGGCGGCCACGGGCGCTGGCGAAGAAGGACGGACGAGGCTGGGTCATAGGGGCTCCGTGGTTGTTTTTTTCCCCTCACCCTAACCCTCTCCCCAGAGGGTTAGGGTGAGGGGAAAAAAGGGGTAACCTCTCCCCAAATACGGACTGAGGCCAAAGCATTGCACACCGTCTTTCCCCCTCTCCCTTGCAGGGAGAGGGCCGGGGTGAGGGTCACACATTCACTCCAGTTAAGCATTGCACGAATTTTGATAAATATTTCCACACCGGGAATGTGATCCAGGTTAACTATTCAACTCTATGACAAATATGAACGGCCGCTGACATTTTGCATTTACCGGCGCGTGGTTGACTGGCCTCATAAATAACCACCACAGGCGCCGCACCATGAGCAGAGTCCCCATTCTGGAAATGCGCAATATTGCCAAGTCGTTTGGCAAATTTTATGCGCTTAAAGGCGTCGATTTAACGGTCTTTCCCGGTGAAATCCATGCACTAATGGGCGAGAACGGCGCTGGCAAAAGTACCCTGATGAAGATCCTTGCCGGGGCTTACATCGCCACCAGCGGCGAAGTGCTTATTGACGGTGAGCCCTACGCCATCAAAGGCCCCAAAGATGCCCTCAACGCGGGCATCACGCTGATCTACCAGGAGATGCAGCTCGCGCCAAATCTCACCGTGGCGGAAAACATTTTCCTCGGCAGCGAACTAGCGCGCGGCGGCCTCGTGCAGCGCAAAGAGATGGTACAGCAGGCGCAGGCGGTGATTGACCGCCTCGGCGCGCAGTTCAAAGCCACCGACCTCGTGATGAAGCTCACCATTGCCGAGCAGCAGCAGGTTGAGATTGCCCGCGCGCTCCAGCGCAACAGCCGTATTCTGGTGATGGATGAACCCACCGCCGCCCTCTCCTCTCGCGAAACGCATCGCCTGTTTGAGCTGATTTTCCGCCTGCGCGATGAAGGCATGGCGATTATCTACATCAGCCACCGCATGGCAGAGATTTATGAGCTGTCTGACCGGGTCAGCGTGCTGCGCGACGGCCAGTATGTCGGCAGCCTGACGCGCGAAAACCTGAACGCCAGCGAGCTGGTGAAAATGATGGTGGGTCGGCCCCTTAGCGACCTGTTTAACAAAGAGCGTGATATCCCGCTGGGCAGCCCGCGCCTGAATGTTCATCACCTGACGGACAACGGCAAAGTGCAGCCCGTCAGCCTGCACGTTCGCTCCGGGGAAATAGTCGGCCTGGCCGGGCTGGTAGGCGCGGGACGTTCAGAGCTGGCGCAGTTGATCTTCGGCGTACGCAAACCCGCAGGCGGATCGATTGAGATCGACGGCCAGCCTGTGACGCTGCATTCCCCCCGCGAGGCGATTCAGCACGGCATTGGCTTCCTGACCGAAAACCGCAAAGAGCAGGGGCTGTTCCTTGAGCTGGCCGCGCAGGACAACATCACCATGGCCACGCTTGAGCGTGACGCCCGCTTCGGCATGCTCGACCGCAAAAAAGCCCAGACCATTTCAGACGACGCCATCAGCCTGCTGAATATTCGCGTCCCTCACGCGCAGGTTCGTGCCGGGGGTCTTTCCGGGGGCAACCAGCAAAAACTGCTGATTTCCCGCTGGGTTGCCATTGGCCCACGCATCCTGATCCTCGACGAGCCAACGCGCGGCGTGGATGTGGGGGCTAAAAGCGAAATTTACCGCATCATGAACCAGCTGGCCCGCCAGGGCGTGGCCATTTTAATGATTTCCAGCGAGCTGCCCGAAGTGGTGGGCATGAGCGACCGGGTGTACGTCATGCGCGAAGGCAGCATTGCCGGCGAGCTGCTGCGCCACGACATTACACAAGAAAATATTATGACCCTGGCTACCGGCGTGACCGAGGCCCATAAGAAAGAGGTGCACCATGACTAACTCAGGCACGCAACCGGTGGCAAAATCCGCCTCGCTCAAAAAAGCCCTGTTCGGCGATTTGATGCAAACCGTCGGTATTTTGCCGATTCTGGTGCTCATCATTGCCGTCTTTGGCTTTGTCGCCCCTAACTTCTTCACCGAATCTAACCTGCTCAATATCGCTCGCCAGTCGTCCATTAACATCGTGCTGGCGGCAGGGATGACCTTCATCATTCTGACCGGCGGCATCGACCTGTCCGTCGGATCTATCCTCGGCACCACCGCCGTCACGGCGATGGTGGTGTCGCTGATGCCTGGCTGGGAAGGCCTGTCGATTCCAGCGGCGCTGTTGATGGGCACCGGGCTGGGGCTGTTTAACGGCATGTTGGTCGCCTGGGCCGGGCTACCGCCGTTTATCGTCACGCTCGGCACCTATACCGCGCTGCGCGGCGCGGCGTATCTGCTGGCCGACGGCACGACGGTGATTAACTCCAACATCAATTTCGAGTGGATTGGCAACGCCTATCTTGGCCCGGTGCCGTGGCTGGTGGTTATCGCCCTGCTGGTGATTGCGGTGTGCTGGTTCATTCTGCGCCGCACCACGCTGGGCGTTCATATTTATGCGGTGGGTGGCAACATGCAGGCGGCACGCCTGACCGGCATCAAAGTGTGGATGGTGCTGCTGTTCGTGTACGGCATGAGCGGGCTGCTTTCCGGCCTGGGCGGCATCATGAGTGCGTCACGGCTCTACAGCGCCAACGGTAACCTCGGCGTGGGCTACGAGCTGGACGCTATCGCCGCCGTTATCCTCGGCGGAACCAGCTTCGTGGGCGGGATTGGCACCATCACCGGCACGCTGGTGGGGGCGCTGATTATCGCCACGCTCAACAACGGCATGACGCTGATGGGCGTCTCCTATTTCTGGCAATTGGTGATCAAAGGGGCGGTGATCATCATAGCGGTGCTGATCGACAAATACCGTACCCGTCACAATCAAAGTGCATAACAACAAAACCCTACCCTACGAGTGAGGAAAACAGCATGCGTTTGAAACCTATAGTTACTGCGTTACTGGCTGGTGCAATGATCGCAGGCGCGCCGTTTGCCCAGGCGAAAGAGTTAAAGTCGATCGGCGTGACGGTGGGCGACCTCGCCAACCCGTTCTTCGTGCAGATCACCAAAGGTGCCGAGCTGGAAGCCCGCAAGCTCGCCGGTGATAACGTGAAAGTGACGCTGGTCTCCAGCGGCTACGATCTCGGCCAGCAGGTGGCGCAGATCGACAACTTCATTGCCGCGAAGGTGGACATGATCATTCTTAACGCCGCGGATTCCAAAGGGATCGGCCCGGCGGTAAAACGCGCGAAAGACGCCGGGATCGTCGTTGTGGCGGTGGACGTTGCGGCAGACGGCGCCGATGCCACGATCACTTCCGATAACACTCAGGCCGGGCAAATGGCCTGTAAATACATTTCGGATCGCCTGAAAGACAAAGGCAATGTGGTGATCATTAACGGGCCGCCGGTTTCCGCCGTGCAGAACCGCGTTGAGGGCTGCGAAACCGAATTCAAAAAACACCCGGACATTAAGATCCTTTCGTCTAACCAGAATGCTAAGGGCAGCCGCGAAGGTGGCCTGGAAGTGATGACCTCGCTGCTGGCGGCAAATCCGAAGATCGACGGCGTGTTTGCGATCAATGATCCGACGGCGATCGGGGCCGATCTGGCGGCAAAACAAGCTCAACGTAACGAATTCTTCATTGTCGGCGTGGACGGCAGCCCGGACGGTGAAGAAGCCCTGAAGCGCGGTGGCAGCTCGCTGTTTGTGGCGACCCCGGCCCAGGATCCGCAGGTAATGGCGGCGAAAGCGGTTGAGATTGGCTATGACATTTTGCAGGGTAAACCCGCGCCGAAAGGCCCGGTGCTGATCCCGGTGACGATGATCGATAAGAGCAATATCGGCAGCTACAAAGGGTGGACGGTGAAGTAATTTGCCCCTCACTCCGGCCCTCTCCCCAAAGGGGGGAGGGCGAAAATGGTTAGTCCTCTCTCCCTTCCAGGGTTAGGGTGAGAATTTATCCTCTCCGGTCGAGTCAGAACGCCGCCAGTCCCCTCTCCCTCCAGGAAGAGGGTTAGGGTGAGGGTCCACATCAAAGGAAGGCCAGATGAAACGCTCCGAGGTCAATCAGTACCTGAATGAAACCCGGCAGTTTTTTGCCCGCCACGGGGTGCAACTGCCCCCGTTCGCCAGCTTCTCGCCGCAAAAATGGCTGCAGGTTAACCCCCGCAGCTGGCAGGAGGTATTCGATCTGAAACTCGGGTGGGACATCACCGACTTCGGCGGCGGCGACTTCCTGACCATGGGCCTGACGCTGTTTACCCTGCGCAATGGCTCGCCGGAAGGCGCGCCCTACGCCAAATCCTACGCAGAGAAGGTCATGCACGTGCGTGATAACCAGATGACGCCGATGCATTTTCACTGGAGCAAACAGGAGGACATTATCAACCGCGGCGGCGGGAACTTGATTGTCGAACTGTGGCAGTCAGATCCCTTCGAACAGCCTGACGAAACAGACATCACGGTGGTGATTGACGGCTGCCGCCAGACGCACGCGGCGGGCAGCCAGCTGCGCTTATCGCCCGGAGAAAGCATCAGCCTGGTGCCGGAGATGTACCACAGCTTTTGGGGTGAGCCGGGCTACGGCGACGTGCTGGTCGGCGAAGTGTCGATGGTCAACGATGACGACCACGACAATCGCTTTTTAAAACCGCTTGAGCGCTTCAGCACCCTTACCGAAGATACCTCCCCGGACCTGCTTTTGTGCCATGAGTACCGGCAGTTTATCTAGCCGGAAAGCTTTGCGGCCGCCACGGCGGAATCTGCCACGGCCGCTTTGCCTCTGGCAAGCATCAGGCGTTCATATTCAGCTAAACCGGACAGGCCCTTGCCGTGAAGCGCGGTGGCAAGATCGGCGGCATCTCTCAACGCAGTATTAGCCCCTATGCCACCGGCCGGACTAATGGCGTGGACGGCATCGCCCAGCAGGGTGACGTTTCCGGGCTGCCAGACAATATTCGAATTGCCGTAGCGGACCGGCAGCGTCGCAATATGTTCTGGCAAAGTCCGTTGTATAAGCTTTTGCAGCATCGGGGGAAGAGACAAGCTGTCTAAGGGAACAGCTAACCGTGAACCGGGGCCGATCAGCGCCCAGTAAAGATAATCTTCGGTCTGCGTGAGACTGCCGTTAAAACCCGCCTTTGCCGCGAGCGCTGTAAAATCCTGCCGAAAGCGCATTTCATCAATAATGGCGCTGAATCCTTCGCAAAACAGCACGTTAGTGCCTTCGTACAACGCCTTCTCCACCGTTAAAGCGCTTTTGCCATACAGGCAGAGATAGCCCGAATCCGCCGGCACGGCATCAGGGGCAAGCTGTGCCCTGACCCGTGAATTGATGCCGTCCGCGCCGACCAGAAGCTGGCAGCTTGCGTCAGCCGTATGAGCAAACCTTAGCCCTACCCGGCCTTCACTTTCCTGATGGTAACCCTCTAAAGCGTGGCCGTAGCGCAGAGCCCCCTCGAGGCCACACATCAGGATTTCCCGCAGGGTCTGGCGATGAATGCTTAAATCTGGGGCAAGATCGGGGTTTTGTTCAGCCCGATGCCAGCCTTCAGGCTGACGGCCATTAGCCTGTTGTCCGGTTCTATCCAAAAAACGTCCTTCCGTACTGGCTACCGAGGCCGTTTGTCGAAAGAGTTGATAAAGCGCAGGAGGCAACACCCTGGCAAGTGCCTGCTGCCCTTGGGCGTCGATTCTAATCCGGTAGCCCTGGATACGGCTGTCGGGCGCCGGATCTGCCTCGTAAACGGTGGCGCTGATTCCATGGCTTTTCAGGCCCTGAGCCAGCGCCAGCCCGCCCAGTCCCGCACCAATAATTGCAACGCCTGAAGTACTCATGAGGTTTCCTCTGTGGTTTGTTCTGGTTCCACAAAAGAGTTGCACGGCTCGACCGCGCAAGGATAACGTTATACGGACGATAAATAGTGAAAACCGGCCATGATAAAACATCCTCCTCAGCCACCAGCCCCCGATTACAGCGAATGGCTTAGCGGCCCGGCGCTGATTGCCCTTGAAGGCAGCGTCGCCCCTGAAAGTGAATATCTGCTCGGCACGCGGGAAGTGGCCTGGCACCAGCACCTGCGCGGCCAGGTTTTTTGCGTGGAGTCTGGCTTACTGCACGTTCACACCGCTGACGGAGCCTGGTTTTTGCCTCCCCATCGCGCCAGCTGGCTGCCGCCGGGCGTAATCCACAAGGTCAGCATCAGCGGAGCCGTAAAAGGCTGGACGCTGCTGATTACGCCTGAAAGCTGCTCGGGGTTGCCGGAAAAGCCCTGCGTGATTGCCGTTTCGGAGGTACTTCACGCGCTCGCCCGTCGCGCCTGCGAATGGGATAAGCAGGCAAAACCCGAGCCGGAACATCAGCGTATGGCCGCCGTTATTTACGATGAGATTTGCCGCGCACCGCACGAGGCGCTGCATTTGCCAATGCCGACAGATCATCGGCTGAAAAAAGTGGCTTCTGCACTGCTCGCTAACCCCGGCGATGAGCGGACTTTTGAAGCCTGGGCGGCATTCGGCGCGCTTTCGCCCCGCACTCTGCGTCGCCTTTTTGTGGCAGAAACCGGCCTAAATTTTGCCCAATGGCGGAGGCAGGTCCGGCTGACCCACGGGCTGGATAAGCTGGCACAAGGCATGTCGGTATCGGAGGTTTCAGAATTACTGGGCTACGCCTCTCCGGGCAATTTTATCCATATGTTCAAAAATGCCTTTGGCACTTCACCGGCCCGCTACTTTTCGACCGGGAACTAGACGCTAAACCGCATTATTCTCGCCGTGAGTGATATCGGCGGCAAAAACGTAGCCCACGCCGCGGATGGTGCGAATCAGCGTGGGCTGGTGCGGGTTGACCTCAATTTTGCGCCGCAACCGCATGATTAATACGTCGATAGTGCGGTCGAACACTTCCAGGCTTTCGCTGTGGGTGAGCTCGAGCAACTTTTCCCGCGACAGCACTTTCCTGGCGTTCTGCACCAGGGAAAGCAGCAGGCCATATTCGCCCTGAGTGAGATCAACCTGCTGTTGCTGAGCATTCATCAACTGGCAGCGGTCGGTGTCCAGCCGCCAGCCGTTAAACTGCAGCCCGCTGGTTTTGGTCGGGTTGCTTTCTACGGCCTGCGCCCCGCTGCGCCTCAGCACCGCTTTGACTCGGGCCACCACCACGCGCCCATTGAACGGTTTGGCGATGTAGTCATCGGCGCCCATTTCCAGGCCCACGACGACGTCGGACTCGCTGCCCATGCCGGTCAGCATCACCACCGGCAAAGCGGGACGCAGTTTCTGCACCTGCTGAAGTACCAGCAGGCCGTTGGTATCCGGCAGCATCATATCCAGCAAAATCAGCGCAACAGAAGGCTCTGCCGCCACAATCTGCAGCGCTTCATTACCGCTATGGCACACAAGCACGTCAAAGACATGTTCACTGAGCACGTCGCGCAGCACGTCGCAAATGGCCTTGTCGTCATCCACCACCAGGATTGCAGGTTTCATTATTTTCTCCGGAGGGGAGGAGGTTCTTTTTAGTGTGAGCGATTGTTGATTGCGCGCCGCAGAAAGAACACAGATCCATGTAGAATTTTCTATCACTGTCACAAATGGCCGTCAGTTCGACACGTCATTTATGACGAAATCCTGCTTCTCTCGTCAGTGCTCTCGTCGGATCCCCCAGAACCCCGCGCCATTACCCATATATTCTATGTGGCATAGATAATGCATTGAGTGGCTCAGCAAGGCGGTTTGCTTTTATCGCCGCACTTAAATGACAGCATTGACTGGAGCAACATGATGAAAAAAGTCGTCACGGTTTGCCCCTATTGCGCCTCGGGTTGCAAGATAAACCTGGTGGTGGATAACGGCAAAATCGTCAAGGCGGAAGGCGCACAGGGTAAAACCAACCAGGGCGACCTGTGCCTGAAGGGGTATTACGGTTGGGACTTTATCACCGACACCAAAATCCTTACCCCGCGCTTGAAAACCCCGATGATTCGCCGCGAGCGCGGCGGCAAGCTGGAAGCCGTATCCTGGGACGAAGCGCTGGATTACGTCAGCTCACGCCTGAGCGAGATCAAAGCTAAGTATGGCCCGAACGCCATTCAAACCACCGGCTCTTCACGCGGAACAGGTAACGAAACCAACTATGTAATGCAAAAATTTGCGCGCGCCGTTATTGGAACCAATAACGTCGATTGCTGCGCACGTGTCTGACACGGCCCATCGGTTGCAGGTCTGCACCAGTCGGTCGGTAATGGCGCGATGAGTAACTCTATCGTCGAGATTGAGGATACTGATTTAGTCTTTGTGTTCGGGTACAACCCGGCAGATTCACACCCTATCGTGGCTAATCGCGTGATTAAGGCGAAGCAGAAAGGGGCTCAGATTATCGTTGTCGATCCGCGCAAAATTGAAACCGCGCGCATTGCCGATATGCATTTAAGGTTACGCAACGGCTCAAACATCGCGCTGCTGAATGCGATTGGCCACGTCATTATTGAAGAGAATCTTTACGACCACGCTTTCGTCGCTTCTCGTACCGAGGGCTTCGAGGAATATCGCAAAATTGTTGAAGGCTACACGCCGGAATCCGTAGAGGAAATCACGGGCGTCAGCGCCGGGGAAATCCGTGCGGCGGCGCGCATGTACGCCAAAGCCAAAACGGCCACCATCCTGTGGGGCATGGGCGTGACCCAGTTCTATCAGGGCGTGGAAACCGTACGCTCGCTCACCAGCCTGGCGCTGATGACCGGCAACCTCGGCAAGCCTAACGTGGGCGTGAACCCGGTTCGCGGCCAGAACAACGTGCAGGGTGCCTGCGATATGGGCGCGCTGCCGGACATGTTCCCCGGCAACCAGTATGTTCGTGACGCGGAAACCCGCAGTAAATTTGCAGCAGCCTGGGGCGTTGACGCGCTGCCGGAAGCTAACGGCTACCGCATCAGCGAATTGCCTCACCGGGTTGAGCACGGGGAAGTTCGCGCGGCCTATATTATGGGGGAAGATCCGCTCCAGACCGACGCCGAGCTTTCCGCCGTGCGCAAAGCGTTTGCCGGGCTTGAGCTGGTGATTGTGCAGGACATCTTCATGACTAAAACCGCCGCCGAGGCCGACGTTATTTTACCGTCCACCTCATGGGGCGAGCATGAAGGCGTCTTCACCGCCGCCGACCGCGGTTTCCAGCGCTTCTTTAAAGCGGTTGAGCCGAAGTGGGATCTCAAAACGGACTGGCAGATTATCAGTGAAATCGCCACCCGCATGGGCTACCCGATGCACTACCGCAACACCCAAGAAATCTGGGACGAGCTGCGCCACCTGTGTCCGGACTTCTACGGGGCAACCTACGAGAAGATGGGCGAGCTGGGCTATATCCAGTGGCCTTGCCGGGACACATCCGACGCGGATCAGGGGACTTATTACCTTTATGAAAGCAAGTTTGAGCGCCCTAACGGCCGGGGGCAGTTCTTCACCTGCGACTGGGCACCGCCTATCGATCGCGTCACCGATGAGTACCCAATGGTGCTTTCTACGGTGCGTGAAGTGGGCCACTACTCCTGCCGGTCAATGACCGGGAACTGTGCGGCACTGGCCGCGCTGGCCGATGAACCGGGTTATGCACAAATCCACGTCGAAGATGCCGCCCGGCTGGGCATTGAAGATGAGGCGCTGATTTGGGTGAATTCGCGCAAAGGCCGGGTTATTACCCGGGCAGCGGTCAGCGAGCGTCCGAATAAAGGCGCGGTGTACATGACCTATCAGTGGTGGATTGGTGCCTGTAATGAACTGGTGACGGAGAACCTGAGCCCGATAACCAAAACGCCGGAGTACAAGTACTGCGCCGTGCGCGTCGAGCCGATCGTCGACCAGCAGGCCGCCGAGCAGTATGTGATTGATGAGTACAATAAGCTGAAGGCCCGGCTGCGCGAAAGCGCGATGGGGTAAAACATCCCCTCACCCTAACCCTCTCCCCAAAGGGGAGAGGGCCGGGGTGAGGGGCTTTACTTAACTGCTCGCCTTACTGTCAAACTTCCCAAAAAGCTCACGCTCATAGGCCTGGGCTTTTTTATGGTCGAATTTATGTTCCCACTTGGCGATAACCAGCACCGCCAGCGCGTTGCCGACCACGTTCAGCGCGGTACGCGCCATATCCAGAATACGGTCAACCCCGGCAATAAACGCCAGCCCTTCCAACGGAATACCGACGCTGCCAAGCGTGGCCAGCAGCACCACGAAAGAGACGCCCGGCACGCCGGCAATCCCCTTTGAGGTCACCATCAGCGTCAGCACCAGAATGATTTCCTGCCACAGCGACAGCTCAATGCCGTACAGCTGAGCGATGAAGATCGCCGCAATGCTCTGATAAAGCGTGGAACCGTCCAGGTTAAACGAGTAACCGGTCGGCACCACGAAGCTGGTGATCGACGCCGGAGCACCATAGGCTTCCATCTTCTCGATGATGCGTGGCAGCACGCTCTCGGAGCTGGCGGTAGAGAACGCCAGAATCAGTTCGTCTTTCAGGATGCGCATCAGGATGGTGATTTTCAGCCCGCACAGGCGCGCCACCGCGCCCAGCACCACCAGCGCAAAGAAGGCAATCGCCACATACACCAGCACCACCAGCTTCAGCAGCGGCCAGAGCGAGGCAAAGCCAAAGTTCGCAACGGTCACGGAAATCAGCGCGAAAACACCCACCGGCGCATAGCGCATCACCATGTGCGTCACTTTGAACATGGTTTCAGAGATGGAGCGGAAGACGGTCACCAGCGGCTCGCGGTGAGTCGCGGGCAGCGACGACAGCCCCAGGCCAAACAGCACCGAGAAGAAGATGATCGGCAGCATCTCGCCCTTCGCCATTGATGCCACAATGTTGGTAGGCACGAGTGACAGAATAGTCCCCATCAGGCCATGAGCATGGCTTTGTACGTCCTGCGCCGTGTGCTGGTATTTCGAAATATCCACGGTAGCAAGCTGTGACATATCTATGCCGTGGCCCGGCTGGAAAACATTCGCGAGCGTAATGCCCAGAATGATGGCAACCGTCGTGATCACTTCGAAATAAATGATGGTTTTAGCGCCGATGCGGCCAAGCTGCTTGGCGTCGCCGACGCCCGCAATCCCGACCACCAGGGTGGAGATCACAATCGGCACGACGATCATTTTGATCAGGTGGATAAAGATATCACCCGCCGGTGACAGCAGGTTAGCGACCAGCCATTCACGGCTATCACTTTGATAATGCAGAAAACTTCCCAGGATAATGCCCAGCACCAGCGCCAGCAAGATTTGCCAGGCCAGGCTCATTTTAAAGTTTTTCATAACGACGACAGTTCCTCAAAAAAACGCCATTCCCATGCTGTTGACTCAGGAGAAGGTCACAAACTGAAAGGGGGTATGACAAACATCAGGTGTTAAGCGGGGTTTTTTAAAGCAACGTATCAGTACCATCCCGATAGCCTGCTGCGCAACCCTTCATTTTTAGGGTTATGCACTTACATTGCATAGATAAACAGGATTTTGCGGAGGAATATGAATATAACTTATTGTTATGGAAAAAAATTCATTATTTGTTTTTGGAAATAAGTACCAAAGGTAATTATTTCTTATGATTCATCTGTTTGAACAATTTTTGTGCAATTATTTTAATGCGTGATCTGCCGCCCAAAAAGTAAACAAAGCTGCCAATACCCCTACTATTAACGTTTGTGTGACATATTATTAACATCCTAAAGGAGAAAAAAAGCCATGAGCCAAGTACACAAACACGCTATTCCCGCAAACATTGCGGACCGTTGCCTGATAAACCCGGAGCAGTACCAGGCCATGTATCAACAGTCGATACAGGACCCGGATGCGTTTTGGGGCGAACAAGGGAAAATTCTCGACTGGATCAAACCGTACCAAAAGGTGAAAAACACCTCTTTTGCGCCGGGAAACATCTCTATCAAGTGGTATGAGGACGGGACGCTTAATTTAGCCGCAAACTGCCTCGACCGGCACCTAAAAGAACGGGGCGATCAAACCGCCATTATCTGGGAAGGGGATGACGCGACCCAGAGCAAAAACATCACTTATCGCGAGCTGCATCGCGATGTCTGTCGTTTTGCCAACACTTTGGTTGAACTGGGCATTAAGAAAGGCGATGTTGTCGCGATTTATATGCCAATGGTGCCGGAAGCCGCCGTTGCCATGCTGGCCTGCGCGCGAATTGGCGCCGTGCATTCCGTGATCTTTGGCGGTTTCTCGCCGGAAGCCGTAGCCGGACGCATCATCGACTCCAGCTCTCGCCTGGTAATCACCGCCGATGAAGGCGTGCGCGCCGGGCGCTCAATTCCGCTGAAAAAGAACGTGGATGACGCGCTTAAAAACCCAAATGTGAAAACCGTTGAGCACGTTATCGTCCTGAAGCGCACCGGCGGCAAAATCGACTGGCACCAGAACCGCGACCTGTGGTGGCACGAGCTGACAGAGAAAGCCAGCGACCAGCACCAGCCGGTGGAAATGAACGCTGAAGATCCGCTGTTCATCCTCTATACCTCCGGCTCCACCGGCAAGCCAAAAGGCGTGCTGCACACCACTGGCGGCTATCTGGTGTATGCCGCGACCACCTTTAAATATGTCTTCGACTACCATCCGGGCGATGTCTACTGGTGTACCGCCGACGTGGGCTGGGTGACCGGGCACAGCTACCTGCTTTACGGCCCGCTGGCCTGCGGCGCGATCACGCTGATGTTTGAGGGCGTGCCTAACTGGCCGAAGCCAAACCGCATGGCGCAGGTGGTCGACAAACATAAGGTGAATATTCTCTACACCGCGCCAACCGCCATTCGTGCGCTGATGGCCGAAGGGGATAAAGCCACCGAAGGCACTGACCGCTCTTCGCTGCGTATTCTTGGTTCCGTGGGCGAGCCCATCAACCCGGAAGCCTGGGAGTGGTACTGGAAGCACATCGGCAATGAGAAATGCCCCGTGATGGACACCTGGTGGCAGACGGAAACCGGTGGCTTTATGATCACCCCGCTGCCCGGCGCGACCGAGCTGAAAGCGGGCTCCGCGACTCAGCCGTTCTTTGGCGTTCAGCCCGCGTTGGTCGATAACGAAGGCAATCCGCAGCTGGGTGCTACCGAAGGCAACCTGACCATTACCGATTCCTGGCCAGGCCAGGCACGCACGCTGTTCGGGGATCACGAGCGCTTCGAGCAGACTTACTTCTCCACTTTCAAAAACATGTACTTCAGCGGCGACGGCGCGCGCCGTGACGAAGACGGTTATTACTGGATCACCGGCCGCGTAGATGACGTGCTGAACGTGTCCGGCCATCGCCTGGGTACCGCCGAGATTGAATCAGCGCTGGTGTCGCATCCGAAGATTGCCGAAGCCGCGGTGGTGGGGATTCCGCACAACATTAAAGGCCAGGCGATTTACGCCTACGTGACGCTGAACCACGGCGAAGAGCCGACGCCGGAGCTGTACGCCGAGGTGCGCAATTGGGTGCGGAAAGAGATTGGCCCGCTTGCCACGCCGGACGTTCTGCACTGGACCGATTCGCTGCCGAAAACCCGCTCCGGTAAGATCATGCGCCGTATTTTGCGCAAGATTGCCTCCGGCGACACCAGCAACCTGGGTGATACCTCCACCCTCGCCGACCCGGGCGTAGTAGAAAAACTGCTGGAAGAAAAACAGGCTTTATCCATACCTTCGTAACCTTGTTCTACCCCTCTCCCCACTGGGGAGAGGGAATAAAAAAACCTACAAAAACCTCTGGAGATTCTGTGATGAATGACACCATTTATCAGCGGATAGAAAGCAGTGCGCATTTCAGGGAGTTGGTTTCCAAAAGGCAACGGTTTGCCGCCCTTCTGTCACTGATTATGTTAGTGATTTACGTTGGTTTTATTTTGCTGATTGCCTTCGCACCGGCGTGGCTTGGCACCCCGCTGCATGACGGCACCAGCGTCACGCGGGGCATCCCTATTGGCATCGGCGTGATCGTTATTTCCTTCCTGCTCACCGGAATTTATGTCTGGCGTGCTAACGGCGAATTTGACCGCCTGAATGACGAAGTGCTGCGTGAAGTGGGGGTTAAATGAAGCGTTTTCTTACGGTCTTTGCCGCTCTGCTGCCGGCCGGTGCCTTTGCCGCCGATGCCATAACCGGCGACGTGCAGCGCCAGCCAACCAACTGGCAGGCGATCATCATGTTCCTGATTTTCGTCGCGCTGACGCTGTATATCACTTACTGGGCGTCCAAGCGCGTTCGCTCCCGCAGCGACTATTACACCGCGGGCGGCAACATTACCGGTTTCCAGAATGGCCTTGCGATTGCCGGTGACTTCATGTCGGCGGCCTCGTTCCTCGGAATTTCCGCGCTGGTGTACACCTCCGGCTACGACGGCCTGATTTACTCCCTGGGGTTCCTGGTCGGCTGGCCGATTATCCTGTTCCTGATTGCCGAGCGCCTGCGTAACCTGGGCCGCTATACCTTTGCCGATGTGGCGTCGTATCGCCTCAAGCAGGGGCCAATCCGCACGCTGTCGGCCTGCGGGTCGCTGGTGGTGGTCGCCCTTTATCTGATTGCCCAGATGGTTGGCGCCGGGAAGCTCATCGAGCTGCTGTTCGGCCTGAACTACCACGTCGCCGTGGTGCTGGTGGGTGTGCTGATGGTGATGTACGTGCTGTTTGGCGGCATGCTGGCGACGACCTGGGTGCAAATCATCAAGGCCGTGCTGCTGCTGTTCGGCGCAAGTTTCATGGCGTTTATGGTGATGAAGCACGTCGGCTTCAGCTTCAACAACCTGTTCAATGAGGCAATGGCGGTTCACCCTAAAGGCGCGGCGATCATGAGCCCTGGCGGGCTGGTGAAAGACCCTATTTCTGCGCTGTCTCTGGGCCTCGGCCTGATGTTTGGCACCGCTGGCCTGCCGCATATTCTGATGCGCTTCTTCACCGTGAGCGACGCCCGCGAAGCGCGTAAAAGCGTGTTTTACGCCACCGGCTTCATGGGTTACTTCTACATTCTGACCTTTATCATCGGTTTTGGCGCCATTATGTTAGTAGGTGCTAACCCAGCGTTTAAAGACGCGGCGGGCGCGCTGATTGGCGGCAACAATATGGCGGCGGTTCATCTTGCCGACGCGGTGGGCGGGAACCTGTTCCTCGGCTTTATCTCTGCGGTTGCCTTCGCCACCATCCTCGCGGTTGTAGCCGGGTTAACGCTGGCGGGCGCTTCGGCGGTATCTCACGACCTTTACGCCAACGTCTTCCGCAAAGGCGCGTCCGAACGCGATGAGCTGAAAGTGTCGAAAATCACCGTTCTGGTGCTGGGCGTGGTGGCTATCCTGCTGGGTATTCTGTTTGAAAAACAGAACATTGCTTTCATGGTGGGGCTGGCATTCTCCATTGCCGCGAGCTGTAACTTCCCGATTATCCTGCTGTCGATGTACTGGTCGAAGCTGACCACGCGCGGCGCAATGATTGGCGGCTGGCTCGGCCTGCTGACGGCGGTGGTGCTGATGATTCTGGGCCCGACTATCTGGGTGCAGATCCTCGGCCATGAAAAAGCGGTCTTCCCGTATGAATACCCGGCGCTGTTCTCTATTCTGATTGCGTTTGTCGGCATCTGGCTGTTCTCGATTACCGATAATACGCCGGAAGGTAAGCTGGAGCGGGAGAAGTTCCGCGCGCAGTTTATTCGTTCTCAAACCGGTATCGGCATCGATCAGGGGCGGGCTCACTAGTTAGTAAGTGCTTACCGGGGCTATCTCTGCCCCGGTAGGTTAAAACATCAGCCAACTGACCAGCGGTGCGACCAAAACCGTCACCACGCCGGACAGCATCATCACCAGGCTGGCAATCACCCCTTCCTGCGGCCCCAGCTCATAAGAGCGAGCGGTACCCGCGCCGTGAGAAGCCGCGCCGAACCCCGCGCCTTTGGCTATCCCTTCCCTGATCGACAGGCGCAGAAACAGCACGTCCCCCACCGCCATGCCGAACACGCCGGTGATCACCACAAACAGCGCCACCAGCTCTGGCTCGCCGCCGATGGGCTTCGCGGCCGCCAGGGCAAAAGGCGTGGTAATTGAGCGCACGGCCAGGCTGCGCTGAATGCCGTCCGGCAGGGTAAATAAGCGGGCCAGCCAAATAGAGCTGGTTACAGCCACCACCATCGCCGTCAGCACGCCCGCAGAAAGCGACATCCAGTGGCGTTTTATCACCCGAAGGTTGTCATACACCGGCACCGCAAAAGCGATGGTGGCAGGCCCAAGCAGCCACAGCAGCCAGTGCGCCTCTCCCATGTAGTTGCTGTAGGAGATATGGCCGAAGACGAGCATCCCCACCAGCAGCACCGGCGTAAAGACCAGTGGCATCAGCGGCAGTTTGCGAAAACGGCGATACAGGCGTTTATTGGCGAAGTAGAAAACCAGCGTGACCACAAGGCACAGCACGCTGAGCTGGAAGTTAGTCATTGCGGGACTGCCTGCGGGCTTCGCGAGCCAGTTCAAAGCGGTAGACTTTTTCCACCACAAAGGCCGTGCTGCCGAGCACCAGCACGGTGCTGACCGCTATCACGGCAAAAATACGCCAGCCCTCCACCATCAGCAGCTGAGAGTAGTTCACCACGGCCACAACCGCCGGGACGAAGAACAGCAGCATCTCGGCCAGCAGCCATTTCGACCCTTCCCTGACCCATTTCAGCGGCACAATGCGGCACACAATCAGCGCCAGCAGGAGCAACATCCCCACCAGGTTCGCGGGCAGCGGCAGATGCCCCCACGTCACCAACTGTTCGGCAAAAACAAAAAGTCCGGCGTACAGCGCAACCTGTACGGGGACACGCAGGCTATGCATTACAGCAGGCGTAAAACGGCCCAACGCCAAAGCCATGATCGGTGCTCCAGAAAAAATACCAGCCCCGATTATAGAGAGCGGTTCATCGCTACTGAAATGAATTAAAATCATTGCAGGTATAGTTAACAGGAATAGTTATGGACATCAGAACGCTGCGTTATTTCGTTGAAGTCGTCCGCCAGCAGAGCTTCACCCGGGCGGCGGAGAAGATGTTCGTCACGCAGCCCACCATCAGCAAAATGCTGCGCAACCTCGAGGATGAGCTGAACTGCACGCTGCTGATCCGCGACGGCCGCCGCCTGCTGCTGACCGACACCGGCCAGGTAGTATTCCAGCGCGGGCTGGCCATCCTCGCCGAGTTTCGCCAGCTTGAGGCCGAGCTGAGCGACATCAAGCAGCTCACCAACGGCGTGCTGCGCCTCGGTATTCCGCCGATGGTTGGTACGCTGATGACCGGCCCGATAGGCGTGTATCAGCACCGCTACCCCGGCGTGGAGTTCAAGATTTCTGAATTCGGCGGCCTGACGGTGCAGCAGGCGGTGCTTAACGGCGATCTGGATTTGGCGGTAACGGCCATCCCCGTAGAAGATGAAGACGCGCTGACGGTAATGCCGCTGTTCCGCCATCCGCTCTGCGTGCTGGTGCCCCGCTCCGGCCCGTGGATTGGCCGCACCAGCGTTGACCCGGCGGAGCTCGCCGAGCACCCGCTGCTTATCTACAACGAAGATTTCTCCCTTAGCCGCCAGCTGATGCAGCTGTTTGCCGACCACGGTTTTACCCCGCGCATTGCGGTACGCAGCGGGCAGTGGGATTTCCTGGCGGCGATGGTACAGGGCGGCGTGGGGATTGCCGTGTTGCCGGAGCCGATTTGCCGCAAGCTCGACCACACCACGCTGATGTGGCTGCCGCTGAACAGCAACCTGAGCTGGCAGTTAGGGATGATTTGGCGTGAAGGGGTGTATATTTCGCAGAGCGCGCAGGCGTGGATTGATTGCTGCAGAGAGTTCTGGCCGGCAGTGGAAACCGGCCAGAACTAGCGGGATTACTCTTTTTCGATCAGCAGCGCTTCCAGCAGGTCGAGATCGTGCAGGAGTTTTTGCAGGGTCTCATTGCTGATTTGCTGGGTGGCGCGCAGATGGTAAAGCTCAGCGCGCTCTGAACGCAGCGCCGTCAGGCGGAAGCGGCGCTCAAGGTTCTCTTCAAGCTCGCTGCTTTCTACGTCATTACGTCCGTCTGCGCGGCGACGTAAATTCCCGATAACCCGCGAACTCACCTCTTTCAGTAGCTGGTCGTCGATGTTCTCTTCGCTGTCCGCGGCCAGGCGCTCCTCCATTTTCTGGATAGCCACAATCGCCACTTCGGCCGTGGCGGACCGGGCCAGCCGCTCCTCTTTGCGCGACAGAGATTTATCCCCAACCTCAACGTTTCGCAGCAGAATCGGCAGCATGATGACCCCGGCAAACAGCGAGAACAGGATCACGCCTGCGGAGAGGAAAATCAGCTCATAGCGCGCCGGAAAAGGCGTGCCGTCGTTCAGCAACAGCGGAATAGAAAGCACACCGGCCAGGGTGATGGCCCCGCGCACGCCGGCAAAAGAGGCAATACCCAGCTCGCGGGTGGTGAAAGAGCCAAACTCCAGCGGGCGCTTTTTCAAAAAGCGCAGGCTGAGGCGCTTCATCGACCACAGCCACAGGAAACGCACCGCAATCAGGGCGAAATAGATCATCGCCACGTCGAGGAACAGCATCCACAGCTCAACATTCGGATCGGCATTAGCCGCCGCAACGGATGTTTCGAGAATGCCCGGCAGCTGCAGGCCCAGCAGCAGGAAGACCATGCCGTTGAACACAAACTCCAGCATCGCCCAGACGCTGTTCGCGCGCAGACGCATGGTCAGCGGGGCGCTACGCAGCACGCCGGAACGGGTAATGGTCATCCCTGCGGCTACCGCCGCCAGAATACCGGAAACGCCGATGTGCTCAGCAATCAGATAAGAGGCGAACGGCAGCAGGAGCAGCAGCAGGATTTGGGTTGCGGGTTCGTCCCCGCTCCAGCGGCTCATCAGACGCAGTGATTTGCCGTACAGCCAGCTGACCGCAATCCCCGCCAGCAGGCCGCCAATGGCAACTTTGAAGAACTCCAGCGAAGCCCCGCCAACGCTAAAGGCCATCGCCCCCACGGCGACCGCCACCGCAAGCTTCAGGGAAACCAGGCCAGAGGCGTCGTTCATCAACGCTTCGCCCTGCAATATCCCCATGATCTTCTTCGGAATCCGCCCTTCGCCGACGATCCCGGACAGCGCCACGGCGTCCGTCGGCGACAGCACGGCAGCCAGCGCAAAAGCAGGCACCAGCGGAATGCCCGGCACCAGGAAGTAAATCAGGAAGCCGATGCCAACCACGGTGACCAGCACCAGCACCAGCGCAAGGCCAATAATTTCGCGGCCATGATGGAGAAATTCATGAGTGGGCGTTTTCCAGCCGTCGGCAAACAGCAGCGGCGGAATGAACAGGACCAGGAATAGCTCAGGGTCGAATTCAACGTGTAAGCCAAAGTGCGGCCAGGCAAGCAGCGCCCCGATGGCGATTTGCATTAACGGCAGTGGGATCTGAAACGGCAACATACGTGTTACCACCCCAGAGAGGGAGACCACCAGGGTCATAATCAAGATTGTGAAGAAAATTTCCATGTTTTCCCTGAACGTGATGTGTGATTTGAAGCGTCACTCTTAGCGGTTGTTTTTATAATAAAACAACTTTTTGCATCACATTGGAACCGGAAATGCCCGAAGTGGGTGAAAGCGGCGGGTTACAGAGCGCAACCCGCACGAATTGAAAATCAGATAGCCCAGCCGCCAGCGTAGAACGCCACCAGCGCAACGGCAATAACGACGGTGCCGATGTTCAGCTTGCGCCATTCACCGGATACTACGCGGCCAATCACCAGAGAAGCAAAGCCGATCATGATCCCGGTCACGATGTTGCAGGTCAGCACGATGAATACCGCGGTAATCAGCCCGGCCATCGCATCCACGAAGTCCGCAAAGTCAATTTTGGCAACGTTGCTCAGCATCAGCAGGCCAACATACATCAGCGCAGGTGCCGTGGCATATGCCGGTACCAGGTAAGAGAGTGGCGACAGGAACAGGATCAGCAGGAACAGCACGCCAACGGTGATGGCTGTCAGGCCGGTTTTGCCGCCTGCCGCGGTACCCGCTGCAGATTCGATGTAAACCGCCGCCGGGGCTGCGCCCACCAGGCCGGAGAACACGCTGCTCAGGGAGTCGGTGGTCAGCGCTTTGCCGCCGTCAATGATCTGGCCGTCTTTGTCCAGCAGGTTTGCCTGACCGGCTACCGCGCGGATAGTGCCGGTGGCGTCAAACACGGCGGTCATCACCAGCGCCAGCACGCTCGGCAGAATAATCGGGTTCAGCGCGCCCATGATATCCAGGCTGCCAATCAGCGAGTTGCCTTTGTCATCGCTCAGCGACGGCATGGCGAAAACGCCGGAGAAATGCACGTTCGGGTCGAAGATCAGGCCGACAATGGACACGCCGATAATGGTCAGCAGAATGCCGCCCGGCACCTTCAGTTTTTCCAGACCAATGATCACCGCCAGGCCAATCAGCGACATGATCACAGGGAAGCTGGCGAAATGCCCCAGCGCAACCGGCAGCCCATCCAGCGGGTTTTTAATCACCAGGCCGACGCCGTTCGCGGCAATCAACAGCAGGAACAGGCCGATACCGATCCCGGTGCCGTGCGCCACGCCCATCGGCAAATTGCGCAAAATCCAGCTACGAATGCCGGTGGCAGAGATAAGGGTGAACAGAACGCCCATCAGGAATACCGCGCCAAGGGCGACCGGCACGCTGATGTGCTGGCCGAGCACCAGGCTAAAGGCGGTGAAGGCGGTCAGCGAGATAGCGCAGCCGATGGCCAGCGGCAGGTTCGCCCACAGGCCCATCACGATGGAGCCCACGCCTGCCACCAGGCAGGTAGCCACAAAGACCGCAGCCGGTGGGAACCCGGCTTTGCCGAGCATTCCCGGCACAACGATCACCGAGTAAACCATAGCAAGGAAGGTTGTGAAACCGGCGACAACTTCCTGACGCACGGTGCTGCCGCGTGCAGAGATTTTGAACCAGGCGTCGAGCGAACCGCCGGCGCGCGGAGAAGGTGTAGACATAGTGAAAAATCCCCTGAGATTTTTAGAATGACGTTTGCCCGGGTGGTGGACAACCCGCTGCCAGTTAAACGTTGTCTCCCTGCGCTACGATTGTGACAAAGGGGTGTCACAAAAAAGCAATCGTTTAACTCCACACGGACAAATCGGTGTTACAGAATTAAGGCAAACGATTATCCTGCCTTCCTGACGGGATTTTCAACTTAACTTTTGCGATTTTCGCGGAAAATATGCTCAGCTGATGAATTATTCGCCTTAGGGTGCGCAAACGTTATCGTCAATGCGCAATTTCGCAACAAAAACGCAAAAAAGTTAGGCTGGTTTTCTCTCGCTTTACTTTTGCGGCGATCACGCCCCAGGGATTTCAAAAGGGCCGCCTTGATTTAATGCTCGCTGCCAGGCGGGGCGCGTTTGCACATTTTTCATCCACGCCTGGGTGTGCGGCATGTCGTTGACTTCACCTCTCGCCAGCAACGCGGCCACCGGGAAACTCATCTGAATATCTGCCGCGCTGAACTGTTGCCCGGCGAACCACGGGAGCTGGCTCAGGTGATCCTCAATAAAACGGGCATGGGTGGTGAGTTGCTTATTCAGCCAGGCTTTCTGCACGCCCTGCCCCAGCGCTTTGCCCACCGGGCGCAGCGGCCAGGGTACCGGGGCTTTGCCGAGGCTACCAAACACCAGCTTCATTAACAGCAGCGGCATCAGCGATCCTTCGGCGTAATGCAGCCAAAAGCAGTACTGGATTTTGTCGTTAATGTCCTGCGGCTTCAGGTGGTTTTCGCTGTCGTAGGTTTCCTGCAGGTACTCAAGAATGGCACCTGATTCCGCCAGGATATGGCCGCTATCTTCCACCACCGGGGATTTGCCCAGCGGATGGATTTTTTTTAGCGCTTCCGGGGCAAGCATGGAGGGCTCCCGCTGGTAACGTACGATCTGGTAGGGCTGCGCCAGTTCTTCCAGCATCCAGAGTACGCGCTGGGAACGGGAGTTATTGAGGTGATGGACCGTGAGCATGAGATAACCCTCTGTTTAGCCAGATGGAATAACTATAGGAAAGCCCTGCACGGATCACATGTCAAAAAAATGAACAAAAAAAGAACAATTGACCTTGCAAAGTGAAGGGACAGACCTACACTTAAATTGTCGGTGCAGACCGGAACCTCCAAAGTCAGTGAAGTGTGTACGTAGCTATGTGTAAGCGTTATCGAGGGGTGCCGACGTCGGGGGAAACCCTCCTGCCAGAACGGGATAGAGCGAAAGACAAAGACCGGAAAACAACTAAAGCGCCCTTGTGGCGCTTTAGTTTTATATGGCAACGGATGATCCCTGTTAAGCAATGCCGCTACTGAAGACGCCATTAATAAACCGGGACAATCAATTCATTGATTTTCGGCTAATAACAACAAAGAGGGAAAAACCACGCTTTTTCCCTCTTTGTTAGCCGTCTTGAGCACCCTTGTGGCGCTTTAGTTTTATGTTTGAAAGATAATTTTCAATCTTCCAACAGCCTTGCGCCGGTCCCCTGCTCGCCCAGCTTGTCTCCAGGGTTACGCAGTGGGCATTGCGCCCCGGATAAACAGCCACAGCCAATGCAACCATTCAGTTCGTCACGCAGCGCGGTCAGCGTGGCAATGCGGTGGTTCAGCTCTTCGCGCCATTGCGATGACAGCTTCTTCCAGTCGTTTTTGTTGATTGAATGGCCGTCGGGCAGCACGCCGAACGCATCCCCGACGGTGCTCAACGGAATGCCAATGCGCTGCGCAATTTTTATTATCGCCACCGTTCGCAACACATCACGCTGATAACGCCGCTGATTGCCTACATTTCTCGTACTTTTAATCAAACCTTTGCTTTCGTAAAAGTGAAGCGCGGAGACGGCCACGCCGCTGCGCTTCGCCACTTCACCGGGCGTTAACAGCGTTTTTATTCGGGGCAATTTCTTTTCCATAATGCTCTTTACCTCAAGTTAACTTGAGGAATTATACTCCCTGGCAATGAAACTAGCTAACCCGGAAATGAGGACGACTCATGGCTCACCAGGACATCATTTATACGTTGACTGAATGGATTGATGAACATATTGACCAGCCGCTGAACATCGACGTGGTGGCGAAAAAATCAGGTTATTCAAAGTGGTACTTGCAGCGAATGTTCCGCACCGTCATGCACCAGACGCTGGGTGAGTACATCCGCCAGCGCCGCCTGTTGATGGCTGCCACCGCGCTACGCACTACCCAGCGCCCTATTTTTGATATCGCGATGGACTACGGGTATGTCTCGCAGCAAACCTTCTCCCGCGTGTTCCGCCGTGAGTTTGACCGCACCCCAACGGATTACCGCCATCAGGCCTAAGAAAACCAACAGGAGTTGGAGTGAAAAAGTTAAGTTTCGCCATTTTGGCCATCGGGCTTGCCTCAATGGCCGCTCAGGCGGCAACCATTTATACCGCGTTCCCTGACAGCGTTAATCCGAAACAGAAGTACGTTTTTTATACGCACGGGAAAGTGTTAGAGGGAAATATTGACCGGCCGAGTAATCCAAATAAACCGCAGTGGGGCGTTTACGATTTCCCGGCGGTGAAAGAGAAGCTCAGCGATGATGGCTATAACCTGATTGCTTATCACAGAGCCAAAGATACTCAGCCAGGTCAGTATGCCGAAAAGCTAAAGCAGGATGTGAACACGCTGATTGCAAAAGGCGTTCCGGCTAAGAATATTACGCTTGTCGGCTTCTCACGCGGCGGCGAAATTACCATTCTGGCGGCAAGCAAACTGCAGAATAAGGCGCTCAACGTTGCCATTCTGGCGGGATGTACTCATTCCATTCAGGATGACGCCCGCAATCGCCTGTACGGGAACGTGCTCTCCATTTATGAAGCCTCGGATGAAGTGGGTTCCTGCCAGACGATTGCAAACCACAGTCCGGGGATGACTTATTATAAAGAGATAAAAATCTCTACCGGCCAGCAGCACGGGGCATTTTTCCGCCCTAACCCAGAATGGGTTGTTCCTTTAAAGCAGTGGCTCGCGAGCCACTGAGGCCTTGCGTACGGGGATCCCGCCTGGCGTATAGAGCCAGGCGATAAACTCTTGCGGAGGCAGTGCCTTCGCAAAATACCAGCCCTGGCAATACTCCACGCCGTGATCCACCAGCCACGCCACCTGCGCTTCGGTTTCAACCCCTTCGGCAATTGTCGTTAACTTCAGGCTGTGGGCAATTTCAATGATGTGTTCCACCAGCAAGTGGCTGGCCCGCTCGCTGGCGAGGGAATCAATAAAGCTTTTGTCGATTTTTAAAATATCGACGTTCAGGTACTGCAGGTTGTGCAGATTCGAATACCCGGTGCCAAAGTCATCAATGGCGACTTTAAAGCCCGCGTTGCGAAACTCCTGGATAAACGGCCTGGTTTTTTCAACGTCAATAAACCCTCGCTCGGTCACTTCGATTTTTATCTGCTCTGGACGAATGTTGTAGGTTTTAATCCGTTCTGAAAGTACGGTGATTAAGCGTGAAGAGTGAAAATCAGATGCTGAAAGATTAATCGAAATATAGAGGCCAGGATGGTCGGCAAGAAATTCACCAAAATCTTTAAATACGGCATCAACCACATAGTCCGATATTTTGTGAATCAGACCTTCAGATTCTGCCAGCGGAATAAACGTCCCGGGGCTGATGGTTTGTCCATTAAAATTCACCCACCGCAGCAGCGCTTCTGCCCCCACGCAATAGCCATTTTGAATATCAATAATGGGCTGATAGTGAAGTTTGAGCTGTTTTCTGGCCAGCGCTCTTAAAAGCATCCGCCGCGGGGAATTTAATTGCTGACGGGTTCGGGACCACATAATTAATATCAGCAGGCTGCAAATAACGCCTAACGGAAGCGTCAGCGTCAGTTGGTGATACCACTGGCGGTTAAACAAGGTTTCTGACGTGGAAACAATCACCGCAATCGGTCTTTTAGCCGACTGGTCGACGGCGTAAAAACGGTTATCCTCGGTAAACGCTTTCTCTTTACGCAGAATAAAACTGTGCAGCAGGTCGCTGTCGGCCCCCGGACTTAAAGAGAAAAAACTGCGGGTGACGGTGTCGTAGACGCCATAAATCAGCGAGTCATCTTCGGACAAAACTTCTGACCAGGTGAGCGGGTTAATCACCGCCATATAATGCCCACGTTGCATGTAGGTCATTTTATGCCCGGCATAAAACGGCGTATCCAGATAATAATAAATCGCGACGTCCGGTTTACGGGTATAAGAAGGGCGCGGCGCTGGCAGCGCTTTTAACGGCTTATAGCTGGTCGAGCACAGCAGCTTATCGCCGCTGACGTAAATTAAATCGGCGACAAAAAGTTTACCGCGCACAATATCCAGCATATTTGCCATATGCCGGGGACTGCATATTTCCCCGGAAAAACGTTCCGCCTCGCTGCGCGCCTCATTAACATGGCTGATGACGATTTCCGTTTTTTCCATCACCAGTTTGCCAAAAGAGTGCAGGTGCTGCTGGGTGTCACTGGTGGCGCGAACATGGGCAAAATAAATTGCCAGCATTATCGGCAGGCAAACGATCAGGACAAAACCTGAGGTACGCAACGCCTTAAGATAAATCCGTTTCACCATGATGCTCACACGTCTCTGCTTTTATGCGCCTGTTTTTATACTTTATTAGAACAACCTGATGACCACCGATTACGTTGCATCATAAAGCCTGCTTTAGCAATAGCCTTCAGCCGTTAACTCAGCGGAAATTAATTTGCGCAACAAAGAGATAAGAGGAACCGGGATGCTGTTTAGCTTAAGATTTAACCCACCGTGTTAATATGAGTTTTTCTGGGGTTAAAGCAGCAGGGAATGATTATTTAAACGAAATTGTGGTAAACATCAGATAAACAAAATGTTCACGCCTTCCACGTCCTGGTTTTCCTAAAAACACCCGCCGACCTGGCCTCAAAACCGCGCAAAAAACCATCACAACGCTGGTGATTAAACACACAAAAGTGATACACTTCACATTATCAGTGCAACAGAAAATTAAATTGCAGCTTTTTGAGGAACAAGGTTCATGGCAACAATCACCACCGGCGTGATGCTCATACGCTGGCCGCTGCTTAGTGCGGTTTTGATGTTTTTGGCAAGCAGCCTGAATATTCAGTTTCGCCGCTCGGATTACCGGGCTTTAGCCATAATCAGCAGCGGGCTGGGGATTGCCGCATCCTGCTGGTTTGCCATGGGTTTATTGGGCCTGACGCTCGGCGACTTCCCGATTATCTGGGCGTCGTTTAAAACGGGGCTGGTCGAGATCATCGCCAGAATGCCGCCCGAATGGCCGACGATGATGCCTTAACAGGCTGAGAAGTATTAAAAAAACCGCCTTCATCGGCGGTTTTTTACTTTCAGACGACAAAGCCGTAATCCCGCAGTATTTGCCGCGCAGCGTCCGAGACCAGGAACGCCCGCAGCGGCTCCGCTCGTTCGTCGCATACCGCCAGCCCATAATCGGCCTGAATATTGTAGGACGCCGGGATCTCGAACACCCGCAGTTCACGATGGGCCTGCAGCGCTGCGGCATAGCTTAGGTAACCAATCATCAGATCGGCCTGCCCGCTGGCAATAAGCCACTGCGCCGCAAGCCTGCCTTCGGGCACGGCCTGCGTGTCCGGTCCGCCAACCAGAGCTAAGGCTCGCGGCTGCAGGGCGATGCCAAATTCAGCTTCAAATCTGCCAAAGAACTGCCAGGTATAATCCCCGGAAGGATCGCTGCCCGGCGTGGACGTGCCAATGCGTAAGGCCGGATTGCTCAATAGCGTTAGCCAGGTACTCTGCTCATCAACGCAGTGCGCCGCCGCCGTCAGGCAAAGGGCGTTCCCGGCAAACCGGTGAACCGCCCGAGCTTTGCCCCGCTCCAGCAGCGTGTGCGGGTGCGCCATGTTTGCCGACGCAAACAGCGAACAGTTTTCACCGGCTTCTATACGGGCTCTTAGCAGGCCCGCAGGCCCAAATTGCGTCTCTGTCGGCAAGCTAGTTTCCTGCTCAAACTGGGCCATAAGAGGCTGCCAGACCCGCCGCAGGCTTCCCGCCGCCAGAATTTGCAGCGTCATTACTCAACGCCTTCATAGTGGGTGCGGTAAAAACGCTGATACCAGCTGTCGGCCACTTTCTTCATGTCGATGTCTTTGAATCTGGCGGGATACAGTTTTTTCGCCATCCACAGCTCGCCGATCGCCATCGCTTCCGGCATCGGGTAGCCCCAGGCTTTGGCGTATTCCGGCATCAGCCAGACCTGATGGCTTTTCACCGCGTCGATCGGCTGCCACTCGGGCTTGCTGACGATCTCATCCACCACTTTGGGGTAACGATCCTGTACGAAGATCACCTGCGGATCCCAGGCGATCACCTGCTCCATCGACACCTGCTTGAAACCTTTCACGGTCGACGCCGCCACGTTCAACGCGCCCGCGTGGGCCATCATCAGGCCGGTATATTTCCCGGAGCCGTAGGTGGTCAGGTCAGGGTTGGCCATATAAGCCCGTACCCGCTGGTCTGCCGGGATGTCTTTCAGGCGGTCGCTGACCAGCTTGCGCTCGGCAAAAGTGGCGTCGATCAGCGCTTTGGCCTGCTTCTCTTTATTAACCACTTCACCAATCAGTTCGATGCCTTCTTTCAGGCCGAGATTATAGGCTTGCTCTTCGTCCTGCATCGACGGGTTCAGTTTGCCCTGCTCGCCCGGTGTATCGTGGCGCAGAGAAATCGCAATCACCGGGATGCCGAGTTTGCTAATGCTGTCGATCATCTCCTGCGGTGCATAGTTGGTGACGAACACCACCTGAGGATGCAGCGCCACCAGCTTTTCGGTGTCCACGCTGGTTAAATCCCCTAACTGGGCCTTATGCTCAAGCTCCGGTGCCAGGCGCGCGTAGCCGCTGCCAAGCTGTTGCTTCCAGTTCGCCAGAATGCCAACCACTTTGTCGGTGGCGTTCATTTGCACCAGCAGGTTGAGCGTTTGGTGCTGAAGCACCACGACGCGGTTAACCTCGTCGGGGATCGTGACCTGGCGGCCAAGCTGGTCGGTGAGCGTGCGGTTCGCCAGCGCAGCGAGCGGGGAAAGTACTAATAGTGCGCCCAGCGTCAGGCGGCGGGTAAATCGGTTCACGGCGAGAGTCCTTATGATCGTTGTGTATGAAAATATACAGCGATCATTTCCCCGCGCCCAGCGCTTTTAAGGGGTAGATCTTACTCCGCGAACAAACTCGCCTTGCCCCCACCAAACGACCAGTCCTCAGCCTTGTTATGGCGAATGACGACCATAACGTCGTTGGGCTGAATGCCCGGTGACTCGGCAAGTTGATCGGTAATGACCCGGTAAAAACGCTGCTTCATCTCAATACTTCGTGGCTTACCGGCCGTTATCTCAATCAGAAGCCAGTCATTGCTGCGCGGCCCCGCCATATAGTGACGATCAAACCGCAGCGCTGATTTATCTTGCTCATGAAAAACCTGAAACAGATCTGCCTCCGGCACATCAAATGCCTCCACCAGCGCCCGCTGTATGCTGGATGAAACCGCCGCCAGCCAGGCCTCCGTTTTTCCTTTTAATAAGGTGACATGAAGTACCGGCATTTATTGCTCCTCCCGACGACATCCGACGATCAGCTTATCCAGTACCTTTAGCGCACTATGGGCGGCAGGCCAGCCCGCATAAAAAGCCAGATGGGTGATCAGCTCGCTTAACTCCTCATCGCTGACGCCATTTTTGCGCGCTAATTCGAGATGAATAGGCAACTGTTCAAGCCGGTACAGCGCCAGCAGCGCCGCCACGGTGATCAGGCTGCGATCGCGTTTATTCAGTTCCGCTCTTTCCCAGATATCCATGAATAACAAGTCGTTGCTCATGCTGGCAAGTTTTGGCGCCCGGCTCAAAACCCGTTGAATGTCGTGTGATGTTTCGCCCATGAAGCCTCCCGGCTGTTGTTGACAACCTGAGCATACTCATTAAGTATCATTCTAAAAATCAGATATTTTTTAACCAATAATCCTGATTTTCAGGACAATAACTATGACGAATTTAGATCTCGACGTTCTCCGCACCTTTGTGACCGGCATGGCGCTCGGCAGCTTTGCCCGGGCAGCGGACCGGCTGGGGCGATCGACCTCAGCGGTCAGCGCCCAGTTAAAGAAACTGGAAGATCAGGTCGGAACGCCGGTCGTCAAAAAATCAGGCCGGGGCCTGGCGCTGACACCAACCGGCGAAATTGTGTTGAGTTATGCGAAACGCCTGCTGGAGCTGAATGATGCCGCAATGGCTGCGGTGGGCGACACACAGCTGAGTGGGCTCTTACGGGTAGGGTTTCAGGAGGATTTTGGTGAGGGCTTGTTAACCGATGTTCTTGGGTCATTTAGTCGCGCCCACCCTGCCGTCATTCTTGAGGCACGTATCGCACGAAACGCAGAGCTGGAGTCCGCCCTCAACCATTCGCAGCTGGATTTGGCCTTACTCTGGCAAACGCCATCGGCCTCCGCAGAGAATGAGATCGGTAAAATTCCGCTGCACTGGATGGGCATCCCCGAGCAGGTAGAGGCATGCCTCGCCAATGGGCAGCCGCTACCTTTAGTGGTTTTTGATGCTCCCTGTATTTTACGCCGTCACGCCATTGAGGCACTGGATTGCGCAGGGATCCCCTGGCGGATAGCCTTTACCAGCAGCAGTCTGAACGGCCTATGGGCAGCGGCGCGAGCCGGGTTAGGCGTGACGCCAAGAACGCAGGTAGGCAAACCAGCCGATCTCCCGGTTGTCCAGACGCTTCCCGCTCTCCCTTCATTAGGCATTTGTCTACCAAGAGCCTCATCTGAACCTAATCCGATTCGGGATTGCCTGGCAGACATTATTGAAAAACAGGTGGGCGTTTTTTGCCGTTGAAGCTGAACAAGCGCCAGATTTACGGGTAAAAAGTGCAACCCCAGTTGCCAATCAATGTCCTGGGGTAATTTTTTGTTGTTAATTATTTCTATCCAGCAAAACCTGGTCTGTCCAGACCGTTTTAATACGCAAAATTAGGCCTTTCAGGGGGCTTTTTTTCCTGCCATTGCCAATAGTTGAGAGATCGGATGTCTGGATACCCGTCAAAAGAGTCTTCAATTCATTGATTTTAAATTAAAAAAATCGATAAAAATAAATGATTGAGCGGGGGGGTAAAAAGCCATATATTGGCGGCGTTTTATGCACCCTAACCGATACCTATACTCTGGATAATTCGAGTTTCAACTTGAAGCATGACGAGTATTGTTTACTTAATTCAGCCGCTGCGCTCATGCCGACGGTTGTAGGAGAGATATGATGACGGATAAAGTCCGTATTGATACTTTAGATGCAAAATCTGCAAACGCTACCAACGAAACCTATTTGGCACGACAGGCTGAATTCGAATCGAATGTCAGAAGTTACCCGCGCAAATTACCGTTCGCTATAGCCAAAGCCCAGGGCGCCTGGATCATCGACGTGGAAGGTAACCGCTACCTTGACTGTCTGGCCGGTGCGGGCACGTTGGCGCTTGGCCACAACCATCCTGACATCCTGCAAAGCATCCAAAACGTCATTACCAGCGGCTTGCCGTTACATACTTTGGATCTGACTACGCCGTTAAAAGACGAGTTCTCAGAATACCTGCTCTCTTTACTGCCGAGCCAGGGTAAAGAGTACTGCCTACAGTTCTGCGGCCCATCCGGCGCGGACGCAGTAGAAGCCGCTATCAAGCTGGCGAAGAAACACACTGGCCGCAGCGGCGTAATCAGCTTCTCCGGCGGCTACCACGGGATGACCCACGGCGCGCTGTCCGTGACCGGCAACCTGTCTCCGAAAGCGGCCATCAACGGCCTGATGCCGGAAGTACAGTTCCTGCCATACCCGCACGAATACCGCTGCCCGCTGGGCATTGGCGGCGACGCGGGCGTGAAAGCGCTGACCTATTACTTCGACAACCTGATCAACGACGTTGAAAGCGGCGTGCGCAAACCTGCGGCCGTGATCCTCGAAGCGGTTCAGGGCGAAGGCGGCGTGAACCCGGCGCCTGCAGAGTGGCTGCAGCGCATCCGCAAAGTGACCAAAGAGCACGGCATCGTGCTGATCATCGATGAAGTTCAGGCTGGCTTTGCCCGTACCGGCAAGCTGTTCGCCTACGAACACGCTGGCATTGAGCCAGACATCATCGTGATGTCCAAAGCCGTTGGTGGCGGTCTGCCGCTGGCCGTATTGGGCCTGAGAAAAGAGATCGATGCCTGGGAACCTGGCCACCACACCGGCACCTTCCGCGGCAACCAGCTGGCAATGGCCACCGGCCTGACCACCCTGAAGTACCTGAAAGACAACAAAGTCGCAGACAAAGTTGCCGCTCAGGGCGAATGGCTGAAAGGCAAACTGTACGATCTGCAGAAACGCTACCCGGCTATCGGCCACGTTCGCGGCCTGGGCCTGATGCTCGGCATTGAGATCGTGAAGCCAGAAGAAGCACAGGATCACATGGGTTGCTACCCGGCTGACGGCGCGCTGTCTGCTCTGATTCAGAAAAAATGCTTCGAAGCGGGCCTGATTCTGGAGCGCGGTGGCCGTAACGGCTGCGTGCTGCGCCTGCTGCCGTCCCTGCTGATCAGCGACGACGAGCTGGAAATCTTCCTGAGTAAATTTGAAAAAGCCTTGTTAGCCGCTGGCGCAAAAGCTGTCTGACTGGAGTAATAAATATGTCCCGATCTAACCCGATTCTGGCCTCCTCTGCCCAGAGCATTGAGGAATACCAGCAGGCGATCGCCCAGACCAGCCAGGCCGTAGTGGAATGGCTGCAGCAGCCCCAGATGTACCAGGGCAAAACCGTCGCCGAGCTGAAAGAACGCATTCAGCTCGACTTCAATCCTCAGGGCCTGGGCAACCAGGTCGCGATTGAACGCGCGATTGAGTATTTCTTAAAAGACAGCCTGCTGGTGCATCACCCGCAGTGCGTGGCGCACCTGCACTGCCCAAGCCTGGTGGTTAGCCAGGCCGCAGAAGTGCTGATCAACGCCACCAACCAGAGCATGGACTCCTGGGACCAAAGCCCGTCGGCGACCATCATTGAGATGAAGCTGATCGAATGGCTGCGCGCGCAGGTCGGTTATCAGCCTGGCGACGCGGGCGTGTTCACCAGCGGCGGGACCCAGAGCAACCTGATGGGCCTGATGCTGGCGCGTGACGCTTACTTTGCGCGCCAGGGCCACTCTGTCCAGCAGGACGGCCTGACCGGTGATATCCGCAAAATCAGAGTACTGTGCTCTGAAAATGCCCACTTCTCCGTGCAGAAAAACATGGCGCTGATGGGCATGGGCTACCAGTCAGTCACGCTGGTGAAAACCGATGAGTTTGCCCGCATGGACGTTACCGACCTGGCGGCTAAAATCGCCCAGGCGCAAGCGAACGGCGAGCAGATCATGGCTATCGTCGCCACTGCCGGTACGACCGATGCAGGCGCTATCGACCCGCTGAGCGACATCGCGAAGCTGGCCGCAGAGCACCAGATTTGGGTACACGTTGATGCAGCCTGGGGCGGCGCACTGCTGCTGTCCGAGAAGTATCGTGATTACCTGAACGGCCTGGAGCTGGTGGATTCCGTTACCCTGGACTTCCACAAGCAGTTCTTCCAGACCATCAGCTGCGGCGCGTTCCTGCTGAAAGATGCTCGCCACTACGAGCTGATGCGCTACCAGGCGGCCTACCTGAACTCCGAGTTCGACGAAGAGCAAGGCGTACCGAACCTGGTGTCCAAGTCGCTGCAGACCACCCGCCGCTTTGACGCTCTGAAGCTGTGGATGGGCCTCGAAGCGCTGGGCCAGAAACAGTACGCTGAAATCATCGATCATGGTGTGACCATGGCGAAGAATGTGGCGGCCTATGTGGCTGACCACGCTTCTCTGGAGCTGGTGATGCAGCCTCAGCTGGCGAGCGTGCTGTTCCGCTTCCGTCCGGCAAGCCTGGCTGGCCGCAGCGATGCGGAAATCGCGCTGCTGAACCAGAAAATCGGTGATGCGCTGCTGGAGTCTGGCCGCGCGAACGTTGGCGTGACCGAGCATAACGGCGTGACCTGCCTGAAGCTGACCCTGCTGAACCCAACCGTCACCCTGGAGGATGTCAAAGTCCTGCTGGCGCTGGTGGAGAAAACCGCAGAGCCGCTGCTTAACGCGTAATTTTTTGCGAATGAATAAAAGCCGGTCGCGATCCCTCGCCGCCGGCTTTTTTATTGCTTTGAGTTCTCCAGCCTGAGCTGGCGGCGAATAAATTTCGCCACTTCTTCCACCAGCTCTCTGTCTTCAGGCGTTCCCATAAATCCACCGTGCGGCATCGCCTCAAAGACGTGCAGCTCGGCTTCAACGTTCGCTTTTCTCAACACCCGGTGCAGCCTCACCGCATTCGACAGGAATAAATCCCGCGTGCCGCTTTGAATCATTGTTGCCGGGAAACCACGGGTAAAATCGCCAAACAGCGGCGAAAGATAAGGATGCGTTAACCCAGCCCCCGCGGCATAAAGCAGGTTGTTTTCCCTCAACGATCCCGGCAGTACCACATCCACAAGTTGGTTCACCTGGAAGCTGTCGCCGGACTCGGTCAGATCTGCCTCCGGGGACAGCAGCACTAAGGCGCCTGGCAACGGCAAGCCTTCATCAAGCGCCCGCAGCACCATCGCAGCGGCGAGATTCCCACCAGCCGAACGCCCGGCAATCACGATATTTTCCGGGGCATATTGCTCGAGCAGGTAACGGTATATGGCCAGGCAATCATCCAGCGCAGCCGGATAAGGATGCTCGGGCGGCATTCGGTAATCGACGCTATAGCAACGAAGCCCATACTGCACAGCCTGGGTGCTGGCACTGGCCTTGCAGGCTTCCCCCCCGCCAAAGGTAAACGCCCCGCCGTGCAGATCCACCAGAACGTGATGTTCTGAAGCCAGCGCGCCTGGCGTGGCAACATGCACCGTAGCCTGCTCAATCTGCAGTGTTTGTGGGTCCGGCTCATCGCTCGCTGGCCGGGATTTCATGGCTTCGGCATACCAGGCCGCCGAAGTGGCCTGAATCTGCTTCCAGGCTTCACCATCGGTGTGGGATGGCATCGTAAATTGCGCGTTGTGGGGCACACCGTTCTCGTCAACCTGGCGACGCAGAGCGGCCTGTGCCTCCTCACTGATGGAATCAGGGAACGGGATAATGTGCTCGGGGCGCAGAACGCCATCAAATTTGTCTGTCATTGCCTGACCTGTGATTAGTGTCTGCCGCCAGCTTTCGCTGGATAGAGAGTAGCGTGCGCCGCCTGATCCAGCCGCTGGCCGGACGAATGAGCATCCAATAGAGAGCGAACAGGGCTTTCACGCGCGGCGTTGGGCAATAGACAAAGGTTTCGGTACGTAATACCGCCGAGCCGTTGTTCTCAGGCGTGACATCAAAGCGCAAGACCAGCTTAGCCGCGCGTGAGTCGGCAAAATGCTTGAAGGCTTCGGCATCTTTCAGAGACTCGACGTCAAGCAACGGTCGCCAGAAACGCCCGGCCAAACCAAAAGAGACTTCCTGGCTGCTTTGATGCAGCAGAGTGAAAGAGCCAAACCCGAAGGTATCGGATGGTTCCGTGCTCTCTGGCTTAAACAACGCCCGGCGCAGGCGGCGAGGGAGCTGGCGCAAACGGAGTAGCCGACGAATAACCGGATCGTCTTCCATATTCAGCGCCAGAACGGCCTGAATAATGGCTTCAGGCGAACCTTCAATAGGCGGGGAGAGATGCTTTTCATAAAAGCTAAATGAAGGCAGCCATGGCGTGGCGTCCGCCTGACGCCGACACGCTCTCTCACTGACAAAACCTAAAAATGCCACGGTATCTTCCTTATCCGAGGGCCGCCTGTCCGGCAGATTTCATGCCGCCATAATAGAAAAAAACCCTGCGAGGCAGGGTTTTATTTGTTCGTCACGTACAGGGTTACACCCTGAGGGGATCAGAACGGGATATCGTCGTCGAAATCCATTGGCGGTTCGTTAGATGGCGCTGGCGCGCTCTGCTGCTGCGGACGAGACTGTGCGCCGCCGCTGAACTGGTTGCCGCCCTGTGGTTGCTGAGGCTGACCCCAACCGCCCTGCTGCTGGCCGCCGTTGCCGCCTGCCGGAGCGCCGCCGCCCTGACGGCCGCCGAGCATCTGCATGGTGCCGCCCACGTTAACCACAACTTCGGTAGTGTATTTTTCTACACCAGCCTGGTCGGTCCATTTACGGGTTTGCAGTGCGCCTTCGATGTAAACCTGAGAGCCTTTACGCAGGTATTCACCGGCCACTTCGGCCAGTTTGCCGAACAGCACCACGCGGTGCCACTCGGTTTTTTCTTTGGTTTCGCCGGTTTGCTTATCACGCCAGGACTCTGACGTGGCCAGTGTAATGTTGGCGACAGCGCCCCCATTTGGCATGTAGCGTACTTCCGGGTCCTGACCCAGATTCCCAACGAGAATCACCTTGTTTACGCCTCTGCTGGCCATGTTCGTGTCTCCTGAAACGTTTTTAAATAGTCTAAACCGGGGATTCTACACTATGCCACCCACAATGTTTATAGCTGCGAGGGACATTCCAGAATGTCGGCTAAGTATAGCTCGTTTCATTAAAACACTGGATATTCATTCAGGTTTTATTGTGTCATAATTAGCCGTTTCTGGCCGTCGGTTGTACCTCTATACATACCAGGCGCATGCAGTCATTATTCCGGGAAAGGTGAATGGATAAGATCGAAGTTCGGGGCGCCCGCACCCACAATCTCAAAAATATCAACCTCGTCATCCCGCGCGACAAACTGATTGTTGTCACCGGGCTTTCGGGTTCAGGCAAATCCTCGCTGGCATTCGACACCCTGTACGCGGAAGGGCAGCGTCGCTACGTTGAGTCCCTTTCGGCTTACGCGCGTCAGTTCCTGTCGCTGATGGAGAAGCCGGACGTCGACCATATCGAAGGGTTGTCTCCTGCGATTTCTATTGAACAGAAATCCACGTCCCATAACCCGCGTTCCACCGTCGGCACCATCACGGAAATCCATGACTACCTGCGTCTGCTTTACGCCCGCGTAGGCGAACCGCGCTGCCCGGATCACGACATCCCGCTCGCGGCCCAAACCGTCAGCCAGATGGTGGATAACGTGCTTGCGCAGCCGGAAGGCAAGCGCCTGATGCTACTCGCGCCGATCATTAAAGATCGCAAAGGCGAACACGCCAAAACGCTGGAAAACCTGGCCAGCCAGGGCTATATCCGGGCGCGCATCGACGGCGAAGTCTGCGACCTGTCCGATCCGCCAAAATTGGAGCTACAGAAAAAGCACACCATTGAAGTGGTCGTCGACCGCTTTAAGGTACGTGAAGACATCGCCCAGCGCCTGGCCGAGTCGTTTGAAACCGCGCTGGAGCTGTCCGGCGGGTCTGCCGTTGTCGCCGACATGGACGATGAAAAAGCGGAAGAGCTGCTGTTCTCCGCCAACTTTGCCTGCCCGGTCTGCGGCTACAGCATGCGCGAGCTGGAACCGCGCCTGTTCTCCTTTAACAACCCGGCCGGTGCCTGCCCGACCTGCGACGGCCTGGGCGTACAGCAATATTTCGATCCCGATCGCGTGGTGCAAAACGGCGAGCTGTCGCTGGCCGGTGGCGCTATCCGTGGCTGGGACCGCCGTAACTTCTATTACTTCACCATGCTGCGCTCGCTGGCCGATCACTATAAGTTCGACGTGGAAGCCCCGTGGAACGAGCTGAGCGACGCGGTGAAGAAAGTTGTGCTGCACGGCTCGGGCAAAGAAACAATCGAATTCAAGTACATGAACGACCGCGGGGACACCTCCGTGCGCCGCCATCCGTTCGAAGGCGTGCTGCACAACATGGAGCGTCGCTACAAAGAAACCGAATCTTCCGCCGTGCGCGAAGAGCTGGCGAAATTCATCAGCAACCGCCCCTGCACCAGCTGCGAAGGGACGCGCCTGCGCCGTGAAGCGCGCCATGTATTTGTAGAAAATACCGCGCTGCCAACGATTTCTGATATGAGCATCGGCCATGCGATGGAATTCTTCCAGAACATGAAGCTCAGCGGCCAGCGGGCGCAAATCGCGGAAAAAGTGCTGAAAGAGATCGGCGATCGCCTGAAGTTCCTGGTGAACGTCGGCCTGAACTACCTTTCTCTCTCCCGTTCGGCAGAAACGCTGTCCGGTGGTGAAGCCCAACGTATTCGTCTGGCAAGCCAGATTGGCGCCGGGTTGGTTGGCGTGATGTACGTGCTGGATGAGCCGTCCATCGGCCTGCACCAGCGCGATAACGAGCGCCTGCTGGAAACGCTGATTCACCTGCGTAACCTCGGCAACACGGTGATTGTGGTTGAGCACGACGAAGACGCCATTCGCGCCGCCGACCATATTATCGATATTGGTCCAGGCGCGGGCGTGCACGGCGGCCAGGTGGTCGCGGAAGGCACCATGAAGGATATTATTGCGGTGCCGGAATCCCTGACCGGGCAGTTCCTCAGCGGCAAACGCGAGATTGCGGTGCCGAAACAGCGCGTTGCTGCCGATCCGTCAAAAGTGCTCAAGCTCTCCGGCGCGAAGGGGAACAACCTGAAGGACGTCACGCTGACGCTGCCGGTGGGGTTGTTTACCTGTATTACCGGGGTATCCGGCTCCGGCAAGTCGACGCTGATTAACGACACGCTGTTCCCGATTGCCCAACGTCAGCTAAACGGGGCGACAATCGCCGAACCGGCACCGTACCGTGAAGTTCAGGGCCTGGAACACTTCGATAAGGTCATCGACATTGACCAAAGCCCGATTGGCCGCACACCTCGTTCCAACCCGGCGACCTACACCGGCGTGTTCACCCCCGTGCGCGAGCTGTTTGCTGGCGTACCGGAAGCGCGCTCGCGCGGCTATACGCCGGGGCGCTTTAGCTTCAACGTTCGCGGCGGGCGCTGCGAAGCCTGCCAGGGCGACGGCGTAATCAAAGTCGAAATGCACTTCCTGCCGGATATCTACGTGCCGTGCGACCAGTGCAAAGGCAAACGCTATAACCGTGAAACGCTGGAGATTAAGTACAAAGGCAAAAGCATTCACGAAGTGCTGGATATGACCATTGAAGATGCCCGCGAATTCTTCGACGCCGTTCCGGCGCTGGCACGTAAGCTGCAAACGCTGATCGACGTGGGCCTGTCCTACATTCGGCTTGGCCAGTCGGCGACCACGCTGTCAGGCGGTGAAGCACAGCGCGTTAAGCTGGCGCGTGAGCTGTCTAAGCGCGGCACCGGCCAGACGCTGTATATCCTCGATGAGCCGACCACCGGCCTGCACTTTGCGGATATCCAGCAACTGCTGGAAGTGCTGCATCAGCTCAGGGATCAGGGCAATACCATTGTGGTGATTGAACACAACCTCGACGTGATTAAAACCGCAGACTGGATTGTGGACTTAGGGCCGGAAGGCGGCAGCGGCGGCGGCGAGATCCTGGTCTCCGGCACGCCGGAAACCGTCGCCACCTGCGAAGCTTCTCATACCGCGCGTTTCCTCAAGCCATTGCTGAAGTAGTCAAACCGACAATTGCTGCCTGACCTGCTCAGGCAGCAATGCCACCGCCTGCTGATACGAAGCATCCACCAGATAATAAATTTGCGAACCGGGCAGCGAGCCGTCCAGGTAAAGCGTGCTCCAGTGCGCCTTATTCAAATGGGCGCTGGGGAAGACGTCCTGATGCTGCTGGCGCAGAAGGTCTGCCAGATCGGGCGTGGCTTTGAGGGAGACTGCCGGGCGCTGGTTCTCCGCATGCACCATGGCAAACAGCACATCGCCGACTTTGATTTGCGTGGCCTTCCAGTCGCTGTGCACGCTCTGCTCTGCGCCGGGTTTTTTCATGCAGTACTCTAAAAGATCCGAATGGGTCATCTTCATTTCCTCGTCCTGAACGTTTACCGGAAGCATTCGCGGCAGCATTAAGTGTGCGCCAAAAGCGGATAACAGACGAGGGAATTGATTAAAAAAACGGCAGACAATTTATGTTAGCTGCCGCTTTTCTGGCCGGGATCAGTATTCGGAGTTGACGATAACCTCTTCGCCAAACGAGCCTGCTTTCGGCAGCGGCTGGTAGCTGGAGTTGGAGGCTCGCAGGATACGAATGCCGCGCGCGCCGACGTCCTGAGCCGCGGTGATGTCGTTGTCTGAATCGCCGTAGAAGATTTTGATTTTCTTCTCTTTCAGCCACTGCGTTTTGGTGTTCTGGCCTTCTTTATCGCCGGCAAAGATCACCGGATTGACGCTCGGCTCCGGGATCAGGAAGTCGTTTTGCAGGGTTTTGGTGACGGTTTCGGTTTTGGTCTGGCTGCGTCCGGTCACAAAGTACACGCTGTCGCCGCGCTTGAGGTGCATGGTGATCAGGCTTTTTGCCACCTCTTTAGGCATGCTGAAGTCATCCCAGCCGTTGTTCATCTTTTCCCAAAAAGCCGGGTTTTTCAGGTAGTCCTGCTTACCCGGCGAGAACTCTTTTTGCCCGCGATAAAAGCCCGGGCTGGAAAACAGCACGGTATCGTCAATATCAAACCCGACGGCGATAGGCGCGCGGCCAAGCAGGCTATTTTCAATTTGTGCCACGGAAACCCAGTGGATTGGCACCTGTTGCGCCAGTTGCGCCACGGTGACGCCAGGATTCAGCGGAGCGGGGGCGGATTCGGTTGCCAAAGCGGCATGATTGAAGCCTGCCAGCAGGCAGACGGCACTGAGTGCCAGGGCGATCTTACGCATTGTTTTCCCTTTATTTTCTGTTTTTAATCGTTGTTAAAATGAGCAGCCTTGCCATAAAGCCTTCCGACCATACCTGCCGGGGACCGATCGACAAAGATTTTTTTCAGTTTTATGTCAGAGAAAATAGGCAGGGTCACAGAATAGAGCAGGAATTTCCTCTCCCAAACGGGAGAGGAAAAAGAGAACATGCGGTAACTAAATAAAGTTAGCGAGCACTTACATCACTGCAGCGAACGCTTGCGCCACGCGCAGAACGTTGCTGTGATTAAGCCCGGCAACGCAGATACGACCGCTGGTGAGCAGGTAAATGCCAAACTCATCACGCAGGCGGTCGGCCTGAGCCGCGCTTAGCCCGGTGTAGCTAAACATGCCGCGCTGTTTCACCAGGTAATCAAAGTTGCGCCCCGGCACAGCTTTAGTCAGCACTTCCACCAGCACCTGGCGCATTTCCAGAATACGCACGCGCATGGTTTCCACTTCCGCAATCCAGCTCGCTTTCAGCTTCTCGTCATTCAGAACGGTCGCCACAACCTGCGCCCCAAAGTTCGGCGGGCTGGAGTAGTTGCGGCGCACGGTAGCTTTGAGCTGACCCAGCACTCGCCCTGCGACATCACTGTCTTCGCAAACTACGGAAAGCCCGCCCACGCGTTCGCCATAGAGAGAGAAGATTTTAGAGAAGGAATTGCTGACCAGCATCGGCTGCCCGGAGGAGGCGATGGCGCGGATGGCATAGGCATCCTGCTCCATACCCGCACCAAAGCCCTGATAGGCGATGTCGAGGAACGGGATCAGGTTGCGTGCTTTAAGAATTTCCGTGACGGCATCCCACTGGCTGTCGGTGAGATCCGAGCCGGTTGGGTTGTGGCAGCAAGGGTGCAGCAGCACGATGCTAAGTTCAGGCAGCGTATTCAGTTTTTCCAGCAGCGCCTCAAAGCGCACGCCGTTGGTTGCGCTGTCGAACCACGGGTAAGTATTCACGGTGAAACCCGCGCCTTCAAAGATGGCGACGTGGTTTTCCCAGGTTGGATCGCTGACCCATACCTGTGAATCAGGGAAATAGGTTTTCAGGAAGTCAGCGCCAATTTTTAAGGCACCGGACCCCCCGAGCGTTTGCACGGTGGCAATGCGACCTTCCACCAGCGCCGGGTGGTTAGCACCAAACAGCAGCGGCGCGATGGCGCTACGATAGCTGTTCATGCCTTCCATCGGTAAATAGAGAGAGGCGCCGTGAGCCTGCGCGTTCAGGCGAGCTTCTGCTTCTGCCACGGCCTGTAACTGCGGGATCACCCCGTCTTCATTGTAATAGAGGCCGATGCTGAGGTTGACCTTGTCGCTGCGCGGATCGACTTTAAAGCGTTCCATGAGGGAAAGGATCGGGTCGCCAGCATAGGCGTCAACTTTTTGAAACACGGTGAGGTTCTCCTGGTTTACAGTTCGCGGATTTCCACTGTAAACCAGGCGAGGACACTCAGTCCAGATACTTCATTGTTACCCTTGAAGTCAGGCGAGTGATAAGTTCGTAAGCACTTACATTCGAATATTCGGCGATGCGTTCGACCGGCAAACCTTCCCCCCACAGCACTGCACTATCGCCCGGTTTATCGGCGGCATCCGGGCCTAAATCAACGCAAATCATGTCCATGGCAACGCGCCCCACAATGGGCACTTGGCGACCATTGATCAGCACCGGCGTGCCGGACGGCGCGCTGCGCGGGTAGCCGTCACCGTAGCCCATAGCCACCACGCCAAGGCAGGTGTCACGCTCGGCAGTCCAGGTCCCACCGTAGCCGACCGGCTCCCCGGCTTTATGGCCGCGAACCGCGATCAGGCTTGAGGTTAAAGACATCACCGGCTGGAAACCAAAGTCTTCACCCCACGGCTTTTGTTCCAGCGGCGAAACGCCGTACAGGATGATGCCGGGGCGAACCCAGTCCATATGCGAGTCGGGCCACAGCAGAATGCCGCCCGAGGCGGCGATAGAGCGCTGCCCCGGCTTGCCTGCAGTGAAAGAATTAAAGATATCGAGCTGGCGCGGGGTGGCGTCGGACTCCGGCTCATCGGCACGGGCAAAGTGGCTCACCACGTTTACCGGCTGGCTGACGTTTTTGCAGGCGGCCAGGCGCTGATAGAAAGCTTCGGCCTCTTCCGGGCGCACGCCGAGGCGGTGCATCCCGGTGTCCAGCTTCATCCAGACGGTGATGGGCTGGCTGAGATCGGCCTGCTCTAGCGCTTCCAGCTGTTGAATGCTGTGGATCGCCGTCTGGAAGTTCTGGGCGGCAATCGTCGGCAAGTCTTCAGGATTGAAGAACCCTTCCAGCAGCAGAACGGGTTTAGTGATGCCACCTTCCCGCAGGCGCAGGGCTTCTTCGAGGCGGGCCACGCCGAAGGCATCGGCGTTTTCTAAGGTGCGGGCGGTCTCCAGCAGACCATGCCCATAGGCGTTTGCTTTCACGACTGCCACCAGGCGACTGTTCGGAGCCAGTTCGCGGAGGCGTTGCAGGTTGTGTCGCAGAGCGCGGCGGTTAATGACGACGGTTGCCGCTTGCATGTTCGTTCCTTGCTCAGTGTTTGGATTAAATGCTACCCATCCTCTAAATCATTCAGGTCACAGCAAGGCGGCAAAATAACTCAGCCCAATGAGCTTACTAAAGTAAGTGGTTCGGGTAAGAGTGCAGCCCACGCCGCTGTGGCTTGAAGGATGACGAGGATTTTTATTCTTCGTCGTACTGCGGCCCGGCATAGTTATCGAAGCGTGACCACTGGCCGTTAAAGGTCAGGCGTACGGTACCGATCGGGCCGTTACGCTGCTTACCGATGATGATTTCCGCGATACCTTTCAGGTCGCTGTTTTCGTGGTAAACCTCGTCGCGATAGATAAACATGATCAAGTCGGCATCCTGCTCGATGGACCCAGATTCACGCAGGTCAGAGTTGACCGGGCGTTTGTCGGCGCGCTGTTCCAGGGAGCGGTTAAGCTGCGACAGCGCCACCACCGGAACCTGAAGTTCTTTTGCCAGCGCCTTGAGCGAGCGGGAAATCTCGGCGATCTCCAGCGTACGGTTGTCGGACAGCGACGGCACGCGCATCAGCTGCAGGTAGTCAATCATGATCATGCTTAAACCTTCATGCTCACGGTAGATACGGCGGGCACGGGAGCGCACTTCGGTTGGCGTCAGGCCAGAAGAGTCATCAATGTACATGTTGCGCTTCTCGAGCAAAATGCCCATGGTGCTGGAGATACGCGCCCAGTCCTCATCGTCCAGCTGGCCGGTACGGATTCGGGTCTGGTCCACGCGCGACAGCGACGCCAGCATACGCATCATGATCTGCTCGCCGGGCATTTCGAGGCTGAAAATCAGTACCGGTTTGTCCTGCAGCATGGCGGCGTTTTCGCACAGGTTCATCGCAAAAGTGGTTTTACCCATCGACGGACGAGCGGCCACGATAATCAGGTCAGAGCGCTGGAGGCCCGCTGTTTTCTTGTTCAGATCCTGGTAGCCGGTATCCACCCCCGTGACGCCGTCGTGCGGCGTCTGGTAGAGGGACTCAATTCGGGAAACCGTGGCTTCCAGGATCTGGTCGATGCTTTTCGGGCCTTCATCTTTGTTAGCGCGGTTTTCGGCAATCTGGAAAACGCGGGATTCTGCCAGATCCAGCAAATCTTCACTGGTGCGCCCCTGCGGGTCGTAGCCGGCATCGGCAATTTCATTGGCGACCGCAATCATTTCACGCACAACCGCACGTTCGCGCACGATATCCGCGTAAGCACTGATGTTCGCCGCACTTGGCGTGTTTTTAGAGAGTTCCGCGAGATAAGCAAAACCACCGACGCTCTCGAGCTGCCCCTGGAGCTCCAGGGATTCAGAAAGCGTAATCAGGTCGATGGGTTTGCTCATTTCGAGCAGGCGCTGCATTTCGGTAAAGATCATGCGGTGCGGACGGCTGAAGAAGTCGTTAGCGACCACGCGCTCGGCGACGTTGTCCCAGCGTTCGTTATCCAGCATTAAACCGCCCAACACCGACTGCTCCGCCTCAAGCGAGTGCGGCGGCATCTTCAGCCCTTCTACCTGACGGTCGCGGGGTTCTTTCGGTTTGTTGAAGGGTTTATTTCCTGCCATAGTGAGGGAGCTACCAAATTCATAGTGAGAGACCGGGAAGTATAACCATTCTTGTCACTCTTCGACACAAGGAGTTTCCATGGCAACGCGCATCGAATTTAGCCAACACGGCGGGCCAGAAGTATTGAAAGCCTTTGAGTTTACGCCGAAAGATCCGGCGGAGAACGAAGTTCAGGTTGAGAATAAAGCGATAGGTATTAACTACATTGATACCTATATCCGCAGCGGGCTCTATCCGCCACCGGCGCTCCCGAGCGGGCTGGGTACCGAAGCGGCTGGCGTTGTCAGCAAGGTCGGCAGCAAAATCACTCACCTGAAGGTTGGCGATCGCGTTGTTTACGCGCAGTCTGGCCTGGGCGCATACAGCAGCGTTCACAATGCGCCAGCCGATAAAGTCGCTAAAATCCCGGATGCTATCTCTTTCGAACAGGCAGCAGCTTCTTTCCTGAAAGGCCTGACCGTGTTTTACCTGCTGCGTAAAACCTACGAAATTAAAGCCAATGAAACCTTCCTGTTCCACGCGGCGGCGGGCGGCGTGGGCTTAATTGCCTGCCAGTGGGCGAAAGCGCTGGGCGCCAAACTGATTGGTACCGTCGGTTCAGCACAAAAGGCCGATCGCGCTTTGCAGGCCGGGGCGTGGCAAACCATCAACTATCAGCACGAAAATATCTCTGAGCGCGTCAAAGAGCTGACCGGCGGCAAGAAAGTGGCAGTCGTGTATGACTCCGTCGGGAAAGAGACCTGGGAAGCGTCGCTGGATTGCCTGCAGCGCCGTGGGCTGATGGTGAGCTTTGGTAACTCTTCCGGGCCGGTGACCGGCGTGAACCTGGGCATTCTGAACCAGAAGGGATCGCTGTACGTGACTCGCCCTTCTCTGAACGGCTATCTCACCACCCGCGCCGAGTTCGATGAAGCCTGCCACGAGTTGTTTTCGCTGATCGCCAGCGGCGCGATTAAGGTGAATGTCGCGGAAAACCAGAAATTTGCGCTGAAGGATGCGGTGCTTGCACACCAGACGCTGGAGAGCCGTGCCACGCAGGGTTCAAGCCTGTTAATTCCGTAACCCACTCAAAATTCAGAAAGAATTAGGGCTTCCCGGAGGAAGCCCTTTCTTTTTTGTTCGTGCTGTATGTAGGGTACAGCGCGATGAATTCTTGTTACTGCAAAAGAATAGTCGCAGATTTAATAAGTAAAAGAAATGACGCCACCGGGATTAAGTTCAGGCTTGTGATCGGCTCCGCAATACCTGAATTCTCCCGGTGGCCTTAAGGCTAAAGCTGACGCTTATCGGCAACCAAAGACAGCGCGTGTTCAACCACTTCAATGCCTGCCCCGGCTTTATGAGCGTTTTCGCTTAAGTAACGGCGCCACTGACGCGCGCCCGGTATTCCCTGGAATAAACCAAGCATATGCCGAGTTACATGGCCCAGGTAGGTGCCGTTTGCCAGTTCGCGTTCAATGTATGGATACATCGCTCGCACCACGGCAACGGGATCGCTGTCCGCAACATCTGCCCCGAAAATTTCGCGGTCAACCGTCTTCAGCAAGCCCGGGTTTTGGTAAGCCTCGCGCCCGACCATCACGCCATCGAGATGCTCGAGGTGGGTTTTCGCTTCTTCCAGCGTCTTAATCCCGCCGTTAATCGCCATGGTGAGCTGCGGGAAATCACGCTTGAGCTGGTACACGCGCGGGTAATCCAGCGGTGGAATTTCACGGTTTTCTTTTGGGCTCAGGCCAGAGAGCCAGGCTTTACGCGCGTGGATGATAAACATCTCGCATTCGCCCTTGCCTGCCACAGTGCCAATGAAATCGCAGAGAAATTCGTAGCTGTCCTGATCATCAATGCCGATGCGGGTTTTTACCGTCACCGGAATAGAAACCACATCGCGCATCGCTTTAATACAATCGGCAACCAGCTGCGCTTCACCCATCAGGCAAGCACCAAAACGCCCGTTCTGCACCCGGTCAGACGGGCAGCCCACGTTCAGGTTAATTTCATCGTAGCCGCGCGCTTCGGCGAGTTTCGCACAGTGTGCCAGCGCCTGAGGATCACTGCCGCCAAGCTGCAGCGCAATCGGATGTTCTTCTTCGCTATAGGCCAGATAGTCCCCTTTACCGTGGATGATCGCCCCGGTGGTCACCATTTCGGTGTACAGCAGCGTGTGGCGGGACAGCTGACGCAGGAAATAGCGGCAGTGGCGATCGGTCCAGTCGAGCATCGGCGCACTGGAGAAACGGTGCGGCTGGAAAGGAGTCTGGTTGCTTTGTGAGGACATACGTTTACGCAGGCTACGATTAAAAAAGGGTCGTTACTATAGCATAAAGCAGCGCCGGGGCATCAGGCTGCCCCGGCATTCAGCATCAGAAGGCCACGCTCAACTGCGCCCCCGCGCCCCAGGTTTGGTCTTCGCCGTACAGGCCCATCAAATCGATATTGACGTGTTTGCCTGCCGCGAACCCCACCCCGCCGGTAAAGACGTTGCTGTCATTGCTTTTCACATCCGCACGATAGCCGGCACGCAACGCCAGCCAGGAAAGCGGCCTCACCTCAGCGCCAACACCCACATACTGAGAGTTGGCTTCACTTTTAAAGCCTTTGGTTTCGGTCAGATCGCCGTCCGCGCTCAGGGTCACCAGCTCGTTATGCCAGGCTACCCCGGCGGTCACCAGCGGGCTGATTTGCCAGGTATCTTTGTAGTTCCGTACTTCGCCGGTACGTCCGTTAGTGATGCGAATATCTTTCGTGTCGATATCGCGGGACACCAGGTTCTGGCCGCTCAGGCCGACTGTCCAGTTCTCGCCAAAATCGGCCGCCACGCCTGCGTCAAGGTTGAATCCAGTGTCATCGTTGCGGTACTGACTGTTCTTCCAGTCGCCGCTGCGATAGTCGTAAATGGACGTGGTGTAGTTATACAACCAAGTCTTCTGCAGCTTAGGCGTGACGCCAACTGACACCGGCACGCCGCTAACGTCAAACTTGTGGGCAAGAGCAATCCCATAATCAGAAACAATGGCCGCGCGACCGGAAGCGGTCGAGTTCAGGTTACGGGTAATCTGACCGGAACCATTTTGCAGCGCATCAAACGCCACCTCTCCCGCTACCGCGCTGGAGTTTTGGATACTTCGCAGGTAATTGATGTCGTTCTGATCGATATCAGAGCTGACTTTCGCTCGGGCGTAAGCTTTAGTGACGAAAGCCACGGAGAGAGTGTCATTTGGGATGCTAACCGCAATCCCCGCGGCGGCTTTGGCCCTTGCCGTATCGCCCCGCAAATCTTCGAGTTCCCCTGCTAAATCTCCTGCTGCGCTGCGAAACTGATTTAACGTTCCGTTCGGATTAAAAAGAATATCCCGCAGCGTCAACGACCCAATAGATTGTTTATAGTTATCAACTTTGTCGCTGATGCCGTCGATGCGATCCTGAAGGTTGTCTTTATCCGTTATTTGCGCCCCGACAGACGGTAAAATAACGGTAATATTGTCGTCTGGTTTGGACCGGGCTAATAGCGCCGGGTTGATTAATACGCCGCTGCCATAATTAGCCGAAGCCACGCCGGTGCCCCCCATCGCATCGTTTCGCGCTTCGGACCAGGTCCCTGCTGCCCCGGCCTGATGGGCAATAAAGAAGGTTGCGGCGAGTGTCGCCACCGAAGATTTTATTTTATTCATTCACAGCACGCCTGTCTGATTGTCAGATGAAGTAATTCGCCCCTGACAGTTATGACTGAACAGAGGCAGACTATTGCTGTGAATAGCGCGATAAAAAGATGGATATTTGAACCATCAGGATCCCAGATATATCCTTAGGGTTAACGTCTTATTGTTCCATGCTAATTAATTTATAGTTTACCCTTCGGCTTTCGTGAAGGAAGACCGTTGTGCGGGCCAAAGAATTGAGGCGGATGATCTATCCAACGGTCCTGCCGCTGCACGGCATAAGACTGATTTAGCGGGTAATAAATTTTATTTTCGGCTTTATTCGCTTCACCTACGACTAATAGCCGCACATCCTGTTCGGTATTATTAATAAAGGTATGGCAAATGCCGGTTCCGGCAGGAAATCCCACGCTATCGCCCGGCTCGAGCGCCCAAAGATGACCGTTGATCCACACTTCGGGGTGCCCTTCGAGCACATACGCAAACTCTTCTTCGCTGCTTTCCGCGTGGGGATAAGAGGTTCTGCGGCCCGGAGGAATACGCTCATGGTGAATCCCAAGGCGGGTTAAACCGAAATTACGGGCCAGAGGAGCGCCAATAGAAAACAGCTCCGCGCTGTCCGGGTAAGTTGCGTCATCCTCGCCTTCCAGCTCGCGCCAGTGACGAATACAATCAGGTTTTTGCATCACTTCCTCCTGGGTAGATAGGGTCAGTATGTACCAGGATTCGGCGTTTTATCCGCATTATGGTAAAGTATTGCGTCAATGACCGGGAGAGGCTGATGGATACCACAACTTCGCAAAACGTGTTAGCTCAGGCTGAAAAGCTCTGCCTGCAACGCAATGTACGCCTGACGCCACAGCGTCTCGAGGTTTTGCGCCTGATGGCCGAGCAAACCGGGGCCATCAGCGCTTATGATCTGCTGGATCTTCTGCGCGTTAGCGAGCCACAGGCTAAGCCTCCAACGGTTTATCGCGCGCTGGATTTTCTGCTGGAGCAGGGTTTTGTGCACCGCGTGGAATCCAACAACAGTTACGTGCTGTGTAATTTTATCGATCATCCAACCCACTCTTCCGCCATGTTTATCTGCGACAGATGTGGGGCCGTGAAAGAGCAGGCCGCTCAGGGTGTGGAAGATATTATGCAGAAACTGGCGTCCAAAATGGGGTTTGCTCTGCGCCATAACGTGATTGAAGCCCACGGATTGTGCGCTGATTGCTCGGAAGTTGAAGCCTGTAGCCACCACGGCGCCTGCGATCACGATCATTCAGTGCAGCCGAAGAAAAAGCGTTAAGAGGGAGTGGTACATCCCTGTACCCGGGCAGGATTGGTCTTACTTACTGATTAGCACATTTGAGGGTCCGCCAGATTACCAGCGGTAATTGCTCCCGGACTCCCAGTCCTTCACTTCTTTCTCTGCCTGGTCTTTGGCGTAGCCATAGCGTTCCTGGATTTTACCCACCAGCTGGTCACGCTTCCCTTCGATGACGGTCATATCGTCATCGGTCAGCTTACCCCATTTCTCTTTGATCGTACCTTTGAACTGCTTCCAGTTACCGCCGATTTCGTCCTTATTCATCATCATCTCCTCATCGTTCGGTTTAGATTTTCGCATCCGGGCTGAAGGATGCTGACTTTCTGGAACACATCCACTGTCTGCTGGATGTAAAGGTAATTGTAGACAAGGATTCCGAGTTATATTTAAAACTCAGAATCTTTAACCATTATTAAAAGCGATGGAACGCTGATTCCTCGTCTTAGAAACGAGAAATCAGCACGACAGGAGCAGGGTTAACGAAGGCCAGGAGGTTCGATCAATGGCCGCCCGATGTAGCGAACCAGGTGTTATTACGCCAGTGGCGCCGCCAGATGACGCCCAGCGACAGGCCACGCAAGGCCAGAAACACCGCCAGAGACAGCCACAGGGCGTGGTTACCCCACAAAGGCAGCGTAAACATCGTCACGCCAAAGCCCAGCGCCGCAACCGCCATGCTGTTACGCATTTCGGCACCCCGCGTCGCGCCGATAAACATACCGTCCAGCAGGTAACACCAAACGCCCACGACCGGCAAAACAACCTGCCAGGCAAGGTAATGATTTGCCAGAACACAAAGCTCCGGCAGGGAGGTAAGCAGCGCGACAATTTGCTCCCCAGCAAAAGCATAAATAGCGGCAAATGCTATCGCAACCAGCCCCGCCTGCCTGCACGCAGCCCCCCAAACTTCGAGCAACTGCCCACGGTTACGCGCCCCGTAAGCCTGCCCTGAATGGGCTTCTACGGCGTAAGCAAAACCGTCCAGCGCATAGGCGGTAAAGGTCAACAGCGTCATCAGCACGGCGTTAACGGCAACAATTTCGCTGCCGAGACGCGCACCCAAAATGGTGATTGAAGCAAAGCAAATTTGCAGCAGCAGCGAACGCAGCATGATATCGCGGTTGAGGGCCAGCAGCTTGCGTAAGTCCCCTTGCCAGGCCGTTTTGAGACGAGCCCAACTGATGCCCCGCAGCTTCAGTACCTTCCGCACCATCACCAGGCCGATGATAAACGTCGCATATTCGGACACCGCCGTGGCCAGCGCCGCCCCCTGCACGTTCATGTGCAGCCCCATCACCAGCCAGAGGTCGAGCACGATATTAATCAAATTGCCGACGACCAACAGGATGACCGGCGCCCGCGCATACTGAACGCCCAACAACCAGCCTAACAGCACGAGGTTAGCCAGTGAGGCCGGGGCGCTAAGCCAGCGGATCTCCAGGAACCGCCTTGCCTGATCCAACACCTCGTCATTGCCGCCAACAACGTGCAGCGCAAGGTTGATCAGTGGATAACGCAGGACCACGATAGCCAGCCCGGCTATCATCGCCAGCATCAGGGGTTGAACCAGTGCGCGCGCCAGCCGCTGTGGATCGTTCGCACCAAACGCCTGTGCCGTTAACCCGGTGGTGCTCATGCGCAGAAAAAGCAGCAGCATAAAGAGGAAACTGGTCGCCGTGGCGCCGATAGCCACCCCGCCAAGATAGGTCGGGCTATCAAGATGGCCAATGACCGCCGTATCGACCAGGCCCAGTAACGGAACGGTGATATTGGAAAAAATCATCGGCAGCGCAAGCCGCCACAGCGCACCATCCGTTGACGAAAAGAATCGCATGGGAATGATCCAGAGGAAAAAAGAGAGGTGTTTAAGGCAGGTGGCACGGCAGAGTTACCGCACCACCGGAAGAGGTGTTACAGCCATTCACCGTTGCGGATCACCCCGACGGCCAGGCCTTCAATGCTAAAATTCTGCTCGCGAAGATCGACCACAATAGGCTGGAATTCGCTGTTTTCCGGCAGCAGGTGCACGGTATTGCCCTGCTTTTTCAGGCGTTTTACGGTCACTTCATCGTCGATACGCGCGACAACGACCTGGCCATTACGCACGTCCTGGGTTTTGTGAACGGCTAATAAATCACCGTCCATGATGCCGATATCTTTCATCGACATGCCGCTGACGCGCAGCAGGAAATCGGCATTCGGCTTGAACAGAGAAGGGTCAACCTGGTAGTGGCCTTCGATGTGCTGTTGCGCCAGCAGCGGCTCACCGGCGGCAACACGGCCCACCAGCGGCAGGCCATTTTCTTCTTCAACCAGCAGACGAATGCCGCGTGATGCACCAGAAACAATCTCGATGGCACCTTTACGTGCCAGCGCTTTTAGATGCTCTTCCGCGGCGTTTGGAGAACGGAACCCCAGACGTTGTGCAATTTCGGCGCGCGTAGGTGGCATGCCGGTCTGGTTGATATGATCCCGAATGAGATCAAACACCTCTTGCTGCCTGGTAGTTAGTGCTTTCATTCCGCCCCCTGGGTGTTTATACAGTTATGCTGTGAGTATATACAGCCCCGGGCGATTTTGAAACCACAAATTAAGCAAAAAACCAGCGACTTAAACTGTTCTGGAAGCGCTATCGCAAATGTGACCAAAGCAAGGTGGCCCAGGTTGCAACCGCAAGGATAATCGCTATCAATACGGCGGCGGAACCCATATCTTTGGCTCGCCCTGAAAGCTCGTGGTACTCGGTGCCGACACGGTCAACCAGCGCTTCAATGGCGCTGTTGAGGATTTCGACAATCATCACCAAAACAACCGAGCCAATCAGTAAAATACGCGTGATGGGGTCCACGTCCAGCCAGCAGGCGATGATGATAGCGATAACCGCCGCTACGCCCTCCTGACGAAAGGCGGCTTCGTTGATCCAGGCCGCACGCAACCCCTTCCACGAGTAGCCTGCAGCCTTAATAATGCGGGTGATGCCGGTGGTATTATTCGCCATTCAAGGAAACCTTTTTAAATATTGAGCGTCAATGCTCACTGAGTCTAAATCGCAGCGCCACAGAAATTCCCCAGAGTTTCTGATATCCTTGCGGCGCATTTGCATTATTAACCTGAGGCTTTACATCATTTATGTCAGGCTGGCCAAGAATTTACTACAAATTACTGAATTTACCATTAAGCGTTCTGGTAAAGAGCAAGTCTATCCCGGCGGATCCCCAAACCGAACTCGGTCTGGACCCTTCACGCCCCATCATGTACGTCCTGCCCTACAATTCTAAGGCAGACTTACTGACGCTGCGTGCCCAATGTCTGGATCACGATCTGCCCGACCCGCTGGAACCTCTGGAAATTGACGGCGTACTGCTGCCGCGCTACGTGTTTATCCACGGCGGGCCGCGCGTCTTCACCTATTACACGCCAAAAGAAGAGTCGGTAAAACTGTTCCACGATTATCTGGATCTGCACCGCAGCAATCCCGATCTCGATGTACAGATGGTGCCGGTTTCCGTGATGTTCGGCCGCTCGCCAGGGCGCGAAAAAGGGGAAATCAACCCGCCTTTACGCACGCTGAACGGCGTCCAGAAATTCTTTGCGGTTTCCTGGCTGGGTCGCGATAGCTTCGTGCGTTTCTCGCCGCCGGTTTCGCTTCGCCGCATGGCAACCGAACACGGCACGGACAAGATTATTGCCCAAAAATTGGCTCGCGTGGCGCGCACTCACTTTGCCCGCCAGCGCCTGGCCGCCGTTGGCCCGCGCCTGCCGGTCCGCCAGGATCTCTTCAACAAGCTGCTGGCGTCAAAAGCGATTGCCCGCGCGGTAGAAGATGAAGCCCGCAGCAAGAAAATCTCCCACGAAAAAGCGCAGCAAAATGCCGTCGCGCTGATGGAAGAGATTGCCGCGAACTTCTCCTACGAAGCCGTACGTCTGACGGACCGCGTTTTAGGTTTAACCTGGAACCGCCTCTATCAAGGCATTAACGTGCATAACGCCGAACGCGTGCGTCAGCTTGCCCATGATGGCCACGAAATCGTCTATGTGCCCTGCCACCGCAGCCACATGGACTATTTGCTGCTTTCCTACGTGCTTTATCACCAGGGGCTGGTTCCGCCGCACATTGCCGCCGGGATCAACCTGAACTTCTGGCCAGCCGGCCCGATTTTCCGCCGCCTGGGCGCGTTCTTTATTCGCCGTACCTTCAAGGGCAACAAGCTTTACTCCACGGTATTCCGCGAATATCTGGGCGAGCTGTTCAGCCGCGGCTATTCCGTTGAATACTTTGTCGAGGGTGGCCGCTCCCGTACCGGCCGTTTGCTGGATCCTAAGACTGGCACGCTGTCGATGACCATTCAGGCCATGCTACGTGGCGGCACCCGCCCGATCACTCTGGTGCCGATTTACATCGGGTACGAGCACGTCATGGAAGTGGGCACTTACGCGAAAGAGTTACGCGGTGCGACCAAAGAAAAAGAGAGCTTCATGCAGATGGTGCGCGGCCTGAGTAAGCTGCGCAACCTCGGCCAGGGTTACGTTAACTTCGGCGAACCGCTGCCGCTGATGACCTACCTGAACCAGCATGTTCCGGAATGGAAAGACTCTATCGATCCGATAGAAGCAATTCGCCCGGCCTGGCTGACGCCAACGGTGAATGATATCGCTGCCGATATCATGGTGCGTATCAACAACGCAGGGGCCGCTAACGCCATGAACCTGTGCTGTACCGCGCTGCTTGCTTCACGCCAGCGTTCGCTGACCCGTGAACAGCTTACCGAACAGCTCGACTGCTACCTGAACCTGCTGCGTAACGTGCCGTATTCTCCGGATGCCACCGCACCAACGGTTTCCGCTGACGCGCTGATCGACCACGCGCTGCAGATGAACAAGTTCGAGGTGGAGAAAGACACCATCGGTGACATCATCATTCTGCCGCGCGAGCAGGCCGTGCTGATGACCTATTACCGCAACAACATCATGCACATGCTGGTGCTGCCGTCGCTGATGGCGTCCATCATCACTCAGCATCGCCACATCTCGCGCGCAGAGCTGCTGCGTCAGATAGAAGTTGTTTACCCGATGCTGAAAGCCGAGCTGTTCCTGCGTTGGGAAAAAAGCGAGCTGGGCAGAGAAATTGATGCGCTGATCGCGGAGATGGAGCGTCAGGATCTGGTCATGGTTGTCGGTGACGAAGTGCAGATCAACCCTCACCGTTCACGCACTCTGCAGCTTCTGGCGGCGGGCGTGCGCGAGACAATCCAGCGGTATGCCATCACCTTCTGGCAGTTGAGCGCCAACCCGTCGATCAACCGCGGAACGCTGGAACGCGAAAGCCGCACGGTGGCGCAGCGACTGTCCGTTCTGCACGGCATTAACGCCCCGGAATTCTTTGATAAAGCGGTCTTTACCTCGCTGGTGCTTACCCTGCGCGATGAAGGCTATATCAGCGATACCGGTGATGCAGACGCGACCGAAACCATCAAGGTTTACCAGATGCTGGCCGATCTTGTGACCTCGGACGTACGTCTGACGATTGAGAGCTCCGCTTCCCAGGACGCGGTTTCTTAATTCAGCAGAAACGAAAAAGGCGGGTGATTAACCCGCCTTTTTTATTACCTGAAGACTGACTCAGAAATGCAGGTAGCTCAACGCCAGGCCCAGGAACAGCACCAGCCCGACATAGTTATTGTTCATAAACGCTTTAAAGCAGCCTTCGCGCTCGCGTTTGGCGATCAGCTTCTGCTGGTGCACAAACAGCCCGCCCGCCAGCAAAATTGACCAGTAGAACGTGCCACCCAGCCCATTGAGCCAGCCCACAACGCCCATCAACAGCATGGTGGCGATTTGCAGCAGGCCGATGATCAGCTTATCGTTGCGGCCAAACAGGATCGCCGTCGACTTAATGCCAATCTTCAGGTCGTCGTCGCGGTCGACCATCGCATACTGCGTGTCGTACGCCACAGTCCAGCAAATGTTAGCGAGGAACATCAGCCAGCAGCTTAACGGCACCGATTCGCTGGCGGCGGCAAATGCCATAGGAATGGACCAGCCAAAAGCCGCACCCAGCACCACCTGAGGCAAATGGGTATAGCGCTTCATAAACGGATACACCCATGCCAGCGCCAGGCCGGCCACGGACAGCAAGATCGTCATGGTGTTGAGCGTCAGCACCAGCAGGAAAGCCAGGCCCACCAGCACCGCGAACAGCGCCTTCGCTTCTTTCTCAGAAACTGCGCCACTGGGCAGCGGGCGCTGCGCGGTACGCTTTACGTGACCATCAAATTTACGGTCGGCATAATCGTTCACCACGCAGCCCGCGGCGCGCATCAGCCAGACGCCAGCGATAAAAACAACCAGATTCAGCAGCGAGGGTAAGCCCGGGGTGGCCACCCACAGCGCCCACAGCGTGGGCCATAGCAGCAACAAAGCGCCAATGGGCTTATCGGTACGCATTAACCGGTGATAAGCCAGCAGTTTTCCCTGCTTAAGACTCCACTCCATTATTTTTCCTCTTCGTACAGCGGAGATGCCGGCAGGAACAGTTCGGTCAGCAACAAAGGCTTACCGGAAAGTCTCAGTCGGGAACGACGTCCCCACAGTTCGGCGCTGCGGCCAATCTCAATATAGTCACGCGTCAGGGTTGATGAACTAAAAAGGTAGCGCCCGAGCGGCGTATCGCCTAGCTTTTGCAAAGCCAGCTCAGGGCCATCAAGCGTGCTTTCAGGCACCACGGTGCGCCCCAGCAGCCAGGGTTCATCATCCCCGCAGAGGATAATTTCCCGCAGCCAGTAACGCGCAGAGGCAGGTAATAAATCGGCTTCGGGCAAATCATTGCCAGCAGGGACAAAACCTTCGCGCACGATGCGGACGGTGACTTTTTGGCAGTGCTGTTCGAAGCGTTTAGTCATCGAATCTTCCAGCAATAACCAGTCGAGATAAGCGGAGCTAAGCCCTTGCGGGACCTCCGTGTAGAAATTCAGGGCGCGCAACGGCGACAGCGCGTCGGACATGGGAATACTCTCCGATACATAACCTGATGGCATTGTAACGCAGAACATCTCTGTGCGGGCAGACAATGGCAACACACGCGGCAAATACCGCAACAATTGAGCAACAGCAACTTAAAGTTTTTAGGCTACAGAAAAAAAGGTGCGCCTGAGCGCACCAATACTTCAAGCATCAGCAACGTGGGGAAATGGTTACCCCTTGCCTTTTACACTGCTGATAAAAGTTTTACGGGCGGAGGTGGAACCCAGACGCTCGGCTTCATTCAGCAGTTTCAGGGCTTTATCAATGTCGCCTTTATCCACCGCCTGTTTAATGGCGCGGTTAAAATAGCTTTCCGTATCATTGAGCATTGGCTCGCTTTTCGCGGCAGGCGCCGGAGCTGGCGCTGCCACTGGTGCTGGTGCTGGTGCAGCGGCAGGTGCAGAGTAGGCCGTCGGTGGCGCTACGTTACCGACCACAACAGGTTTGGTATCGGATCCACCAAAGATCTTACCGATCATGATGTTGCCGCTGTTTTGTTCGGTTTTCAGCTTCACCGTCAGGGTACCTTGCCCACTGTGGCTAGCAATCGGATCGGCCACATCAGGAATGGCGTTGCTTGCCCCTTCAGCATAAAGCTTCGCCGGGTTGATCATGCGGGTCGTTTCCGTCAGATCGTGTTTCGTGGTGTACACCAGCATGTAGATCTGTTTTTGCCCCATCATCGGAGTCAACTTCATGACGTTTTCCAGACGGTTGCCGGAGGTCATGCCCGGTTTCTGGTACTGGAAGTAACTGCTCGGGAAGAAAGCAGAAGGCTGCATCTGCCCGTCGAGAATAAGTACGTTTGGCGCATAAACGCTCAGGTCTTTTACCAGGCTGGTCAGCGTGATTTCCAGTGATCCCTGATCGGCTGGCAGCACAAATGCCGCCACGCTCCCGGTGAGTTCCCCGACGTTAAGGCTGGCCGAAGAAGTGGTCAGCACCACGTCCTGGCTAACAGGTGGCATCAACGGAATCCACGGCAGACTTTGTAATTTTTCCGTAGGAATAGACGGTGCGGTAGAGACATTCTGTGGGTTAATCGCCGTGTTGGCAGCAAAAGCAGCCGGCACGGACGATAAGCCCAGAACGGGAAGCAGGCAAAGCGCGAGAAGATGTTTTTTCATTGTTTTATCCTCGAAGCGAACCCGTCTCCTTCAGGCAAAAAAGAGACGGGTCAGGCATGTGAAACCGGCGGGCGCTAAGCACCCGCGCGGCGGGTTAACTTACCACCAGACTTCCATCTGAGCACCGAAGGTGACTTCGCTGTCGTTGCCGCGGCTGAAAGTACGGGCGCTGGTATCGCTGAAAGCAATGCCGGATGGCGTGCCAGCTACGTAGTTAGCGTCGTTGGAATCACTGGAGGAATAGCCCCATTTCTCATCCCACTTGGCGTAGGTTGCAAAGACACGGATAGCCGGACGAGACCAGATGCTGTTCCCCGCCTGCCACTGCTGTGCCAGGGTAATTTTGTACTGGTTGTTGGATTTGTCTGTCAGCTGAGACTTCACGTTGTCGTAACCCACTTCCAGCAAGGTGCTCATGATTGGCGTCCATTTGTACATAGGACGAACGCCCACGGTCCACCACTGGGTACCGTTCTTATCATCACGGTTGATATCCTGGTACATACCCACGTACATCAGGCCCCAGGTATCGTTGAAGTCGATCGCCCCGTGGTCAATCACGCGCAGCATTTTACCGTCGTTGTTTTGGAAGGTATTTGGGCGTCCGGTACCGTTGGTTTGCGCCATCGCGTTAGTGCCGTACTGCACCACAAATTTGTTCAGGCTGGTGCCGAGGAAGGTCTGGGTGTGCTCTACGGTCCCCAACCAACCATTTTTGGTCGGATCCACGACGCCGAAATCGTAGTGCTTGCTGGTATTGGCGCGACCGTAATCAAAACCAACTTCCAGAGAACCGCCTGGGTTCACTTCCATTTGGCCTAAACGGATATCAAAGATATCGTTCGCCAGATCTTGTTTTTTGGTCGTGCCGTTGATGAAGGCTTCTGAACCGCCCGCTTCACCGTTACGGGTTGCGGCCAGGGAGAGTTTACCGAAGCCCAGGTTAATATCTTCCAGGCCAGCACCCGGGCCAGAAACGTCCCAGTAGTAGAAGTCGATCATATGGACGTCATGGCGTTTGTAGTAACGCTTACCTGCCCAAATATTCGCGCCTGGCAGCGCGTCAATCAGGTTTTTACCTACCACGTTCATCTGACGTACGCGCGGGCCACCGTTGGTGTCCTCGTCATCGTTCAGTTGGTTAGTGGCGTAACCAATCATGGTGTCAACGTAGAAGCTTTTCTCGCCTTCCTGCCAAACTTGCTGACCTAATTCAATTTCAGCATAAGTTTCACATTCGTTACCCAGACGGTATTTAGAACCGGCACCTGTCGCTTTAAAACACTGCTGCTGACCGCCGCTGCCTGTCCAGCCAATACCAGAACGTGCATAGCCCTTGAAGTCAACGGCGCCGGCCTGTGCAGACACGATGCCTGCAATCACGGCGACCGCCAGTGGGAGTTTGCGCAGAGTAATCATCATTCTATCTCCTGAGATCATTGCTTTTCTTTTTTATGGGAATGCTTAAACGCCGGGCTCTTGATGCAACCGACGACATGCGGTGCCATCTTCTCGGAACAGATGACAGCGCTCTGGCGGCAGGCCAATAGCGAATGTGGCACCCTCTTTTACCAACACCACGTCGTTCTGGCGGTAAACCAGGTTTTGACGAATGGCGGGGATTTGGATGTGAATCTGAGTCTCATGTCCCAACTGCTCAACGACCTGCACTTCCCCTTCAAGGGTGACATCAGCAATGTCGCTCGGCAGCAGGTGTTCCGGGCGAATGCCAAGTGACATATTGGCCCCCACCTGAACGTTGCGGCTTTCCACCGGCAGCCAGACATGCTGACGGTTAGGCAATTCCACCTGCACCTGATCAATGGCCGTCGCGGTCACTTTTACCGGCAGGAAGTTCATTTTTGGCGACCCGATAAAGCCCGCCACAAAGCGGTCTGCCGGGTAGTGATACAGTTCTAGCGGTTTCCCGACCTGCGCAATCCGGCCGGCATCCAGCACGACGATTTTGTCGGCCAGGGTCATCGCCTCAATCTGGTCGTGGGTCACGTAAATCATCGTGCGGCCCAGGCGCTTGTGCAGGCGGGAGATCTCAATGCGCATCTGCACGCGCAGCGCGGCATCCAGGTTGGAAAGCGGCTCATCCAGCAGGAACACTCGCGGCTCCGCCACCAGGGTTCGGCCAATCGCGACGCGCTGACGTTGCCCACCGGACAGCGCCTTAGGGCGGCGCTCCAACAAATGCGCGAGCTGTAAGGTTTCGGAAACCTGATTCACGCGCTGGTTGATCTCGTCTTTTTTTGCCCCGGCAAGCTTCAGGCCAAAGGACATGTTTTCGGCGACGGAGAGGTGGGGATAGAGGGCGTATGACTGAAAGACCATGCCCACGCCACGCTCGGCGGGTGGGGTGTCATTCATCCGTTTTTCACCAATCAGCAGCTCGCCGCTGGTGATGGTTTCAAGGCCTGCGATCATTCGCAGCAGCGTTGATTTACCGCAGCCAGATGGCCCGACAAAAACCACAAACTCTCCCTCATTGATGTCGAGATTGATGTCTTTCGACACCACCACGTCACCCCAGGCTTTTGTTACGTTCCGTAGCTGCACGCTCGCCATTACCACTCCCTCATTACTGCCGCCTGCCGTCGGACAGGTGATTCAAGATGTGTCCGACTATGAGGGATAGCTACATTTGGTAAATCCTCCGCCCTATGGCTTTTTTATGGGGGAGGAGACGGGAGGATGAGAGCGTGGTATCTGCAACCGGTTGCAGGCGGCACAAGGGATTTTCGTGATCGCGGCTTCAGTTTTCGCTGCGTTTTTATGTGCGCCAGGACACATAACGCTGAGTTATGCAAAGTAGATCACAGATAACTGCCCAGGGGCGTAGAGCAAAGGAGGATGAGAAGCGCTTGCCATCTCCGCAGACTTAGCACCGTGAATCTGCACTCCCCTATGAAGCGCACACCACCACTCAAAAGGATGGGAACATGAAAATGAAAACCGGCGCCCGCGTTCTCGCTTTGTCAGCCCTGGCAACGATGATGCTTTCCGCCTCTGCACTGGCAAAAATCGAAGAAGGCAAACTGGTCATCTGGATTAACGGCGATAAGGGCTACAACGGCCTGGCCGAAGTCGGTAAGAAGTTTGAGAAAGATACCGGTATTAAAGTCACCATTGAACATCCTGATAAGCTTGAAGAGAAATTTCCACAGGTGGCGGCAACCGGCGATGGCCCGGACATTATCTTCTGGGCTCACGACCGCTTCGGTGGCTATGCGCAGTCCGGCCTTTTGGCCGAAATCACCCCAGACAAAGCCTTCCAGGACAAACTCTATCCGTTTACCTGGGACGCCGTACGTTACAACGGCAAATTCATCGCTTACCCGATTGCGGTAGAGGCGCTGTCGCTGATTTATAACAAAGACCTGGTTCCAAACCCGCCGAAAACCTGGGAGGAGATCCCCGCCCTGGATAAAGAGCTGAAGGCCAAAGGTAAGAGCGCGCTGATGTTCAACCTACAGGAACCGTACTTCACCTGGCCGCTAATTGCGGCAGACGGCGGGTATGCCTTCAAGTTCGAAAACGGCAAATATGATGTGAAAGATGTGGGCGTAGACAGCGCGGGGGCGAAAGCCGGCCTGAGCTTCCTGGTCGATATGATCAAGAACAAGCAGATGAACGCCGACACCGACTACTCCATTGCCGAAGCCGCGTTTAACAAAGGCGACACGGCGATGACGATCAACGGCCCGTGGGCCTGGTCTAACATCGACAAGAGCAAAATCAACTACGGCGTGACGCTGCTGCCTACCTTTAAAGGCAAGCCGTCTAAACCGTTTGTCGGCGTCCTGAGCGCCGGTATCAACGCCGCCAGCCCGAATAAAGAACTGGCGAAAGAGTTCCTTGAGAACTACCTGTTGACCGACCAGGGTCTGGCGGATGTGAACAAGGACAAACCGCTCGGTGCCGTGGCGCTGAAATCGTTCCAGGAGCAGTTGGCGAAAGATCCACGTATTGCCGCCACCATGAATAACGCCCAGAAGGGCGAGATTATGCCTAATATTCCTCAGATGTCTGCCTTCTGGTATGCCGTACGCACCGCGGTTATCAACGCCGTTAGCGGCCGCCAGACCGTTGATGCGGCGCTGAAGGATGCTCAGGGACGTATCACTAAGTAAATCTTGCCCCTCACCCCGGCCCTCTCCCACTGGGGAGACGGAATTCGAACGGAGCCCGATTCTCTCCCACTGGGGAGACGGAATTCGGATTGAGCCCGCTCCCCCGCTAGAGTGAGAAAACAGGCCCTTTCTGTCCCCTCGCCCCCTTGGGGAGAGGGTTAGGGTGAGGGGAAATAACACGCTGTAGAGGAACACCCCATGGATGCAGTTAAAAAGAGCCGCTGGTGGCAAAGCGAGGGACTGAAATGGTCACTCATCGGGGCATTAGGCCTGCTGGTTGGCTATCTTGTGGTTTTAATGTACGCCCAGGGGGAGTACCTGTTCGCCATAATGACGCTGATTTTAAGCTCACTTGGCCTCTATATTTTTGCTAACCGTAAGGCATACGCCTGGCGCTACGTTTATCCCGGCATGGCCGGCATGGGGCTGTTCGTCCTCTTCCCGCTGATCTGCACTATCGCTATCGCTTTTACCAACTACAGCAGCACCAACCAGCTGACGTTTGAACGCGCGCAGCAGGTGCTGATGGACCGCCAGTACCAGGCAGGCAAAACGTTCAACTTTGGCCTTTACCCAGACGGCAATGAATGGACGTTAGCGCTCACCGACGGGGAAAGCGGGAAAAACTATGTCTCGGACAAGTTTACCTTTGGTGGTGAACAAAAAATCCGGCTGAAAGAAGCCGATGCGTTGCCAACCGGCGAGCGCGGCAACCTGCGCGTGATCACCCAAAACCGCCAGGCGCTGAGCCAGATAACCGCCGTGTTGCCGGATGAAAGCAAGGTGGTGATGAGCTCCCTGCGCCAATTCTCTGGCACCCGCCCGCTCTACACTCTGGCAGAAAACGGCGAGCTGACCAATAACCAGACCAGCGTAAAATACGCCCCGAACGACCATATTGGTTTTTACGAGTCGGTAAACGCCGACGGCAGCTGGGCCGGAGAACAGCTAAGCCCGGGCTATACCGTCACCATCGGCTGGAAAAATTTCCTGCGCGTTTTCCACGATGACGGGATCCAAAAACCGTTCCTGGCTATCTTCGTCTGGACGGTGATTTTCTCGGTGCTGACGGTGATTCTTACCGTCGCGGTGGGGATGGTGCTGGCCTGCGTAGTGCAGTGGGAAGCGCTCAAAGGCAAGGCGGCTTATCGCCTGTTGTTAATTCTGCCCTACGCCGTGCCTTCGTTTATTTCCATTTTGATTTTCAAAGGCTTATTCAACCAAAGCTTTGGCGAAATCAATATGATGCTGAGCGCACTGTTCGGCATTAAGCCCGCCTGGTTCAGCGACCCAACCACCGCTCGCTCAATGATCATCATCGTCAATACCTGGCTGGGTTATCCCTACATGATGATTCTGTGCATGGGGCTGCTGAAAGCGATTCCTGACGATCTTTATGAGGCGTCGGCAATGGACGGCGCGGGCCCGTTCCAGAACTTCTTTAAAATCACGCTCCCGCTGCTGATTAAGCCGCTCACGCCGCTGATGATTGCCAGCTTCGCCTTTAACTTTAACAACTTCGTTCTGATTCAGCTGCTGACCAACGGCGGCCCGGACAGACTCGGGACGACCACGCCAGCGGGATATACCGACCTGCTGGTGAGCTACACCTACCGCATCGCCTTTGAAGGCGGCGGCGGTCAGGACTTTGGCCTGGCTGCAGCTATCGCAACGCTTATCTTCCTGCTGGTGGGCGGCCTTGCGATTGTGAACCTGAAAGCCACCCGCATGAAGTTTGATTAAGGAGACCGACGATGGCCATGGTGCAACCCAAATCTCAAAAGCTGCGTCTGTTTCTCACGCACTTTCTGCTGCTGCTGTTTATCGCGGCAATCATGTTCCCGCTGCTGATGGTCATCGCCATCTCGCTGCGTCCGGGTAACTTTGCCACCGGGAGCCTGATCCCGGACCAGGTTTCATGGGAACACTGGAAGCTGGCGCTTGGCTTTAGCGTTGAGCACGCGGACGGTCGCGTCACGCCGCCACCGTTCCCGGTGCTGCTCTGGCTGTGGAACTCGATAAAAATTGCCGGGATCACGGCGATAGGTATCGTTACCCTTTCTACAACCTGCGCCTACGCTTTTGCCCGTATGCGTTTCCCCGGCAAAGCCACGCTGCTGAAAGGGATGCTGATTTTCCAGATGTTCCCGGCGGTGCTGTCTCTGGTGGCGCTGTATGCCCTGTTTGATCGTCTGGGCCAGTACATTCCGTTTATTGGTCTGAACACGCACGGTGGGGTGATCTTTGCGTATTTAGGCGGGATAGCGCTACACGTCTGGACGATTAAGGGCTATTTCGAAACGATTGATGGCTCGCTGGAAGAGGCCGCCGCGCTGGATGGCGCGACGCCGTGGCAGGCATTCCGTCTGGTGCTGCTGCCGCTGTCGGTACCGATTCTGGCCGTGGTCTTTATTCTGTCGTTTATTGCCGCGATTACCGAGGTGCCGGTGGCTTCGCTGCTGCTGCGCGACGTGGACAGCTACACGCTGGCCGTGGGGATGCAGCAATACCTTAACCCGCAGAATTACCTGTGGGGCGATTTTGCCGCCGCGGCGGTGCTCTCCGCGATACCGATTACCGTTGTGTTCCTGCTGGCCCAGCGCTGGCTGGTGAGCGGCCTGACCGCTGGCGGGGTGAAAGGTTAACGTTTATCCCTGAAGTCATTTGCTTCATCTTTATGCCATACCACTGCAACCCTCACTTTGACCTTAGCACTTTATTCAGGCGGCCCAAGGGCCGCCCTTTTTTATTCCCGCTTCAGGCGCTGGCTGTTACACAACCAAAGCGTAATAACCAACACCAGAATCGCGGCCGAGTAGATCAGCACGTCCAGCGGCGAACTGTGGTCAATGATAATCAGGCGCACAACTGCGGTAATGCCGATGTAGATAAAGTAGCGCAGCGGGAAGTGATAGCCCGACTGAAAATACTTCACAATCAGCGCGATAAACTCGAAATAGAGGAAGTAAACCACCAGCCCCTCGATAAACAGATACGAGCTGGCGTCATCTCCCGGCGCAAACAATACGGTGGCCAGGTGAATGGTCTCTTTGCCGAGGAAGATAATCAAAATCAGCCCAAGGGCTAACAGCCCCAGATTAAGCACCGTCTGCATGACGGTAGAAATCCAGGAAAAACGCGGTGTCGCAGGCATAACGGCCTCTCATTTTTATTGTGGTCTTGAGAGGCTGTTATACGTCTAAAATGTGATCTTGATCTAGTTTATTTACTTACCTTCGTTAGCGGAAATTTTCGCTGCGGTCGCTGGTCACCCCATACAGATCAAACTTACGGCCCAGCATCTGCCCGCCGTCACGCGTTAGCGGTGTCCAGGTCACCTGCGCCCGGCTGCGGGTTGGGTAAGCCGAGAAGATATCCAGCGGCACATTGATGTAGAAACCTTTGGTGAAGTCCCCCTCGCCGTACTCTTTCTTCGACACGTTGGTGATGGTGGCGTAGGTGCCCACCACGATCCCGCTGTCAAAGTGTTTGGAAATCTCCAGCGTGCCGCCTTTATCCTGCGCCAGATACTGGCCGATACTGAGCTTAACCAGCACATCCTGAGCAAACGGCGGCGTCCAGTAGCCGGTGATATGCCCGGTCTTCGCGCTGTAGTCGGTAAATTTCATCATGTCCTGCGAACTGCGCCAGTCACGCTGTTTGACGTAGTTGCCGTTGACGCCGATCGCCCAGTTGCTGTCCACCGGACGGTAAAGCAGCTCGGCCCCCGCCCCGCCGTACATGGTTTCCAGATAGCCCGCATAAACCTGGCCGTAAATCCCATGCCCAAAGTACTGGAAGTAGTTGGCCTGCAGGTTGTTGATGTAAACATCGTTTTCTACATATTCGCGAACGTGGGTACGCACGCGCGGCAGCGTAGAATCCATTGGCGGATTGGTGTAGTTAAATTTGTCGTAGTTATTGGCGACGTTGGCAAACAGGCTGCCGCTGGTTAACAGGTGATCCGTCAGCCAGTAATCGACGTTCCCCATCACCCCGACCTGGTACATATAGAAGCTTTCCGGGCCACCGATAGACTGGTTGAGAATCGGATCAATTGAATAATTAAAGCGCGACTTCTCGATGTAGTATCCCTGTTCGGTGCTTTCTGGCACTACCGGCTCAACGCGTTTTTGTACCAGCGTCGTTTCCTGCCCCAGCGGTTCCCCCTCAAGGTGCCGACGCAGGCTGGCCACGTCCGTTTCAGTGGTAACCTGCGGCATATTAATCCGGCTTTCGGTAATGCGGATGGTGCGAATATTATCCGGCAGGTCATTCATCACGATGCGGTTGGCGCGTTCGATGCCTTCGCGGGAATTGCGGTATTTCACCTGCTCGCCCGTGACGTAGAGCGTATCCCCTTTGACCTGAATGTTCGGGTTGATCAGCCCGGCGTTGTATTTCAGGTCGGTCAGTTGATTGGCCACCACGTTGTGCTGCAGAATTTCGTCCTGCGGGTGCGGCTGATACTCAGGACGACGGGAATCGTTGTACCCCGGCTTGAGGTCATTGAAATTGGTGCGGAGCGTCACGCCAAACATAAAGGTGTTGCCGCGCTCGTAGCTCATGTTCACGTCGGCCCAGTCGGTCACCCGGTAGATAGCGCCGACGTTAACGCTGCTGCGCTGGTCTATTTTCCCCGCAAACTCATGGCTGTAGTTGTTGCCCTCATATTCAACCTTCAGCCTGAGTGGCTGCCACGGCGTCTGGTACTCTACGCCGCCAAACAGCGACGTCGGGCCGTGGAACATGCCGCTAAAGTTGAAGGAGCCCGCCATTTGGTAGCTGTTATCCCGGTGGCAGTATTTGTCGCTGTATTCACAGAGCGGGTTTTTGATGTTGCCGCTGGTGCCTAAATACCCCCAGCCCATGCCAAGGCTGAAGTCGAACGGCCCCCAGGCTTTGCTCGCCACCACATATTCACCGTCAAACAGCCCGGTGCCGCCCAGGTCACGAATACCGGCAGAGACCTGAGGCAGCCAGTAGCCCTCTTCCCACAGGCGGAATTTCACGTCAAACGCTTTGTCTTTATAGGTCTGGTCACCCGAGAAAGCCTTCACGCTACTGTAGTGACGTGTGCGCACGTCGGTGTAGCGCAGCGTGGCCTCCATCCAGGGGAAAAGCTGCATGGAGGCGGAGTAGAAGCGGTACTGATCGTTGTCGCGGTAGTTGAGATTAAATTCGCCCTCAGGCGCCATGCGCGCCGTCGGCGTTTGCAGCAGACCCGCGCCGCCAAAGTCTGCCTGCGAAGGGCCAACGGGAGCCGGATACGTTTCGGCGCGGCAGGCGGAAGTCACCGCCAGCGCAATCAGGCTATACAGGTAACGTTTTTTCATTAATCCGGTATCCGATGGGTCAGGGTATTAAGAATCTGCTGGTTCAGCTCATCAAAGGTGGCGCTGAAAAGGCGGTCAGAGAATCCCACAAAGATAAGGCTACCTGGCGACGGTTCTCTATGGCGTTTATTCCAGTAAGCAACTGGCGCTTTTTCGATTTTGCCGTCCGGGTAAATCACCCAGGCATAACTTCTTTCGGCCCCGCTCAACAGGCTGACGTCGTCCAGATAGTCATCCACGCTGCGTCCGGGGGTAAAAGGTTTCACGCCGGGCGAACTGACTAATCCCACCAGGGTGATGGTTGTGGGCTGCGGGCCGGCCCAAAGGCTGTATTCCCCCTGAAGCGGCACGTTTGATTGTGGGCGAAGGCGAACCCAGTCGGGGTCCAGATTGACAAACTGCCGCCCGGTCACATGCATAGCGCTGAGCTGCTGGCGCAGTCCGTTGATTGCCGCCCCGTCGTCTCCGCCTTCGTCCGCCGCCACTTCAGCCAGGCGCGCCAGAAGCTGCTGGTGTTTTTGCTCTTCTGCGGCGCTTGCCTGCCGGGTGCTAATCACCGCCGCAGGCCACCAGGTGCTGCTTAACGCAGGGTTAGTCACCAAATCCGCCAGCCTGGCGGCATCTTTAATCACCCGCGGCTGCGTTTGCGGTTGGGTATAGACCGTCACGGTACTTTCTGCGTGGGTAAAGGCGCTGGCAAAAAGCAGAGCCATAAACGTAAAGGGGAGTTTTTTCATTGTTTTGCCGCCTTCACAAGAAGCGTGGTAATGGGCCAGTAGCCGGGGCCAAGGTACTGTTTTGATTTGCGGATTTGGCCTTCATCGTCCACCCAATAGCGGTTCGTCCAGCTTTTCCCGAGCGCGGTTACCTCTTCTTCCAGGACGCGTACTTTGGTCACGCTACTGCCAAGCTTCACCGTGTCGGTGCCGTCAAATTCAAAGGTGGACGTTGCTGTGGCGTAGCGAACCTGCTGGCGTTCAGTCCAGGCCATCTGCCGGGTCCAGCTCGCGCCATCCTTAATCTGTTTCACGTTCGCCAGCGGGTCACGGGCCAGGTTGGTCACTTCCGTCAGGTTGTCGCCCAGCCCGGAGGTTTTCACAATGCGGCCGTTCTGCGTGACGATGACCGATCTGTCCTGCGTCACCCACTTCTGCTGGCCGTCTTCGTTATAGGCCAGCACCACAAACAGCTGCGGGCCGTTGTTGATGCTCATGTACTGGCTCGCGTAGCGCATCTCGGCAATTTCATCGTCGGTAAGCTGCACGCCCCCACCTCCGGCAATACTGTTCCAAAGCGAGGTGCCAAGCCCTCTGGTGGTCGCTGAGCACGCCTGGAGTAACAGACAGACAAAGAGTATTGCGAGTCGCTGCACGGTGATTCCCCGATTTAAAATAACCACACCGAAGTGTGGTTATGGTTAAAAACACCCAAACGTTAACGGGTGGTGGTGCTGGTCGTCGTGGTTGTGGTGGTTCCGGTGTTTGAACCGTCGCCGCCACCGGTTGCGGCTAATGCCACACCAACCGCAGACCCAACAGTGCTGGCGCTGGTTGCAGCAGAACTGCCTGCAGACACAGACGTCGCCTGCGCGCCGGCCGCATCACCCACAGCTACAGGGTCAGCATTCGCCGCGCCGGCGGCAGCCAGCGTAAATATGGCTAAAGCGCCATAAAGGGTTTTTCTCATTACAATTTCCCTTCATTGAATGAATGGAGATTTACCTGAAAAGGTTTCAGGCGCGATCGAGTATACACAACACAATGTGATGAATTAGCCTGCAGAAAATAAGGGATGAACTTTAAGAAAAAGAGTAAAAATCAAGAATTGAGTTATATTTAAATGAAAGTTATTCAAACAAAAACAATTATTTACCAAGAGGCATTGGAAATATCAATTCAATATAATCTTAAATTAAAGCCCTGACAAAGCGGCGGGAAAATCATTTTTAGGATTAACCTCAGGGTGGCAATATCGAAAATTATGACGACAAGGGGATAACTCTTATAAAAAATATGCCAGCACGAGGCTGGCATATTTTCATCACGCGGTTTAATTAATCACGCCATGCTTTATAGCGGTTAATCAGGCCGTTGGTTGAGCTGTCGTGGCTGGCGATTTGTTTGTCGTCACCCAGCTCTGGCAGGATGCGGTTAGCCAGCTGTTTGCCCAGCTCCACGCCCCACTGGTCGAAGGTGAAGATGTTCAGGATCGCGCCCTGGGTGAAGATTTTGTGTTCGTAAAGTGCAATCAGCGCGCCCAGGCTGAACGGGGTAATTTCGCGCAGCAGGATGGAGTTGGTTGGGCGGTTGCCTTCGAACACTTTGAACGGCACAACGTGGTCCAGCGTGGCCGGATCTTTACCCTGCTCACGGTATTCCTGCTCAACCACTTCACGGGATTTCCCGAACGCCAGCGCTTCGGTCTGTGCGAAGAAGTTAGACAGCAGTTTTGGATGGTGATCCGACAGCGCGTTATGGCTGATAGCCGGTGCGATGAAGTCGCAAGGCACCATTTTGGTCCCCTGGTGGATCAGCTGGTAGAACGCGTGCTGCCCGTTGGTACCCGGCTCACCCCAGATAATTGGGCCAGTCTGGTAGTCCACGGCGTTGCCGTTGCGGTCAACGTACTTACCGTTGGACTCCATGTTGCCCTGCTGGAAGTAGGCGGCAAAGCGATGCATGTACTGGTCGTATGGCAGAATCGCTTCAGTTTCAGCACCGAAGAAATTGTTGTACCAGATGCCGATCAGCGCCAGCAGAACCGGCAGGTTTTGCTCGGCAGGCGTGGTGGAGAAGTGTTTGTCCATCGCGTGCGCGCCGGACAGCAGCTCAACAAAGTTGTCGAAGCCCACGGACAGAATGATGGACAGGCCAATCGCGGACCACAGAGAGTAGCGGCCGCCAACCCAGTCCCAGAATTCGAACATGTTTGCGGTGTCGATACCAAACTCACCGACGGCTTTCCCGTTGGTGGACAGCGCAGCGAAGTGTTTTGCCACGTGCTTTTCATCGCCAGCGGCACGCAGGAACCAGTCACGCGCGCTGTGGGCGTTAGTCATCGTTTCCTGAGTGGTGAAGGTTTTAGAGGCCACCAGGAACAGCGTGGTTTCCGGGTTAACTTTCTTCAGCACTTCGGCAATGTGGGTACCGTCAACGTTGGACACAAAGTGCATGTTGAGGTGATTTTTGTATGGACGCAGCGCTTCGGTAACCATGAATGGGCCGAGGTCAGAGCCGCCGATACCGATGTTAACCACGTCGGTGATGGCTTTACCGGTGTAGCCTTTCCAGTTCCCGCTGATGATACTTTCAGAGAAGGCTTTCATCTTCTCAAGCACCGCGTTCACTTCCGGCATTACGTCTTTGCCATCGACCACGATAGGCGTGTTGCTGCGGTTACGCAGCGCAACGTGCAGCACGGCGCGGTCTTCGGTGCGGTTGATTTTCTCGCCGGCGAACATGGATTTGATCGCGCTCTGCAGATCGGTTTCTTTCGCCAGCGCCTGCAGTTTTTCGAGGGTTTCGGTGGTGATGCGGTTTTTGGAGAAGTCCACCAGCATCAGGTCATCGAAAGTTGCGGAGAACTTGCTGAAGCGGTCGTTATCTTTCGCGAACAGGTCGGAAAGCGTAACGTCTTTCATCTCATCGTAATGTTTCTGGAGTGCCTGCCAGGCAGAGGTCTGCTTCGGGTTGATGTTTTTCATAGCAATACTCTTCTGATTTGAGAATTGTGACTTCGGTCGATTGTAGCGCCTGCAGGCAAAAATTGTGATTGATTTTATGCCATTAACCGAGGGTTTCCCGTAACCCCCTAAAAAGCGGCAAAAATACCCTCTTATAAGTTAAATTCCTGATTACCGATTTAACATGAAAAATCCGCATAACCCCGCAGTTGACATGCCTTCGCCGAAGCTTTATTTATTAGGCGCTACCTGCGCGTGCGCAGGCCAGAAGAGGCGCGTTGCCCAGAAAATCGTATCCGAGAAACCAGTAACAAGGACGATACGTGAGGGGGAGCAACGCCGAGATGATGAAGCGGCTGGTCACGCTTATTGTCGGCTGCAGGGGCTGAATCCTCTGGGTTGTCACCAGAAACGTTCGCAGTCGAGCGTTTCATATCCGGCTCCAAAGCTGGATAGACAAGGTGGAGCACTTCTGGGTGATATCGTAGTTCTCCTGCTCTGCGCCCACCCGTTTACCGCTCTTCCCTTGTGCCAAGGCTGAATACTTTTTTGCCAGTTAATGGCCCCTGACACGAGGTAGTTATGTCTCAAACCGTAGTCGCCAAATTTGGTGGGACCAGCGTCGCCGATTTCGACGCGATGAACCGCAGCGCCGATGTGGTGCTGGCCGATAGCCACGTCCGCGTGGTGGTGCTTTCCGCCTCCGCTGGCGTGACTAACCTGCTGGTTGCTCTGGCTGAAGGCCTCGAAGCGACCGAGCGCTTCGTCAAGCTCGATGCCATCCGCAAAATCCAGTACAACATCGTTGAGCGTCTGGCGAATCCGGACGTTATTCGCGAAGAAATCGACCGCCTGCTTGAAAACATCACGACCCTTGCGGAAGCCGCCTCTCTGGCGACCTCCACCGCGCTGACCGATGAACTGGTCAGCCACGGCGAACTAATGTCCACCCTGCTATTTGTGGAAATCCTGCGTGAACGTCAGGTGGAAGCGCAGTGGTTCGACATTCGTAAAGTCATGCGCACCAACGACCGCTTCGGCCGTGCCGAACCGGATATCGCCGCGCTGGCGGAACTGGCAAGCCAGCAGATGCTGCCGCGCCTCGCGGAATCCCTGGTGATCACTCAGGGCTTTATTGGGAGCGAAGAAAAAGGCCGAACGACCACGCTTGGCCGCGGCGGCAGCGACTATACCGCCGCGCTGCTTGGTGAAGCGTTAAATGCCGCGCGCGTAGATATCTGGACCGACGTGCCGGGCATCTACACCACCGATCCGCGTATGGTACCTGCGGCAAAACGCATTGACCGCATCGCCTTTGAAGAAGCCGCTGAAATGGCGACCTTTGGCGCGAAAGTCCTGCACCCGGCCACGCTGCTGCCCGCCGTGCGCTGCGACATTCCGGTGTTCGTTGGCTCCAGCAAAGATCCTGCTGCTGGCGGAACTTTGGTATGCAAAAAAACGGAAAATCCACCGCTCTTCCGCGCCCTTGCGGTACGTCGCAAGCAAACGCTGCTGACGCTGCACAGCCTGCATATGCTCCATTCCCGTGGTTTCCTGGCGGAAGTGTTCAGCATTCTGGCTCGCCATAATATTTCCGTGGATCTGATCACCACCTCCGAAGTGAGCGTGGCGTTGACCATGGACACCACCGGCTCTACCTCCACTGGCGACAGCCTGCTGACCACCGCGCTGCTCACCGAGCTTTCATCGCTGTGCCGCGTGGAAGTCGAAGAGAACCTGGCGCTGGTGGCCATCATAGGCAATAAACTGTCCCAGGCCTGTGGCGTAGGCAAAGAAGTGTTCGGCGTGCTCGACCCGTTCAACATCCGCATGATTTGCTACGGCGCTTCCAGCTACAACCTGTGCTTCCTGGTGCCTGGCGACGATGCAGAGCAGGTCGTGCAGAAACTGCACCGCAACCTGTTTGAATAACCGTTCAATCCATGCCATGAATACAGACAGCCGGGCTCGCACCCGGCTTTTTTTATAACCATAAAACAACACAAACTCTGCAAGGACATCGCTATGATCGCCACCCTAACCCGGCTGTTCCCGCTTTGGGCGCTGCTGCTCTCCGTCGCTGCGTATTATACCCCCTCAACCTTTATCCCGATTGGCCCGTGGGTCAGCACGCTGCTGATGCTCATTATGTTTGGCATGGGCGTCCACCTGCGGCTTGAAGACTTTAAACGCGTGCTGTCGCGCCCGGCCCCGGTAGCTGCAGGCATTTTTCTGCATTACCTGGTGATGCCGCTGGCGGCGTGGCTGCTGGCAATGTTGTTCCATATGCCGCCCGACCTATCAGCCGGGATGGTGCTGGTCGGCAGCGTAGCCAGCGGCACGGCGTCCAACGTCATGATTTACTTGGCCAAAGGTGATGTTGCGCTCTCCGTAACAATATCTTCTGTTTCTACACTGGTCGGCGTATTTGCCACGCCGCTGCTCACCCGTCTCTATGTCGACGCCGACATTAAAGTCGATGTGATGGGCATGCTGGTCAGTATTCTGCAAATCGTCATCATCCCGATTGGCCTTGGCCTGATTGTGCATCATCTGTTCCCACGCCTGGTGAAGCGCGTGGAGCCCTGGCTGCCTGCATTTTCCATGCTTTGTATTCTCGCCATCATTAGCGCAGTTGTGGCAGGCTCGGCGTCACACATCGCTTCCGTTGGCCTGGTGGTGATTGTCGCGGTGATTCTGCATAACACCATTGGCCTGCTCGGCGGTTACTGGGGCGGACGTCTGTTTGGGTTTGACGAGTCGACCTGTCGGACGCTGGCCATCGAAGTGGGAATGCAGAACTCCGGTCTTGCAGCCACCTTGGGTAAAATTTACTTCTCGCCGCTCGCAGCGCTGCCTGGCGCGCTGTTCTCCGTCTGGCACAATCTGTCCGGCTCTCTGCTGGCCGGGTATTGGTCCGGCAAAGCGATAACGCCGAAGCCAGACGGCAAAAAATAATCGCTAAAAGCCTGCTGATGCAGGCTTTTTTGTCTCGTCGGCGCGGTGGGTTTGTTTTACACTGAGAGTCCTTTCCTGGGAGATTGCAACGATGGCTACAGCCAGACTGACACAGCAGGACATGACGGAAAGCGAACAGCGTGAGCTAAAAACGCTGCTGGATCGCGCCCGCATTGCCCACGGTCGTACGTTGACCAACTCAGAGACTAATCAGGTAAAAAAAGAGTACATCGACAAGCTGATGGCGGAACGAGCGCTGGCGGCTAAGAAAGCTCGCCAGCTGAAGAAACAAAATGCCTTAAAGCCGGATACGACGACGACTTATTCATGGTCAGCCAACAACCATACGCGAGGCAAACGCTAGTTTAACGGCCCTTTTTCTTCCGGCCTGGAGAAGCAAAGCGTTTACGCGAGGCAAGCTCAGCGGGCGTTTTGGCTGAGCTTTTCGGGCCACTTACCAACGGTTTTTTCGCCGCCGGGCTGGCCGCTTTTGGCTTCGCTTTTTTAGCCGGCTTCGCCTCAGAGGACGAATCCTCAATCAGCTTAAACAGCTCAATCAGTTCATCATCCGTCAGGTCGCGCCATTCCCCAAGCGGGATCCCAGTGAGATTAACGTTCATGATGCGCGTACGTTCCAGCTTCGTCACTTCATAGCCAAAGTGTTCACACATGCGGCGAATCTGGCGGTTCAGCCCCTGAACCAGGGTGATGCGAAACGCAAACGGCGCTTCTTTTTTAACTTTGCATTTCTTGGTGACGGTGCCCAGAATCGGCACGCCTGCCCCCATACCACGAATAAACTCGTCGGTAACCGGCTTGTTCACCGTGACCACGTACCCTTTCTCATGGTCGTTCCCGGCACGCAGAATTTTGTTCACCAGGTCGCCGTGGTTGGTGAGGAAAATCAGCCCCTGAGAATCTTTGTCCAGGCGGCCAATGGGGAACACGCGCTTGCTGTGGTTCACGTAGTCCACGATGTTGTCTTTCTCGCCGTCTTCCGTGGTGCTTACAATTCCCACCGGCTTATTCAGCGCAATGAGCACCAGGTCTTCTTCGTTGCGGGGTTCGATGAGCTGACCATTCACCTTCACGCTGTCGCCGGCAAAAACCTGATCGCCAATTTTGGCGCGTTTGCCGTTAATAAAAACGTTGCCCTGTTCGATGTAGCGATCGGCGTCACGGCGTGAGCAGATCCCGCTCTCGCTGATGTATTTGTTAAGACGAATAGATGAATTAGTCAGCATGGCTCCTCCGAAAACCCAGGACTATACCTTACCCGCAGGGCGTTGCGAACCGCAAAATGGGCTTGTTAGTAAACCTGAATCATAAAATCAACGGCGCCACACAGCTCATCTCTGTAATGCGTCAAATCCGCGACTGAAGCACCGAGTTCTTTAAGCGGAATACCTGCCATCATGTGAGTCATCGCCACGCAAGGCTGCCCCTCAATCGTCACGATGGGGCAGATTTTTTCTGGAGGCATGGCACCCAGTAATTCGCGTTCAATAACGGGAATGACCAGGACATGCTTTAAGGCATCAGCAATGGGGTGCTGCATATTGATGAGATAAGGATACGTTTTCTTCCCTGCGCCAGTATTTTCGTAGGCGTGAAACTGTTCCATCAGAAGCTCCTCTGAAAATCACTGAACGAGCCGTGCTCCTCAACAAACTCATTAAGCGCGGCAATCTTTTCCTGATTATCCTTGAGCCACTCAGCCCGAGCGTTTTCGCGAAATTTCTCGATTAATGCCTCGGTCAGTACCGCCGAGATATTTAGTTTCAGCCTACGGGCCTCATCCAGAATCTCCGGCGCTAGCGTGACATTCACCGATTTTTTAGCGGCTGTACTTTCAACACGCATATTAACCCCCATTGTAATGCGCATACATTATTTAATTATAGAGCGATGCCGAGTTGACGATCAATATTCATCCCGCTCGTCGTCATCGTCCGGTTGGTCCAGCACGCTGTAGGCAACGGAACAGAACAACGAGTTCAGGCGCTTCATGTCCCCCAGCAGCCCGAGGTGCAGCGAGCTAGTCTCGATGCTCTGCACGTTCTGCTGGTGCAGGCGATCAACGTGGGCATGGGAGTAGCGGCGGTTCATGATGCGGAAGCGGTGTTTGTTCCGGCGCAGCCGGCGGGCACTGCCCAGGTCGCTCGAGAAGAACACCGACAGGCTCAGCTGCAGGTTGCTGATCAACTGCTGGAGCAGGTTATCCAGCTCGGTCAGGCCGTCCGGCGAGAAGGCCCGGCGCGCGGCGAGAGATTTATCCGCCACCTCGCTGCCCATACGTTCGATGATGTCCGCCGCCTGCTCCAGGTTCAGCGACATTTCGATGATTTCCGCCCAGCGGCGCGACTCCATTTCCGCCAGATCTTCCTTCGGCATCTGCGCAAGGTAAAGTTTGATGGCGGTATACAGCACGTCCACGTCGTCAGCTAGCTTGCGCAGCTCTTTTTCCTGGCGCGGCTCGCCGTGCATCACCTTGCTCCAGGTTTCCAGCATCTGCTCCAGCACGTCGCCCATTCTCAGGGTTTCCCGCGCGGCGTTAGATAACCCCAGCGCGGGAGTATCCAGCGCCGTAGGATCGAGGTGCTTCGGCTTCATTCGGGCGTCGACTTCCGGCGCTTCGCTGATCACCCGGCGGCAGAAGCGTGCCATTGGCTCGGCAAACGGCACCATCACCAGGCAACGAATCAGGTTGTAGAACACGTGGAAGTAGATAACCAGTTCAGACTCCGGCAACGGCAGGTGATGCATCAGCCGGGCCAGGACATGCACAAACGGCAGCACCAGCAGGCTGCCCACCAGCTTGAACAGCAGGCTGCCCAACGCCACACGACGGGCGGCAGCATTCGCGGCGCTGTTATTGATCATTGCCAGCAGGCCGGAGCCGAGGTTAGCCCCGATAACCAGACACAGCGCCACATCAAACGAGATCACGCCGGTTGAGGTCAGCGTGGCCGTCAACAGGACGGCAGCCAGGCTCGAATAGCTGATAATGGCAAACATCGCGCCAATCAGCGCGTCGAGCATGATGTCGCCGGTCAGGGAAGCGAAGATCACCTGGACGCCGTTCGCCTGGGTAATCGGCGTAACGGCTCCCACAATCAGCTCGAGCGCCAGCAGAATAAGACCCAGGCCAATCCCCACGCGGCCAAGCTGCCCGGCGCGAGTCTGCTTGCGGCTGAGGAAGAAGATTACGCCGATGAAAATCAGCAGCGGCGAAAGCCACGAAAGATCGAAGGTCAGGATACGCGCCATTAGCGCTGTACCGACATCAGCTCCCAGCACAATCACCAGCGCAGGGGCGAGCGCCACCAAATCCTGGGCAACGAACGAGGTCACCAGCATGGTGGTGGCATTACTGCTCTGCACCAGCGCGGTCACGCCTATCCCGGCGCAGAAGGCGAGCGGTTTCTTTTCTACGCTGTGGCTAAGCACACTGCGCAGGTTGGCACCGTAAACGCGCATGATACCGGTGCGCACAATGTGCGTACCCCAGACCAGCAGCGAAACGGCGGACAGCAGGTGTAACAACGTCAGCACGGATTCTTGTTCTCCTTATCGTTTTTAGGGTTCCCGAAGCAAAAATAGCCACCATCCTTCAGTATAAGGGTTTAACTTCAATAAAGAGACAAGGCGCCCCCAGAGCGCCTTGTAAGTTGTAAGGAAAGATAACAGGTTTGTGAGTCAGTCGGCGTCGTACCCGAGGTTCGGCGCAAGCCAGCGTTCGACCTCGCTGACCGGCATGCCTTTGCGTCGGGCGTAATCTTCGACCTGGTCGCGCTGAATTTGCGCGACGGCGAAGTACTTGCTGTCCGGGTGGCTGAAGTACCAGCCGGAAACCGACGCACCGGGCCACATGGCGTAAGACTCGGTGAGCTTCATGCCAATCACGTTTTCGACGTCCAGCAGCGCCCAGATGGCCGCTTTTTCCGTGTGCTCCGGGCAGGCCGGGTAGCCCGGTGCCGGGCGAATGCCTTGGTAATTCTCGCGAATCAGTTCCTCGTTGCTGAGGTTTTCCGTGGCCGCGTAGCCCCAGTAAACTTTACGCACGCGCTCGTGCAGATATTCAGCAAAAGCTTCGGCCAGGCGGTCGGCAACCGCTTTCACCATGATTTTGTTGTAATCATCGTGCTGCGCATCGTAGGCGCCCGCCAGCGCGTCTTCTTTAATACCACCGGTGACCGCAAAAGCACCGATGTAGTCGGCTTTACCGCTGTGTTTAGGCGCCACAAAATCGGCAATGCAGTAGTTCGGGAAGCCGTTCTTTTCCGTTTGCTGGCGCAGATGGCGGCTGAAGCCTTTCACCTGAGAGCGTGTTTCATCGGCATAAATCTCCACGTCGTCCCCCACGCGATTCGCCGGGAACAGGCCGACCACGCCGCGCGGCGTCATTGTTTTCGTCCGGTGGAGCATATCCAGCATGTCGTTAGCGTCTTTAAACAGCCGTTTTGCCTCCTCGCCAACAACCTCATCTTCCAGAATGCGCGGATATTTTCCGGCCAGCGACCAGGTCATGAAGAACGGCGTCCAGTCGATGTAGTTCCTCAGCGTTTCAATGCTGGCGGTCACTTCCTGCACGCCCAGCCGGTGCGGAACCGGAGGCGTGTAGTTTTCCCAGTCGAAAGGCAGATCGTTATCCCGCGCGACTTCCAGCGTAACCGGCGGCGTGCGCGGTTTTTTACGCGCGTGCTGCGTACGAACAACTTCGTATTCTTTGCGGGTGCGGGCGACAAATTCATCGCGCTGGGTTTCTGAAAGCAGAGCAGAAACCACGCCGACGGTGCGCGAGGCGTTCTGCACGTAGACGGTTGGCCCGCTGTAGTTCTGCTCTATTTTCACCGCCGTGTGGGCTTTTGACGTAGTTGCCCCGCCGATCAGCAGCGGCAGCGTAAAGCCCTGCCGCTCCATCTCTTTGGCCACGTTGACCATTTCGTCCAGCGACGGGGTGATAAGCCCGGACAGGCCAATGATATCGGCCCCCACTTCACGGGCGGTTTTCAAAATTTTCTCGCCGGGCACCATCACGCCAAGATCGATAATCTCGTAGTTGTTACATTGCAGCACTACGCCGACGATGTTCTTGCCGATGTCATGGACGTCGCCTTTGACGGTCGCCAGCACGATTTTACCGTTGCTGCTGCCCTGCTCTTTGCTGGCTTCGATGTACGGCTCAAGGTAAGCCACCGCCTGCTTCATCACGCGAGCCGATTTCACCACCTGCGGCAGGAACATTTTCCCTTCGCCGAACAAATCCCCCACCACGTTCATTCCCGCCATCAGCGGGCCTTCAATCACTTCTATTGGGCGAGTCGACTGCTGGCGGGCCTCTTCGGTATCCGCTTCGATAAACTCGGTGATGCCTTTCACCAGCGAATACTCGAGACGTTTCACTACGTCCCAGCTACGCCACTCCGCCAGTTGAGCATTGGCGCCGTCATCGCTTTTGCTGCCGCGATATTTTTCGGCCAGCTCCAGCAGACGTTCAGTGCTGTCGTCGCGGCGGTTGAGAATGACGTCTTCGACGGCATCCCGCAGTTCAGCCGGAAGATCGTCATATATCGCCAGTTGCCCGGCGTTGACGATCCCCATGTCCATGCCATTGCGAATTGCGTAGTAAAGGAATACCGCGTGGATGGCCTCGCGCACCGGCTCGTTGCCGCGGAAAGAGAAGGAGACGTTAGACACGCCGCCGGAGATCATCGCATGGGGCAGCTCGCGCTTAATATCTTCGCAGGCGCCGATAAAATCCTGGGCGTAGTTGTTATGTTCTTCGATGCCGGTCGCCACCGCGAAGATGTTCGGGTCAAAGATGATGTCTTCCGGTGGGAAGCCTACCTCTTCGGTAAGAATTTTATAGGCCCGGCGGCAAATCTCGATTTTACGCTCTCGCGTATCGGCCTGGCCCACTTCATCGAACGCCATCACCACCATCGCCGCGCCGTAGCGGCGTACCAGCTTCGCATGATGGATAAACGGCTCAGTGCCTTCTTTCATGGAAATAGAGTTAACGATGCCTTTGCCCTGAATGCACTTCAGCCCTTTCTCGATCACCTCCCATTTCGAGGAGTCGATCATGATGGGCACCCGGGCGATATCCGGCTCACCGGCAATCAGGTTCAGGAAACGCACCATCGCCGCTTCGGCGTCGAGCATTCCCTCGTCCATGTTGATGTCGATGATCTGCGCGCCGCTGGCCACCTGCTGCAGCGCCACGTCCAGCGCTTCGCTGTATTTCTCTTCTTTGATCAGACGCTTAAACTTTGCCGAGCCGGTAACGTTGGTGCGTTCCCCGACGTTAACGAACAGGCTATCCGCGCCGATATTCAGCGGCTCAAGCCCGGCGAGGCGACAGGCAACCGGCAGATCGGGGAGTTTACGCGGCGCAACGCCTGCTACCGCCGCGCTCATTGCGGCGATATGCGCAGGCGTTGTCCCGCAACAGCCGCCGACAATGTTCAGGAATCCGGCCTGCGCCCATTCCCCGATCTGCTGCGCCATCGCGTCCGCATCAAGGTCGTATTCACCAAAAGCGTTTGGCAGACCAGCATTAGGGTGAGCCGTCACGTAGCACTCGGCAATGCGTGACAGTTCAGCCACGTACTGTCGCAGTTCGTCCGGCCCCAGCGCGCAGTTAAGTCCGAAAGAGAGCGCGTCGGCGTGGCGCAGGGAGTTATAGAAAGCTTCCGTCGTCTGACCGGAAAGCGTACGGCCTGACGCATCGGTAATGGTGCCGGAAATCATGATCGGCAGATCAACGCCAAGCGCTTCAAACTCGGCCTTTACGGCGAAGATGGCGGCTTTGGCATTCAGGGTGTCGAAGACCGTCTCGATCATGATCAGATCGGCCCCACCCTCCACCAGCGCTTTGGTCGATTCACGGTAAGCGGCGACCAGCTGATCAAAGGTGATGTTGCGGAAGGCCGGGTCGTTCACGTCTGGAGAAATTGATGCCGTGCGGTTGGTCGGGCCAAGCACACCGGCGACGTAACGCGGTTTTTCCGGCGTACGGGCCGTCCATTCGTCGGCACAGGAACGCGCCAGCTTAGCGGCTTCGTAGTTAATTTCCGCCGACAGCGACTCCATTTGGTAATCCGCCATTGCAATGGTGGTGGAGTTAAAGGTGTTGGTTTCGACGATGTCGGCGCCAGCTTCAAAGTAGGCATAGTGAATCGCGGCGATAATTTCCGGTTTGCTGAGCACCAGCAGGTCATTGTTGCCTTTAAGGTCACACGGCCAGTCGGCAAAACGCTCGCCGCGGAAATCACTCTCATCAAGGCGGTAGCTTTGGATCATGGTCCCCATACCGCCGTCCAGCACCAGAATGCGCTCACTCAGTTGTTGCTTCAGCTTCTCTACGTTGTTGCTCACACCTCACTCCCACCTGTTTTCCCTGCCTGACGGATATGCCATCCCATACTTGCACAATCTATAGGGTCGTAAAAGCCGCATATCGGGAACATGAGAGATGTTCAGCATCACTCCTCCGATCAGTCTGAGTAGCGGTTGCAAATTCGCCAAATAAAACGAAAATGATTTCCACGATACGAAAAGGAGTCCGGTATGGTTGCTACAGTCCCCGCTAAACGAGGTAAGAAACCCCGCACCGCCGCCGCTGCGGCTCCGGCTGCCACCGGGCAAGTGCAGTCCCTGACCCGCGGCCTTAAGCTGCTGGAGTGGATTGCCGAATCTGACGGTAGCGTGGCGCTCACCGAGCTTGCCCAGCAGGCTGGTTTGCCCAATTCCACCACCCATCGCCTGCTCACCACAATGCAGCAGTTAGGCTTTGTGCATCAGGTGGGCGATCTTGGCCACTGGACGATTGGCGCGCACGCATTTGTCGTCGGCAGCAGCTTCCTGCAAAGCCGCAATCTGCTAGCCATTGTGCACCCTATTCTGCGCAAACTGATGGAAGCCTCCGGTGAAACCGTCAACCTCGCGGTACTCGACAAGAGCGATCACCAGGCAATTATTATCGACCAGGTTCAGTGCACGCAGCTGATGCGTATGTCAGCACCTATTGGCGGCAAGCTGCCGATGCACGCATCCGGCGCGGGCAAGGCGTTTCTGGCTCAGCTAAACGACGACGAACTGACGGGCCTGCTGCACCGCAAAGGTCTGCACAGCTACACGCCAGCCACGCTGACTTCGCCGCTGCATTTAAAAGAAGATTTAGCGCAAACCCGCAAGCGCGGTTATTCATTTGACGATGAAGAGCATGCCCTGGGGCTGCGCTGCGTGGCTTCGTGCATCTACGATGAACACCATGAGGCATTCGCGGCGATCTCTATTTCTGGCCCGATTTCGCGCATCACTGATGACCGCGTGACGGAGCTGGGTGCGCTGGTGATCAAAGCCGCGAAGGACATTACTCTGGCTTACGGCGGCGGGCGCTAGCCCGCTCGCTTCACTTCCCCAAACCGCTGGCTGAAGCGCTGGCGGCGGCGATAAGCATAAACATCTTCTACATAGCCATCGCGGATGCGGGTTTGCAAAGCGCGCCAAAAGTCGGCGCGGAACAGGTCGGCGTGCATTTCATCGAATAACGGGCGAATGCGTTTGTCTGCACAAAGATAGTGCCGGAACTCTTCCGGGAAAACATCTCCGGGCGAGATGCTGTACCACGGCTCCGAAGAGAGTTCATCTTCCGGGTAACGCGGCGGCGGAATATCCCGGAAATTCACCTCGGTCATGTAGCAAATTTCATCGTAATCGTAGAACACCACCCGCCCGTGACGCGTCACGCCAAAGTTTTTAAATAGCATGTCGCCAGGGAAGATATTGGCTGCCGCCAGCTGACGAATGGCATTGCCGTACTCTTCCACCGCATCCCTTAACTGCTGGCCTTCTACCTGCTCCAGCCACAGGTTAAGCGGCACCATTCGCCGCTCAATGTAGAGATGGCTGATGGCAATGCGGTCGCCAAGATCGGTCAGTTTTTCAGGCACTTCTTCAAGCAGCAGCGACATGAGGTCGGCACTTATCTGCCGCTTATCCAGCACGAAGTTTTCAAACTCCTGCGTATCCGCCATGCGCCCCACGCGGTCGTGCTCTTTAACCAGTTGGTAGCAGGCACGGACCCTTTCGGCGGTGACTTCTTTTTGCGGCGCGAATTTGTCTTTTATCACTTTAAACACGCGATCGAAGCCCGGCAGCGTGAACACCAGCATCACCATGCCGCGTATGCCGGGTGCCTCAATAAACTGCTCAGCCGTGCTGTGAATGTAGGTCAGATATTCGCGATAGCTTTCGGTTTTGCCGTGCTTCTGGCAGCCAATCGCCATGTACAGTTCGGCGGTAGTTTTTCCCGGTAGAATCTCGCGTAGCCACTCCACGAGCGCGGCGGGGAAAGGGGCATAAACCATGAAATAGGAACGCGCAAAGCCGAAAACGATACTGGCTTCGGGGGAGCTGGTCAGGCAGGTGTCTACCATTAACCGGCCATCATCGGTGCGATGGATCGGCAATAAAAAGGGAATTTTTCCTCCCGGCAGAACCAGTTTGCCAACCAGCCAGGCGGCTTTATTGCGGTAAAACAGTTCATTAGCCACTTCCAGCGTGGCCGTCCGCAATGTTTCTGCGCCGAAGGTTTCATGCAGATGGGCGAGGATAAACCCCACATCCCGCGCAATATCCTGCCAGGGCAGGCGCAGCGGGAGATCGGAGAGCAAGGTCGTGAGCAACGTCGTCCAGCCTTGCTCCGGGGAAAAAGTTTTTGCCAGTGGGCGAGGCAGCGGCCGAAGCTGTTTGCCTGCCTGGGAGCTGAAGATAAAAAGCCGCTCGGGAGTAAGCGAGCGGTGGTCGAAGAGCCGACAATAGACAGAATTAAAAAAGCTTTCGGCAATTTCAAAACGCGGGTAATCCGGCAGTAGCCGGGTGTATTGCTCTTTCACGCGCAGTAAAAAGGCCGCGTCGGTGTTCTGCCCGCCGGTAATGCAGCGAAGCTGTTCTACGACGAGACCTACGTGATGATCGTACAGGTTGATGCGGCTTTTCATCGCCTGTTGAACGGCGTGCCAGTCGGCCTGTTCAAAGCGCTGCTGGGCACCCGCGGTGACCTCCAGAAATCGACCGTATTGCGCGTCAAACCCCTGCAGGATGGTGTGGGCAATTAGCAGCTCCAGCCTGTGTGACATTTATTTCTCCCCTCACCCCGGCCCTCTCCCAAAGGAGAGGGGGAAAATAAAGTTTGTTCAGAACTGCTCTTCTTCCGTCGAACCTGTCAGCGCCGTGACGGAAGAAGCGCCGCCCTGGATGACGGTGGTTACGCGGTCAAAGTAGCCGGTGCCCACTTCCTGCTGGTGAGAAACGAAGGTGTAGCCTTCAGAAGCGGCGGCAAATTCAGGCTGCTGTACCTTCTCAACATAGTGGCGCATGCCCTCCCCCTGCGCATAAGAGTGCGCCAGATCGAACATGTTGAACCACATGCTGTGGATCCCCGCCAGGGTGATGAACTGGTATTTGTAACCCATGTCCGACAGTTCTTGCTGGAAGGACGCGATGGTTTTGTCATCGAGGTTTTTCTTCCAGTTAAACGACGGCGAACAGTTATAGGCCAGCAGTTTGCCTGGGAAGCGCGCATGGATGGCTTCCGCGAAACGGCGGGCCTGGTCCAGGTCGGGTTTAGAGGTTTCACACCAGACCAGGTCGGCATAAGGCGCGTAGGCCAGGCCGCGGCTGATAGCCTGCTCAATGCCAGCGCGTGTACGGTAGAAACCTTCCTGCGTGCGCTCACCGGTGATGAATTCGCGGTCGTATTCGTCGCAGTCGGAGGTGATCAGATCTGCCGCATCAGCATCGGTACGGGCGATCAGCAGCGTTGGAACCCCCATCACATCAGCCGCCAGACGAGCAGCGGTCAGCTTCTGGATAGCTTCCTGAGTTGGGACCAGGACTTTGCCGCCCATGTGGCCGCATTTCTTCACGGAAGCCAGCTGGTCTTCAAAGTGCACCGCAGCGGCACCCGCCTGAATCATCGACTTCATCAGTTCGAAGGCGTTCAGCACGCCGCCAAAACCGGCTTCTGCATCGGCAACGATAGGCAGGAAGTAGTCAATGTGGCGTGGATCGCCCGGTTCAATATTGGATGCCCACTGGATCTGATCCGCACGCTGGAAGCTGTTGTTGATCCGATCGACAACCGCAGGGACAGAGTTCGCCGGGTAGAGCGACTGATCCGGGTACATGCTGGACGCCAGGTTAGCGTCCGCCGCAACCTGCCAGCCGGAGAGGTAGATGGCTTCGATACCCGCTTTCGCCTGCTGTAAAGCCTGGCCGCCGGTTAACGCCCCCAGACTGTTTACGTAGCCTTTTTTCGACTCGCCGTGCAGCAGGCGCCAGAGTTTAGCCGCTCCGTGCTGCGCCAGAGTACACTCCGGGGTCAGCGAACCGCGCAGTTTCACGACGTCTTCTGCGCTATAGGTACGCTTAATGCCTTCCCAACGCGGCTGTGTCCAGTCTTGTTGTACTTGTTGAATCTGTTGGCTACGAGAGGTTTTCATTTCAGATGCTCCATTTTTATAGGGTTAGGTTCAGGCAAGCAGGCGGTAGCCCGGCAGCGTCAGGAAGTCGATTAACTCTTCTGAGGTGGTAATTTGTTCCATCAGCCGCGCAGCTTCATCGAAGCGTCCCTGGCTAAAACGCTGGTCGCCCAGCTCGTCCTGAATCACCAACATCTCTTCGGCAAGCATCTGGCGGAACAGCGCTTTCGTCACGGTCTGGCCGTTGCTTAGCGTCTTTTGGTGATGGATCCATTGCCAGATGGAAGTACGGGAAATTTCAGCGGTCGCAGCATCCTCCATCAGCCCGTAAATCGGTACGCAGCCGTTGCCGGAGATCCACGCCTCGATGTACTGCACCGCAACGCGGATGTTGGCGCGCATACCTTCTTCGGTGCGCTCGCCAGGGCAAGGCTCAAGCAACTGCGCCGCGGTGATGGGGGCATCTTCGCTGCGGCTGATGTCCAGCTGGTTCTGGCGTTCACCCAGCGCTTTGCCAAACACCTCAACAACCGTGTCCGCAAGGCCCGGATGCGCAATCCAGGTACCATCATGGCCGTTATTGGCCTCCATCTCTTTGTCCGCTTTGACTTTGTTCAGTACCCATTCATTGCGAGCGCTGTCTTTGCTCGGGATAAAGGCCGCCATGCCGCCCATTGCAAATGCACCGCGACGATGACAGGTCTTGATCAGCAGCCGCGAGTAACCGTTCAGGAAAGGTTTATCCATCGTCACGGACTGCCTGTCCGGCAGGACGCGATCCGGGTGGTTTTTTAGGGTTTTGATGTAGCTGAAGATGTAATCCCAGCGACCACAGTTCAGGCCCACGATGTGATCTTTCAGGGCGTGCAGGATCTCATCCATCTGGAAGACCGCTGGCAGCGTTTCTATCAATAAAGTCGCTTTAATGGTGCCACGTGGCAGATCGAAGCGATCTTCCGTGAAGCTGAAGACTTCGCTCCACCAGGCCGCTTCCTGCCATGACTGGGTTTTGGGCAGATAGAAATAAGGGCCGCTGCCTTTAGCCAGAAGGGCATCCACGTTGTGGAGGAAATAGAGCCCGAAGTCGAACAGGCTGCCAGGGATCGCTTCCCCGCGCCAGGTCACGTGTTTTTCAGGCAGATGCAGGCCGCGCACGCGGCAAACCAGTACCGCCGGGTCTGGCTTCAGCTGATAGATTTTTCCCGCTTCGTTTGTCCAGCTGATGGTGCCGTTTATCGCATCGCGCAGGTTGATTTGCCCGTCAATGACTTTGCTCCAGCTCGGCGCCAGGGAATCTTCGAAGTCGGCCATAAAGACTTTTACGTTAGCATTCAGCGCGTTGATCACCATTTTTCGCTCAACCGGACCGGTAATTTCTACCCTGCGGTCGAGCAGCTCCTGCGGAATACCACGAATCTGCCAATCACTCTTACGAATGGAATCTGTTTCCGAATTGAAATCAGGAAGCTTTCCACCGTCGATGGCCTGCTGTTCAGCAATGCGAGATGCCAGCAGCTTGTTGCGCTGTGGAGTAAAGCGGCTCACCAGCTCGCCGAGGAATTCTACGGCTTCCGGGGTGAGGATCTGCTTCTCTTGCTCGCCAAACGGCTGGCTAAAGGCCAGCTCTTCGCTAACTGTCTGTTGTGTCATTCGGTTACTCCTTCGTCTTATCCCGTCGAGACGGCCAAAAATGAATCGCGCACGGCTGTGCAGTTTTCATGCAACAGAATTAAGACTACTTGATGATTTTTTAAAATCAAAAACAATTTCCATTTTTGATTTTAAATTGATTTATCATATTGATATTTATGAGATTAAAGTTTAATCAAGGCGGGAAGTGATTTTCAGAATAGAAAAAAGGCGCCGAAGGCGCCTGGAATGGGAAGCTGAAACGCTTAATCGAGCGTCGGGTTCATGTGGCGAAGGTCGAATGGCGTAATCTGGTAGACGTAGTAGTTCAGCCAGTTAGTGAACAGCAGATTGCCATGGCTGCGCCAGGTCGCGTGAGGTTTCTTCGCCGGATCGTCTCCTGGGAAGTAGTTATACGGCACCTCTGGCTGAAGCCCCGCATCGACATCGCGGAAGTACTCGCCGGACAGCGTCAGCGCATCATATTCCGGGTGACCGGTTACGAACGCGATGCGCTTATCCCTGCTGCCAAACAGGTAGGCATCGCCCTGTTCTGTTTCGGCAAAGATCTCCAGATCGGTGTAATCCCGGATCAGCTGCGCAGGGAAGTCGGCATAACGAGAATGAGGCGCCAGGAATGAATCATCAAAGCCGCGCGTCAGTAAAGCATGAGGCTGAGTAACATTGTGCTCGTAGACGCCAGAAAGTTTTTCATCTCGAGTTTGTTTTGGAATACCGTATAAAATATTCAGCGCGGCCTGGACGGCCCAGCAGACAAACAGCGTCGAGGTAACATGATCTTTGGCCCATTCCAGCACCTGCTGGATCTGCGGCCAGTAAGCCACATCATTAAATTCAACCAGTCCAAGCGGAGCGCCGGTGACGATCAATCCGTCATAGTTGTCGTGTTTAATGTCATCAAAATTACAGTAAAAGTTATTGAGGTGCTCGCCAGGCGTATGGCGAGATTCACGGCTGTCGATACGCAGCAGCTGGATATCCACCTGCAGTGGAGAGTTGGAGAGCAGCCGCAGGAACTGGTTTTCCGTCTCAATTTTCTTCGGCATCAGATTCAGGATCAGTACCTTTAACGGACGTATTTCCTGATTGCTGGCGCGCGATGTCGTCATCACAAAGACGTTTTCTTCACGCAGGAAATTGACGGCTGGTAGCTCGTCCTGCACCCGAATCGGCATAACCTTATATCCTCAAAGCATACGTTTAAACGTTTAGACATCCAGACACCTGACGATACCGAGTTTATGATTCAATGTCGAGTCAGAAGCGAAAAGGTGAAAATGTTTCATTTAAGAGTGATAGCCAAGAGCAGATGCTTACGCTGGATTGAAGACAGGAACTCAGTGAATAACTCTGTCGTAGAAAGCTAAAAATATGAAGGGTACAAAAAGCAAAAAACCCCGGCCTTTCGGTCGGGGTTAATGCTGATTTGATGCCTGGCAGTTCCCTACAATACGCGTATCATCCTGATACTCGCCCCTCCGGGGCCGATGCACGCGGCGTTCAAACGTGTTCCCGACACGTTTGTCGCATGCCCATGCTCGTGCAGGGAATGGCCTGATACCACATAAACAAAAAACCCCAGCCATCAGGCTGGGGTTTTCTGTTTTATTTGATGCCTGGCAGTTCCCTACTCTCGCATGGGGAGACCCCACACTACCATCGGCGCTACGGCGTTTCACTTCTGAGTTCGGCATGGGGTCAGGTGGGACCACCGCGCT
>NZ_JBBCMI010000015.1:0-111748 GCF_037152415.1 Cedecea sp. AS113
CGCACCACGCCTTCAGTAGCGGAGCAGGAAGGACAGCTGATAGAAATGGAAGCCACTGGAGCACCTCAAAAACACCATCATACACTAAATCAGTAAGTTGGCAGCATCACCATAAAAGACACTTAATTATTGCCGAGGTATTTATCTATTACATTGACCAATCTTTTGATATACATCTCTTTAACTACCTTTTCATTAATCCCTTAATGTTTCAGGCATGAATATTAATTTTTACTTATGTTTAGCGACAACGCATTTACGTCGGCAGCACCTCTCCCTCCGCAGTGAGCAAGAAGCAGTGAATACCATTGCATCACGGCGATATAATTAGCCAATAAAACCACAATAACTAAAATTCATAGTTTTTTTAACCATCAGTATTTTTAAATCGCGTTACGTGCTTATACATTGTGCTGTATAGATAAATTGCATTTCTTCAAGCCCCATCCTTCAAATCTCGCTTAAGCAGGAGTACATTGTGGCGGTGCGCTTCCACGGCAGGACGCGAAATTAACAACAAAGGTCGAAGCTTCATGTCCCCCATCGAAAAATCCAGCAAACTTGATAATGTCTGTTATGACATCCGTGGCCCGGTACTCAAAGAGGCAAAACGCCTTGAAGAAGAAGGCAACAAAGTGCTTAAGCTCAACATCGGCAACCCCGCGCCGTTCGGTTTCGAAGCGCCGGATGAAATCCTTGTTGATGTGATCCGTAATCTTCCAACCGCCCAGGGATATTGCGACTCCAAAGGGCTTTTCTCTGCCCGTAAAGCCATCATGCAGCATTATCAGGCTCGTGGGATGCGGGATGTCACTACGGAAGATATTTATATCGGGAACGGCGTTTCCGAACTGATCGTCCAGTCGATGCAGGCGCTGCTAAACAGCGGTGACGAAATGCTGGTTCCCGCGCCGGACTACCCGCTTTGGACAGCTGCCGTTTCTTTGTCCAGCGGCAAAGCCGTGCATTATCTGTGTGATGAGAGTTCTGACTGGTTCCCGGACCTCGACGATATCCGCGCTAAAATCACCCCACGCACGCGCGGCATTGTGATTATTAACCCAAACAACCCTACCGGCGCCGTTTACTCCAAAGAGTTGCTGTTAGAGATTGTCGAGATTGCACGCCAGCACAATCTGATCATCTTTGCCGATGAGATTTACGACAAAATCCTTTATGACGATGCCGAGCATCACTCGATCGCAGCCCTGGCACCGGATCTGTTAACCATTACCTTCAACGGCCTGTCAAAAACCTATCGCGTGGCCGGTTTCCGTCAGGGTTGGATGGTGCTCAACGGGCCGAAGAAACACGCTAAAGGCTATATTGAAGGTCTGGAGATGTTAGCCTCTATGCGCCTGTGCGCCAACGTCCCTGCCCAGCATGCTATCCAGACAGCGCTGGGAGGATACCAAAGCATTAGCGAGTTTATCGTGCCTGGTGGCCGCCTGTACGAACAGCGTAACCGTGCCTGGGAATTGATCAACGAGATCCCCGGCGTCTCCTGCGTTAAGCCTCGTGGGGCGCTGTACATGTTCCCGAAAATTGACGCAAAACGCTTCAATATTCATGACGACCAGAAAATGGTGCTGGACTTCCTGCTGCAGGAAAAGGTTCTGCTGGTTCAGGGTTCGGCATTTAACTGGCCGTGGCCGGATCACGTGCGTATTGTCACTCTGCCGCGCATTGATGATCTGGAAATGTCGATAGCTAAGCTGGGACGTTTCCTCGGACACTACCATCAGTAAGCCGTTCGGGGGCATTTGCAATGCCCCCTTTCTCCCCGCACAATGACGTCACCAAGTTGTTACCGCGAGAACGTCATGAGTCAGAGCCATTTCTTTGCCCACCTCTCCCGCCTGAAACTGATTAGCCGCTGGCCACTAATGCGGAATGTCCGCACCGAGAACGTGTCTGAACACAGCCTGCAGGTCGCCATGGTTGCCCACGCCCTTGCCGCTATCAAAAATCGCAAGTTTAACGGCAACGTAAATGCCGAACGTATTGCGCTGCTGGCGATGTATCACGACGCCAGCGAGGTGCTGACCGGGGATCTCCCCACGCCGGTAAAATACTTCAATTCGCAAATCGCACACGAATACAAAGCCATTGAAAAGATTGCGCAGCAGAAGCTGATCGAGATGGTGCCGGAAGAGCTGCGTGATATCTGGGCGCCGCTGATTGATGAGCACAGCTACAGTGAAGAAGAGAAAGCGCTGGTGAAGCAGGCCGATGCGCTATGCGCTTATCTGAAATGCCTGGAGGAGCTGTCGGCCGGGAACAACGAGTTTCTGCTGGCGAAAAGTCGCCTGGAAAAAACGCTGGCCGACCGCCACAGCCCGGAAATGGATTATTTTATGCAGGTCTTTGTGCCGAGCTTCCAGCTTTCGCTGGATGAAATCAGCCAGGATTCGCCGCTTTAAACACGTCCATCTGCCGAAGCGAAATCAGGATAATGTTTTCCCCTTCTCCCTTACAGGGAGGAGGCCGGGATGAGGGTAAATATCAGAACGGGAACAGCATCGGTACCATCACCACGCTCACGATCATCACAATGACCGTAAACGGCACGCCGAGCTTCACGAAGTCGCTGAACTTATAGTTTCCTGGCCCCAGCACCAGCGTGTTCACTGGTGAAGAGACTGGCGTCATAAACGCCGCAGAAGCCGCCATCGCCACAATCATCGCAAACGGATACGGCGACACCCCCATTGATTTAGCCGCAGCCAGCGCAATAGGCGCCATCAATACTGCCGTGGCGGTATTAGAAATAAATAACCCGATAGCCGCACACATCACAAACAGGCACACCAGCATGATATATGGGCCGTAGCCACCGCCAAACTCCATCAGCCCATGAACGATCAGATCCACCCCGCCGGTTTTCTGCAGCGCTAAAGCGAAAGGCATCATCCCGACAATCAGAATAATGCTCGGCCAGTGAATCGCCTTATAGGCACTTTCCATATCAATACAGCGGAATTTGCCCATCAACAAACAGGCGATAATCGCGGCGATTGGATTGGGTATTTCGTCGGTCAGCATCAGCGCCACCATCAGCGCCAGGCAGAAAATCGCATGAGGTGCCTGGCTGTGGGCCGGGGAGGCATCCTGCTCTTCCACAGGCAGACTCAGCACCAGGAAATCACGGTTCTGCTGTGAAAGCTGGTTGATCAGCTTCCAGTCACCAACCACCAGCATAATGTCGCCCAACTGGATAGGTTCATCCACCAGCAATCCTGCCATGGCTTCACCCGCCCGCCGCAGTCCAACAACGTTAAGGCCGTAGCGGGTTCGGAAAGCCATTTCTCGCAAAGTCTGCCCGGTAAGCCCTGACTCTGGCAGCAGAGAAACTTCTGCCATCCCCACATCCAGCGCCTGATCGGAAAAATACTCCCCCCGCAGGATCATTGGCTCCAGCATTTGCTCCCCGCAAAACTCTCGCAAATCAACCTCTGAGGCCGACATGTCAATCAGCAGTACATCGCGGGCGCGGAATTCCGTACCGCCGGTCACGTTGACAATAACGCGCCGAAAGCGGCGCCAGCGCTCCAGGCCAATCACGTTCGCGCCGTAGCGTTCACGTAGCTTTAAATCGTCCAGACGATGGCCAACCATCGGTGAGCCAGGACGAATAGCCAACCGGCGAGCCCGCCCGGTCAGGCGATATTCTTTTATCAGATCGCGAAATGAACGGCGCTTCCAGCTCTCTTTGCCAGCCTCTTCGCCCTGGCCTTTGAGCGCAAAACGCGCCACCAGCATATAAAGGATGCCCAGCACCAGCACCGCCAGGCCAATCGGCGTCACGCTAAAGAACTGGAACCCCTCCAGCCCTTCACGAAGCAGTTCGCTGTTGATCACCAGGTTAGGCGGCGTCGCAACCAGCGTCATCATGCCGCTTATCAGCCCGGCAAAACTGAGCGGCATCATCAGCCGGGAAGGTGAGATTTTCATGCGCATAGAAACGCTGAGCACCACCGGAATAAAAATCGCCACCACGCCGGTGGAGCTCATAAATGCCCCCAACCCGGCCACCGTCACCATCAGCAGGACCAGCATTTTGGTTTCGCTGCTGCCCGCCACGTCCACCAGCCAGCTTCCCATCTTGGTGGCTACACCGGTGCGCACCAGCCCGTCGCCAATAATGAACAGCGCGGCAATCAGAATCACGTTGGGATCGCTAAAGCCGGAAAATGCTTCGCTGAGGCTTAATGTTCCGCTGAGCACAAAAACGACAATCACCAATAACGCCACCGCGTCCATACGCATTTTTCCTGTGGCGAACAGCAGAACGGCAACCGCCAGTAACGACAACACCCAAATGAGTTCCGAATTCAAAACGAGTCCCTGAATGGCTGAATATTGGTGAATTGAATGTAGACGAGAATGCCATAAAAAAACCCCGCAAATGCGGGGTTAAATCATGGGATTAGTGTTTTCTTAACACTTCGACGACTCCGTCCGGGGATTTCTGGACGAGCAGTTCGGTGAGGGACGTCAGAACGTAATCCACGTGCTCAAGCCGGGGTGTATCCGCCGGGGCATTAACGGCTATCACGTGGCAACCGGCAGCCAGCCCTGAAAGCACGCCTGCTGGCGCGTCTTCAACGACCACGCACTCTTCCGGCTCCAGGCCAAGCAGCTGCGCTCCCAGCAAATAGGCATCCGGCTCAGGCTTACCGCGTGCGACGCGTTCCGCCGTCACAAACACGTCCGGTTCTGGCAGCCCACCGGCCAAGCGACGAGCGGATGCCACCGGCACGGAACCTGAAGTGACAATGGCCCACGGAATACCCGCTTCGTTAAGATGCGCCAGCAGCTCCGCAGCTCCCGGCAGCGCGACAATGCCGTCGGTATCTTCAGACTCAAGCTTTTCCAGACGCAGGAACTCTTGCTGAATCTCTTCCTCAGAAGCTCCGGCCATGAAGTGGCGCAATGAAGTAATCGCCTGCTTGCCGTGGATGAAGCCTAATACTTCTTCCGGGGAAATATTAAAACGCTTTGCCCAGTTTACCCACGCGCGTTCAACGGCAGGAAGGGAGTCAACCAGCGTACCATCCAAATCAAACAAGAAACCTTTACACTTCACTCCGCGTCTCTCCTCAGGCGTTAATGATCTGCGCAATCTCGTTGGCGCTTAAGTGATACTGACGTGGGCAGGCGTGCCACACTTTCAGCATTCGTTGGTATTTGTCCCACATTGGGGTTTGGGCGTTGAAACCGTGGGTGTCGGCATCAAAATGGGTATAGCGGCCTTCAATATTCACCATAAAGCGAACATAGCCGAGGAAGCGGGCTTCGGTGGCGGCATCAAAGCCCATAAAGGCGACGCGGCGTTCATCGATTTCTTTGCCGTCTTTCAGGTTTGTCCAGGAGACATGCATCGCGTGATACATTTCCATGATGTCGATAACGATGCGGCATGTTTCTTCTTTTAGCTCGCCAAACTCGCGATCCAGCTCACGCATTTGCAGGCCATAGCCGCGTTCGATGATGGTCTGCAGACGACGATAGCGTTCGGCGTTATCCGGGTCCATCATCGTCATCATCTTATACTGGTTAGATAAAATCAGACGTTGCGCGTGGGTCATTTCCATTTCCTGGCTCCTTTGGTACATGGAAAAATGCAGGTTACGACGAGGATAACCTGTAAGAAAGTGTGCCTTCCTTTATATGCGCAACCGCAGGGTAATTACAAATCATCCAGGAAAGTTTTATCCAACTGCTTAAACGCGCGCTTCAGCACATCCGCCAGCGCCTGGTAGTCTGGCTTACCTTCCACCGGTGCCAGCGCCTGCCCGGCTTCCTGAAGCTTCATGCGAACGTCATAAAACCACTGTAACGTCGACGGCGGTAATGGCGTGACCGAGCGCTTACCCAGCCACCACAGCCCCTGCATCGGCAGGCTACACGCAAAGAGTGCCGTCGCCACCGCAGGACCAAGCTGGCCACCCAACGCGATCTGCCACGTCAGGGTAAATACCGCCAGCGGCGGCATAAAGCGGATGGCATAGCGGGTGGCGCGTATCACACGGTTTTCGATAAATACCGGCGCCAGACGCTTATCCAGCGGCCAGGTCTTTGAGTAGTGTTGCCCACGTCCGAACAGGCTAAACCAGCTTACATGGCTATTCTGGGGTGTCGACATGGCTCATACCTCAACTCTACGTATAAAAAATAAAATAATACTGTAACTCAACAACTCTAAATGACATCGTTCAAAAAATTTTGTCTTTCCGAGCCGCTATCTGCTACCCTGTGCCGGCCTTTGATGGCCGTAGTTGGGGAAACCACAAGCTGTCAAACATTCTTTTACATCGCCGTGACCTGCAGCTTCAGGAATATGGCGTAAACTCTGAGTAATTTTATTCGCCATGCCGAAAAACGCTTCCGGCATGACGTTAATCATAAATGTCCGCGTCATCATGCGCTACGCTGATAGACTCACTGACGTTTTTTTAGCCACGTATCAAAAATAGGTACTTCCATGTCGAGTAAGCTAGTACTGGTTCTGAACTGCGGTAGCTCATCCCTGAAATTCGCAATTATCGATGCTGTAAACGGTGAAGAGTACCTTTCTGGTTTAGCAGAGTGTTTCCACCTTCCTGAAGCCCGTATCAAGTGGAAGCTGGACGGCGCTAAACAAGAAGCGGCTCTGGGTGCAGGTGCCGCTCACAGCGAAGCTCTTAACTTCATCGTTAATAAAATTCTGGCAGAAAAACCAGAATTGTCCGCTCAGCTGACCGCAATTGGTCACCGTATCGTACACGGCGGTGAAAAATACACCAGTTCCGTAGTTATCGATGATTCCGTGATTCAGGGTATCAAAGATTCAGCCTCTTTTGCACCGCTGCATAACCCGGCTCACCTGATCGGTATCGCTGAAGCCCTGAAATCCTTCCCTAACCTGGCTGATAAAAACGTTGCCGTGTTCGACACCGCGTTCCATCAGACCATGCCGGAAGAATCTTTCCTCTACGCTCTGCCGTACAAACTGTACAAAGAGCACGGCGTTCGTCGCTACGGCGCACACGGCACCAGCCACTTCTACGTGACTCAGGAAGCCGCAAAAATGCTGAACAAGCCGGTTGATGAACTGAACATCATCACCTGCCACCTGGGCAACGGCGGTTCCGTTTCTGCAATCCGTAACGGCAAATGCGTTGATACCTCCATGGGTCTGACCCCGCTGGAAGGTCTGGTGATGGGTACCCGCTCCGGCGACATCGACCCGGCTATCATCTTCCACCTGCACGATGCCCTGGGCATGAGCGTAGAAGACATCAACAAAATGCTGACCAAAGAGTCTGGCCTGCTGGGTCTGACCGAAGTGACCAGCGACTGCCGCTACGTTGAAGACAACTACGCAACTAAAGAAGACGCTAAACGCGCAATGGACGTTTACTGCCACCGTCTGGCGAAATACATCGGTTCCTACACCGCGCTGATGGACGGTCGTCTGGACGCCGTTGTCTTCACCGGCGGTATCGGTGAAAACGCCGCGATGGTGCGCGAACTGTCCCTGGGCAAACTGGGCGTACTGGGCTTCGATGTTGATCACGAGCGCAACCTGGCTGCACGTTTCGGCAAGTCTGGCTTCATCAACAAGGAAGGCACCCGCCCTGCGGTGGTTATCACCACCAACGAAGAGCTGGTCATCGCTCAGGATGCATCCCGCCTGACCGCCTGATTCCCTCACCGCCAGCCTTAGCTGGCGGTGTTGTTTTCTGAGTCGAGTGAGCATATCTGCTCGCGAAAACGAAAGAGGTTATACCGTGTCCCGTACTATTATGCTGATCCCTACCGGAACCAGCGTCGGCCTTACCAGCGTAAGCCTTGGCGTTATCCGTGCTATGGAACAAAAAGGCGTTCGCCTGAGCGTGTTCAAACCTATCGCCCAGCCGCGTACCGGTGGCGATACGCCGGACCAGACCACCAGCATCATCCGTGCTAACTCCACCATCCCGGCCGCTGAGCCGCTGCACATGAGCCACGTTGAGTCTCTGCTGTCCAGCAACCAGCAGGACGTGCTGATGGAAGAGATCATCGCCAACTACCACAACAGCAGCAAAGATGCTGAAGTTGTACTGGTTGAAGGCCTGGTCCCAACCCGCAAACACCAGTTTGCGCAGGCGCTGAACTATGAAATCGCCAAAACCCTGAACGCAGAAATCGTCTTCGTGATGTCTCTGGGCAATGATTCTCCGGAGCAGCTGAAAGAGCGTATCGAACTGACTCGCAGCAGCTTCGGCGGCAGCAAGAACACCAACATCACCGGCGTCATCATCAACAAGCTGAACGCCCCGGTTGATGAGCAAGGCCGCACCCGTCCCGATCTGTCTGAAATCTTCGACGACTCCAGCAAAGCAAGCATCGCTAACATCGATCCTAAGCTGCTGTTTGCCGACAGCCCACTGCCGGTTCTGGGCTGCGTGCCGTGGAGCTTCGAGCTGATTGCCACCCGCGCAATCGACATGGCTCGCCACCTGAACGCAACCATCGTTAACCAAGGCGACATCAACACCCGCCGCGTGAAGTCCGTTACCTTCTGTGCGCGCAGCATTCCGCACATGCTGGAACACTTCCGCCCTGGCTCTCTGCTGGTTACCTCCGCAGATCGCCCGGACGTGCTGGTTGCTGCCTGCCTGGCCGCCATGAATGGCGTGGAAATCGGCGCTATCCTGCTGACTGGTGGTTACGAAATGGACCCACGCATCAGCAAGCTGTGCGAACGTGCTTTTGCTACCGGCCTGCCGCTGTTCATGGTTGAAACCAACACCTGGCAGACCTCTCTGAGCCTGCAGAGCTTCAACCTGGAAGTCCCAACCGACGACCATCAGCGTATCGAAAAAGTGCAGGAATATGTGGCCAGCCACATCGATGCTAACTGGATCGAATCCCTGACCGCGACCTCCGAGCGCAGCCGTCGTCTGTCTCCTCCAGCTTTCCGTTACCAGCTGACCGAACTGGCTCGCAAAGCCGGTAAACGCGTCGTGCTGCCGGAAGGCGACGAACCGCGTACCGTTAAAGCGGCAGCCATCTGTGCTGAGCGCGGTATCGCTACCTGTGTTCTGTTGGGTAACCCGGATGAAATCACCCGTGTTGCTGCGGCGCAGGGCGTTGAGCTGGGTGCAGGCATCGAAATCGTTGATCCAGAAGTGGTTCGCGAAAGCTACGTTGCCCGCCTGGTTGAGCTGCGTAAGAGCAAAGGCATGACCGAAGCCGTTGCCCGCGAGCAGCTGGAAGACAACGTTGTGCTGGGCACCCTGATGCTCGAGCAGGACGAAGTTGACGGCCTGGTTTCCGGCGCGGTTCACACCACCGCCAACACCATCCGTCCACCGCTGCAGCTGATCAAAACCGCACCGGGCAGTTCTCTGGTCTCTTCCGTGTTCTTCATGCTGCTGCCTGAACAGGTTTACGTTTACGGCGACTGCGCGATCAACCCGGATCCAACCGCAGAACAGCTGGCAGAAATCGCGATTCAGTCCGCTGACTCCGCAGCCGCCTTCGGTATCGACCCACGCGTCGCAATGCTCTCCTACTCAACCGGTAACTCCGGCGCGGGTAGCGACGTTGAGAAAGTGCGTGAAGCCACCCGTATCGCTCAGGAAAAACGCCCTGATCTGGTCATCGACGGTCCACTGCAGTACGACGCTGCGGTTATGGCTGACGTGGCTAAGTCTAAGGCACCAAACTCTCCTGTTGCGGGCCGTGCGACCGTGTTCATCTTCCCTGACCTGAACACCGGGAACACCACCTACAAAGCGGTACAGCGTTCTGCAGACCTGATCTCCATCGGGCCAATGCTGCAGGGTATGCGCAAGCCGGTTAACGATCTGTCCCGTGGCGCGCTGGTGGACGATATCGTCTACACCATCGCGCTGACCGCGATTCAGTCCGCTCAGCAAGCGTAAGCTCACTGAGACGCAAAAAAGGCAGCCATCTGGCTGCCTTTTCTTTTTCTGTCACCTTTAACCGCTACAGCAGCTCTTTCGCCGCCTGCACGATATCTGCCGCCGTCAGGCCATACTCCTGCTGCAGGAAGTCCTGAGTCCCGACCTGGCCGTAACGCTCCTTCACGCCCACTCTGCGCATCGGCACCGGGCAGGTTTCCACCAGCACTTCCGCCACCGCTGAGCCCAGCCCGTTGTGAATACTGTGGTTTTCACAGGTCACAATTCGGCCGGTTTTTTCGGCGTAGTTCTTCACCAGCATGCGGTCGATAGGCTTGAGGGTAAACATGTCGATGACCGCCGCGCTAACCCCTTCCTGCTCCAGCTGCTGAGCCGCTTTCAGCGCTTCCGCAACCATAATTCCGTTGGCGATTAGCGTGATATCCGTTCCCTCACGCAGCACATTACCTTTGCCGATGGTGAAGGTTGAACCTGCCTCATAAACCGTCGCCGCCTGCTTGCGAATAGTCCGCACCCAGTAGAAGCCTTCCAGCTCGATTAACTGACGCAGAATGTCTTTAAACATCACCGCATCAGTCACTTCCAGCACAACAGAATGCGCCAGCCCGCGAACAATGCCCATATCTTCAAACGACATATGGGTTCCACCGTTATGGCAGGCCGTCACCCCGGCGTCGGAAGCAATCACCTTGACGTTATTCCGCTGGTAATCCAGCGACATAAACAGCTGGTCAAAGCAGCGGCGGCTGGCGAAGGCGGTAAAGGTGTGGACGAACGGTTTGCGGCCGGTCAGCGACAGCCCGGCCGCCACGCCAATCACGTTGGCTTCCATGATGCCGCAGTTAATCACATGCTGCGGGTTATCTCGCTGCACGCCATCCATCGCCATCGAACTCATCAGGTCAGCTTCCAGCGCAATGATCCCGCTGCCTTCGCCAATCTGCTGCTGAACAAACCCGGCGTAGACTTTACGCATCTCAACGGCGTCCTGGCCGCCGCTCTGACTTACCTTAATCATGTGCCGCCTCCAGTTGCGCGATGGCCTGCTCCAGCGCCTGTTTTGACTGCTCCGTCAGGCGGAGATGGTGGGAGTTCCCCAGTTGCTCAAGGTACGGCACCCCCTGCCCTTTAATGCTGTCGAGGATCACCAGCAAAGGGCGCTGTTCGCCGCTGCGAACGGGTTTCACCGCCGCCAGCAAACCGGGAATGTCATCGCCTTTCACCTGCACCACGTCAAACCCGAAGGCGCTAAACTTCTCTGCCAGATCGAAAGCACAGATGATTTCGTCCAGCTCGCCGTCCAGCTGCTGTTTGTTCCAGTCCACAAACACCGTCAGATTGTTAAGACGGTGATGAGCAATAAACTGGAAAGCCTCCCAGCACTGCCCCTCGTTCAACTCGCCGTCGCCGACAATGCTGAAGACCCGGTTGCGACGCTGCGCCAGTTTGTGGGACAGCGCCATGCCGGCAGCAATCGAAATCCCTTGCCCTAACGAACCTGTGGTCGCATCCACACCGCGCGTTTTCAGGCGATCGGGGTGGCTGGGCAGGCTGGTACCGTTCTGGTTTAGCGTGGCCAACTGCTCCGCAGGAAAATACCCTTTCAGCGCCAGCGTGCTGTACAGCGCCGGGCCAGCATGCCCCTTCGACAGCACAAAGTAGTCGCGTTCAGCCCAGTCAGGGTCGCCCGGATCGATATTCATCACGTCGCCGTACAGCACCGCCAGCGTCTCGACCACCGACATGCTGCCGCCGTAATGGCCAAACCCCAGTTGGGTGAGCGCTTTCAGCGTCTCTACCCGGATGTCGCGCGCAAACCGCGTGACGTCAGCCAGTTCATTCATTATTTAGCCCCCGTCTTGTCTTCAGTATGTACGGCAGGAGTGCCTTTTCCTTTGCCCAGATAGTTGAACCCGACCAGTACCGCAAACACGGCGACCACTACTGCGGTAATCGCCGCAGGTGACAGGAAGCGTGCAAGGTTGCCGAGGATAATCCCCACCACGCCAAAATCGGCGTCGGAGAAGGTTGTGTTGGCGAAGCCCAGCGCGCCCAGAACAGGCAGCAGCAAGACCGGCAGGAAGGTGATCAGCAGCCCGTTGGCAAAAGCCCCCACCATCGCGCCGCGACGGCCGCCAGTAGCGTTACCAAACACGCCCGCTGTCGCCCCGGTAAAGAAGTGAGGCACCACGCCCGGCAAAATCAGCACCAGCTTCATCTGCCCTAAAAGGAACAAGCCCACCAGACCGCCGAGGAAGCTGAACAGAAAGCCCACCAGCACGGCATTCGGCGCATAAGGGTAAACCACCGGGCAGTCCAGCGCCGGACGTGCATTAGGTACCAGCTTCTCAGAGAAACCGGTAAACGCCGGGACGATTTCCGCCAGAATCAAGCGCACGCCCTGCAGGATGATGAACACCCCGGCCGCAAAGGTAATCGCCTGAATAATGGAGTAAACCAGGAAGTTCTGGCCGCCGCTGAGTTTCTCTTCTACATAAGCCTGGCCTGCACAAATCGCGAGGATCATGTAGATGACAATCATGGTCAGGGAGATGGAGATTGAACTGTCACGCAGGAAGCTGAGGTTCTTCGGCAGGTTCATCTCTTCCGTTGAGCGCGAACCTTTCCCGCACTTGCTGCCGATCCAGCCGGACAGGACGTAACCCAGCGTACCGAAGTGGCCAAAGCCGATATCATCGGTGCCGGTGATGCGGCGCATATAGCGCTGCGCAATGGCCGGGAAGAACGCCATTATCAGCCCGAGGATCAGCGACCCGGTGAACACCAGCGCCACGCCTTCAAAGCCCGCCACGGTCAGGATGACGCTTATCATGCACGCCATGTAGAATGTGTGGTGCCCGGTCAGGAAGATGTACTTCAGGCGGGTAAAGCGAGCCACAATGATGTTCGCCACCATCCCGAAGGCCATGATCAGCGCCGTGGATGCCCCGTATTTCTCCAGTGCGATAGAAACAATCGCTTCATTATTCGGAATAATACCCTGGATATTAAAGGCGTGCTCAAACATACCGCCCAGTGGATTCAAAGACCCCACTAATACGGTGGCACCGCCGCCCAAAACAATAAAACCTAATACGGTTTTAATTGAGCCTTTCACCACATCAGAAAATGACTTCTTTTGCGCTACCAGACCAATTAAGGCTATCAGCCCGACGAGAATGGCCGGGACCTTCAGAATATCAACAATAAAATTCAGCGTGCCAAGGATAAACATATCCGCCTCCGCTTATTATTATGATTAACGACCGGCGAAATAAGCGCTCAGCTTATTTTCCAGCTCATTGATATCGATGATGTTGTTGATCACCACCAGTTGGCTATCCGGCAGGCGCGCGCTGGCGGCAATATCTTTCGCCATCACAAACACATCCGCCGCGTCCGGCGTGGCGGAAGATAAATCCGAGTGTTCAACCTCTGCCTCAATATTGAGTTTTTTAAGCACCTTTTTAATATTCATTTCAACCATAAAACTACTGCCGAGGCCGGAACCGCAGATTGCCATTATCTTCATTTTGTGTACCTTATATTTTTAGTAGAGTAAGAGCGCATCGCATTTTTCAATGCAACGTAAAAACCTATGGTGTTAAATTAAAAAATTAGAATCGATTAATGATTTTTTGTATTTCCTCCAGGTTATTGGCCTGATGCAGTAACGCCATGTCCTCGTCGCTGGAAAATAGCTCAGCGAGCGCAGAAATCATTTCAATATGGCTATGGCTGTCCGGGGCCGCCAGCATAATAATGACGTCCACCGGGTCGTTTCCCTCAGAATGAAAGCTCACGCCCCGCTTCAGCTTCAGCAGCGACAGGCCAAGCCCGGTCGCGCCCTCTTCCGGACGCGCATGCGGCATCGCCAGGCCCGGTGCCAGCACATAGTACGGCCCAAGCTTTTGGTGCTGCTGCATAATGGCCGTCAGGTAATGGGGGGCAATAATCCCCGCGTCCAGCAGCGGCCGGGCGCTAATCTCCAGCGCCTGCTGCCAGTTTGCGACCTCGTCCTGAAGCTGAATAGTCTGCGGATGCAGCCATTGGTTGAGCACGATAACCTCTCGAAATCGACATTGATGATGGGCAAACTTTATTCAACGGCCCTGGGTTTAACTGTGATTGATATCACAAAGATAGCGCTACCAATAACTATCACTCGATTTTGTGATAGCGCTATCAAATTGCAATCATTGTGTTAAATCGCATTTAGGCGCACGATTTCAGGCGTATACTTGAGCGATATTTCCCCTTCGTTTTCAGGGGCCAACGTCAGCCTGGCGTTTTTCAGGTCGAGAATCAGGAATCACAATGTCCATAACCCGAAAGCGGCGAAGTACCGGTAAGGTGACGCTTGCAGATGTGGCTCAGCTCGCCGGAGTCGGTACTATGACCGTTTCGCGAGCGCTAAGAACCCCGGAGCAGGTTTCCGACAAATTACGCGAAAAAATCGAAGCGGCGGTTTCCGAGCTGGGTTATATGCCCAACCTTGCGGCAAGCGCGCTGGCCTCCGCCTCCTCGTACACCATTGCAATGGTGGTCCCAAGCCTGGCAGAATCCGGCTGCAGTGAAATGTTTGCCGGCCTGCAGCAGGTGCTGCAGCCTGCGGGGTTTCAGATAGTCCTGGCAGAATCCCAGCACCGGCTGGAGCAGGAAGAGAAGCTGCTGGAAACCCTACTGGCGTCCAATATCGCCGCGGCGATCCTACTGAGCGTGGAACACAGCGACACGGTGCGAGGCTGGCTGAAACACGCCAGCATTCCTGTGCTCGAAATCGGTGCCACCCGCGCCGATCCGCTGGACATGAATATCGGCATTGATAACGTCGCCGCCATGTTTGAACTGACGGAAATGCTCATCCACCGAGGCTATCAGAATATCGGGCTACTGTGCGCGAACCAGGAACAGTGGATTTTCCAGCAGCACCTTCAAGGCTGGTACAAAGCGATGCTGCGCCACCATATGTCGCCCAACAGGGTGATCAACGCTGCCGCGCCGCCGAATTTCTCCACCGGGGCCGCACAGCTACCCGAGTTTTTGCTGGCCTGGCCGGAGCTGGATGCGCTGGTTTGCGTGTCGGATGAGCTGGCCTGCGGCGCGCTGTACGAATGCCAGCGCAGGCGCATCAAAGTGCCTGACGACTTAGCCATCGTCGGGTTTGGCGACAGCGACGTGAGCCGCGTGTGCCAGCCAGCGCTGACCACCATTGCGGTACCGCATCGTAAGATTGGGATTGAAGCCGGGCGAGCGCTGTTGGCAAGAATTAACGAAGAAGAATGGGACAGAAGCCCGACTATCGCGTCATCGCTGTGTATGCGGGAGAGCTGCTGATTTTCCCTCACCCAGGTCCCCTTCTTGCTGGAAAAGGATCGGGGTGAGGGCCAACAATTACTCGCTTTCTTCGCTTTGTGACTCGTTTTTGGCGTTGCGGGTCATCCACAGCGCCAGCGCCTTCAGCGAATCAGGGGTAAATTCGTCACAGCGCGCGGTGATCTCTTCCGGGGACATCCAGCTCACTTCGCTGACTTCTTCTTCCTGCAGCGCGAAAGGCCCGTGGGACACGCAGCTAAAAAGCCCGCCCCAAACGCGGCAGCTATCGTCTTCGAAGTAGAACTGCCCGTGTTCCGCGAACGGCACGCCGGCAATACCCAGCTCTTCTTCAGCCTCGCGGCGAGCTGACTCGAGCATTTGTTCATCCGCCTGTACTACGCCGCCTGCGGTAGCATCCAGCATGCCCGGCATGAAGTCTTTAATTTCGGTGCGACGCTGCACCAGAATTTTGCCCATGCCATCGTGAACAACAATATAGGTCGCGCGATGACGCAGCCGCTGCGCACGCATTTGCTCGCGGCTTGCCTGCGCGATGACCTCATTGTCCTCATTAACAATATCTACCCATTCCGTGCCGACAAAATGACTCTGTTCCACCATCAGGGAAACCTTATTCAGGGGCGCTCTTACGGCGCGTTATTGGATTAACCTGTCAACGTTACGGGGTAATACGCACCTGTGCAATAACCCCATCACTCTCCAGCGTGCGAACGGTCAGAACACCATCATCCAGCATCCCGTAACTGGCCTCAAAACCGCCCTTCGGTATGCTGACAGAGCCTGGATTAAACAAATAGATCTGTTCGTGCTTTTCTGCAACCGGAAGATGCGTATGGCCGAAAATCAGAACATCGCCAGCGGACAGCGGCGGCAAATGCCCAGGATGATAAAGATGCCCGTGGGTCAGAAAAAGCCGCTGCTCCGCCAGCAAAACCTGCTGCCAGGGCGCGGTAATCGGAAACTGGAGCAGCATCTGGTCCACTTCGCTGTCGCAGTTTCCGCGCACCGCGATAATCTTATCGGCAACGCTATTCAGGCACTGCGCCACCGCTGGAGGATTATAGCCTTCGGGCAACGCGTTCCGAGGACCGTGATTCAGTAAGTCGCCCAGAATAACCAGCCATTTCGCGCCGCTGTGTGCAAAACGTTCGAGGACTTTTTCCGTAGCGGGTAGCGAACCGTGAAGGTCCGAAGCAAACATCAGTTTCATTTATCCCTGGCTCCAGTAATGACAATCCGCCAATGATAACGAATTCCCCGCCCGCTATCAGCCTGCGTTTTTGGCCGACTGTGCCAGCCAAAGCTGCACCGACGCGCGCTGCCACTGAAAGCTCGCATACTCTTTCAGCCGCTCAGGCACTTCATCCCCGTTCAGGATCAGACGGTTGAGCATCAGCGCCAGGTCGGTGTCGGCGATAGACCATTCACCAAACAAATTCTGCTGCCCTTGCGGGAGCAAATGCTCTGCGGTAGCGATTAACTTCTCTGCAGCCCGTTGGCCCGCCGGGCTTAGCGCCGGTTTCTTCTCGCCGGCAAAGACCACGGCCGTGGAGCGCTCTTCCCGAATGGGCATTAAGTCGCTGCGCAGCCACGCCTGCACCTGCCGCGCCCGGGCGCGTTTTTCAATGTCATGAGGATAAATGCGTTCCCACGTCGGCGGCGCAAAACGCTCTTCCAGATATTCATCAATGGCGGAGGATTCGCTGAGCACAAAATCGCCAACCGCCAGCACCGGCACGCGGCGAGTCAGATCAAACCCCTTCCAGCCAGGCTTTAAATTCTGGCCACTGGCGAGGTCGATGGTTTGCAGCGCAAAGGCGAGTCCTTTCTCTTTCAGCGCAACAAAAACGGAAAGCACATAGGGGCTGAAACACTGGCTATCGGTCCACAACGTAATGGCAGGCTGGCTCATCATATCCTCACTTATTCGCGCGACAGGTTATTGAACATAGAGCGAAAAAAGCGTTTTGTCATCCGCTTAAAACGCACCATTGCGGTGCAGAAATAGCAATAACTTCTATACTCGAAACATTTGCCAAAATGGACTAACCCCTGGAGTGACCATGATCGAACTTTATTATGCGCCTACCCCAAACGGCCATAAAATTACCCTGTTTCTGGAAGAGGCCGGCCTGGAGTACAAAATCCACCGGGTCGATATCGGCAAAGGCGAACAGTTTCGCCCGGATTTTTTGGCTATCTCGCCGAATAACAAAATTCCTGCCATCGTGGATAACAAACCGGCCGACGGCGGCGAGCCTTTAAGTCTCTTTGAGTCCGGCGAAATTTTGCTTTATCTGGCGGATAAAACCGGGTTACTCCTCAGCAAAGAACTGCGCGCCCGCCATGCCACGCTGCAGTGGCTTTTCTGGCAGGTCGGCGGCTTCGGCCCGATGCTGGGCCAGAATCACCATTTCAACCACTTTGCTCCGCAGCCCGTCCCTTATGCTATCGAGCGCTACCAGGTTGAAACCCAGCGTCTTTACGGCGTACTCAATAAACAGCTGGAGAAAGCCCCGTGGCTTGGCGGCCACGATTACAGCATTGCGGACATCGCGACTTATCCCTGGGTGGTGTCCCATGAGCGCCAGCGCGTTGACCTCGCCAATTTCCCGGCGGTAAGGAACTGGTTTGAGCGGATCCGCACCCGGCCTGCCACCGTGAAGGCTTATCAGCGGGCAGAGAAGGGATAATCCCCGGTTCAGGTTTTTTCCCGCGCTGGTGTATCCTGTGGCGGGAAAAGACTAATAAGGAACCTGCAATGTCATCCATGCAACCAGACGCCATTATTCGCATTAAAAACCTGCGCCTGCGGACTTTTATTGGTATCAAAGAAGAAGAGATCGCCAACCGGCAGGATGTCGTGATTAACGTCGCTCTCCACTACCCAGCGGGCAAAGCCAGGGAGAGTGAAGACATCAACGACGCGCTGAACTACCGCACCGTGACCAAAGACATCATCCAGCTGGTTGAGAATAACCGCTTCTCCCTGCTGGAAAAATTAACTCAGGATGTGCTGAACATCGCATGCGCCCACCCGTGGGTGACATATGCTGAAGTAGAGATCGATAAACTTCACGCGCTCCGCTACGCCGACTCGGTATCCATGACCCTGAGCTGGCGGCGATAAGCGCGTCCAGGTGGGAGGAAAGTATGGAGATCCTGATTACCGGCGGCAGCGGGCTGATTGGCCGCCACCTGACAGCTCGCCTGCTCGAGCTGGGCCATACTGTTTCGGTCGTCACACGTGAGCCGGAAAAGGCCCGCAAGCGGCTGAATAATCGCGTCGTACTGCTCAAAGGACTCGACGGCTTACAGAATCTCGACGCCTTTGACGCGGTCATCAACCTGGCCGGGGAGCCGATCGCCGATAAGCGCTGGAGCGAGGAGCAAAAGCAGCGCCTGTGCCAGAGCCGCTGGCAAATCACCGAGCGGCTGGTCGAGCTGTTTAAAGCCAGCCAGCAGCCGCCCAAAGTCTTCATTTCCGGGTCAGCCACCGGCTATTACGGCGACCTTGGCGAAGTGGTCGTTACCGAAGACGAACCTCCCCACAACGAATTTACCCACAAGCTTTGCGCCCGCTGGGAGCAAATCGCCTGTGGTGCGCAAAGTGAAAAGACGCGAGTTTGCCTGTTACGTACCGGCGTTGTTTTAGCCCCCAAAGGCGGAATTCTGGCCAAAATGCTGCCGCTGTTCCGGCTGGGGCTCGGCGGCCCCATCGGCAATGGCAGGCAGTATCTGGCGTGGATCCACGTCGACGATATGGTAAACGGCATTCTCTGGCTGCTGGATAACGACCTGCGCGGGCCGTTTAATCTGGTTTCCCCTTACCCGGTTCGTAACGAACAGTTTTCCCATGCTCTCGGCCATGCCCTCAAGCGCCCGGCGATACTTCGCGCCCCGGCCACGGCCATTCGTCTTCTGATGGGGGAATCTTCGGTGTTAGTGCTCGGCGGGCAGCGGGCGCTGCCTAAACGCCTTGAGGAATCCGGCTTTGGCTTCCGCTGGTTTGATTTAGATGAAGCTCTGGCGGATGTGATTCGCTAACGGCAAAAAGCCGGGTTTATCCCCGGCTTTTTCATTTTATTGCTCTACAGGGCTCATTTTCCCCGCGTCAGCTTTATCCTTCACCCTTTTCGGCTGCGGAACTTTGATGATAAACGTCAGCACGCCCGCGAACAGATACAGCCCGGTGTACGCCCAAACTACGCCCACAATGTCGAAAAACGGCAGGATCAGTGACGCAATAGCCGGTGCCACAAAGTTGCTCATCCCCGCCGACAGATTATAGATGGAAATGGCCGCCCCGCGATGATGCGGCTCCAGGGTTGGAAACACCGCCGTCATCGGCACAAACGCCGCGACAAAAGTGCCGAGCATGACCGCCGGGATCAGCGCCACCCAGAAGTTATGCCCCACCCACACCGGCAGGTAATAAAACGTCAGGCTGGAGATCGCCATACCTAAACAGCCGAACCAGCGAACCTGTCGGATCCAGCCGATGTACTCCCCCATGATTCCCCAAAAGATATTGGTGAAAATGGTGACGAAGAAGAACACCGCCCAGATTTGCAGCCATTCTGAAATCGTAAAACCGAGACGGTCAACAAACAACAGCGGCATCACTATCGCAAAGCCAAACAGCGACAGCGTGTTAATAATGCGGATAAGACAGGCGTAAAACACGTCACGATTGCTGAACAGAATGGTCACGGCCCGCGACATCTCCGTCATTTTCTCTTTCAGCGGCAAATTAACCCGCGAACGGTCAACCGGCACATTACGCAGGCTGAAGAAGGCGATAAGCCCCCCGCCCGTGACCCAGGCAATAGCCATCCACAGCGTCCCCGTTTCGCCAAATGCCGGGATAGTCAGGCTGGGCAGATAGCTCCCTACCACGCCGATGCCGATAGAGTACATCGCCCAGAACCAGCCCGTTGCCGCCGCCAGCCTCTCACGCGGTACCACCTGCACCAACATCAGCATGAAGGAGTAGATAAACAGCGGATAAGCCAGGCCGCGAATGCCGTAAAACAGAAGCATCAGCGGGTAGTTACGCATCCCGAGGCCAAGCGTCATAAACAATGCATGCATCACGACCCAAGTCACAAAACCAATCAGCATTGCTTTTTGCGGGGTGATAAGCTCAGCGACTACGCCGGAAGCCCAGGCCGCCAGACCTGCCGCAAGGCCATACAGAGTAAACACCATCGCCGATTCCGCGGGCGTAAAGCCCATGTCGGTAATGTGTTTAGACAAAAACGCCATCTCGAAACCATCGCCGCTCATAAAAATAGCGATGGCGACAAATCCCCACAGCAGATGTTTAGGTAAACCAAACCAGTAGTGTTTAGATTGCATCACACTCTTCCTCGTTCACGGGTACAGGGGTTTCCGGCGGTAGAGAGGCCGCCGGAAGGGCCGTCAGGGCAGCAGCTTACGAGCGGCTTTTTGTTGTTGGTAAAGCAAATGGAACACGGACAACCGCTGCTGCAGCACACTTTGCAGTTTTTTACGCGGCGTGAAGCGCTGTTGAACAGGAGGCTTGCGGCAAACAACTTCTTCTACGCCGCCGTCGGCCAACCAGCCAAGGCGAGCAGCACCGAGCGCTCCGGAGGAACTCGCCGGATGGGTCACAATCGGCACATCCAGCACGTCGGCAATCAGCTGCGCCCAGATAGCGCTACGCGCCCCTCCGCCGGTCAGGCTGCATTGGGTAATCTGGCTGCGGGACGTCTCCAGCACCGCCATGCCGTCCGCCAGGCCAAAAGTCACGCCCTCAATCACCGAATACCCCAGTAAGGCACGGCTGGTTTCATGGTTGAGTGCGAAGAAACTCCCCATGGCGTGAGCATCGTTATGCGGCGTGCGCTCCCCAGACAGATAAGGCAGGAAAACTGGCGCATGCTTTTTCTGCTCGTCGCTCAGATCTGCCATTTCCTCCATAAGCTGGCTTTCGGTGACCGACAGCAGATTGCACACCCAGCGCAGGCAACTGGCGGCGCTGAGCATTACGCTCATCTGGTGCCAGCGCTGAGGTAGAGCGTGGCAAAAAGCATGCACGCCGGATTCAGGGCGGGTTTGCAGCTCGTCGTTTACCACGAAGATAACGCCAGACGTGCCGAGCGAAATAAACGCATCGCCGCTGTTCACCGCGCCAACGCCCACTGCCGAGGTAGCATTATCGCCACCGCCGCCGGCGATATTAACGCCGGAGCTAAGCCCCCACTCGGTCGCCAGGGCGGAACGTAAAACGGCGCTGACTTCGCTGCCCTCTACCAGGCGCGGCATCTGGCTGCGGGTTAGTCCGGTCGCCGCCAGCAGTTTGTCTGACCAGTCACGTTTTGCCACGTCCAGCCACAGCGTTCCGGCGGCGTCCGACGGGTCAGAAACGAACGCGCCGCTCAGCCGCCAGCGCAGGTAGTCTTTCGGCAGCAGCACCTTATCCACGCGGGAAAAGATTTCCGGCTCGTGCTCCGCCACCCAGCGTAGCTTCGGGGCGGTAAAACCGGGCATCACCAGGTTGCCGCTGATGGTCAGAAATTTAGGGTGTTCTGCCGTGAGCCGAGCGCATTGTTCGGCGCTGCGCGTGTCGTTCCACAGAATGCAGGGACGCAGCACTTTTCCCTGGTCGTCCAGCAGCACCGCGCCGTGCATCTGCCCGGACAAGCCAATAGCGCGAATTTTCGCCCAGGCATCAGGTATTTGCTGGCGCAGCGTAGAGACCACCTGCTGCGTCGCCTGCCACCAGGCCTCAGGATCCTGCTCCGCCCAGTGCGGATGCGGGCGCTGAACGGTTAATGCCGCGTGAGCAGAGCCTAAAATTTCACCCTGCCCGTCAATCAGCAAAGCCTTTAGTTCAGAGGTGCCGATATCGATACCAAGATACATAGCGCCTCCTTAAGCTGCTGCCAAAGGCGATTGAGGAGACTTGATCCACGCCTCAAGGCGAGTGACCGTCCGCGCCATCAGCTCATGGAAAGCGGAGGAATGCGCGAGTTCAGCAAACAAAGTTTCGTCGCTGACAAAGGCTTTGAGCGGCTCAGGAGCGGCGAACAAGGCCCGAATCGCGTCGTCCTGCATGACGCCATCCTGGTACTCATAAGGCAGTTGACCTTGCACCCAGCGCTGCAGGAAGAGGAAGAACAGTGCGGGCAGAACCGCCGTGGCCGCAGGCTCCTCACCTCGCTGATAGCACTCCATCAGCGTCGGGGTAATAAAGCCAGGGATCTTGGACAGGCCGTCGGCCGCTACGCGCTGGTTGGTGTCTTTGATATAGGGATTACTAAAGCGGGCCAGCACCACATCCCGATACTCAGCCAGATCCAACGGGCTTGGCGACAGTGAAGGAATAACATCCTCCGTGACGTAGTCCCATGCCATCTGCCTAATCGGCTGCTGCACGGTACTTTCATCAATGTAGTTCAGCCCGGTCAGCGTCCCCGCCCAGGCTATGCAGCTGTGGCTGGCGTTCAGAATGCGAATTTTTGCCTCTTCATACGGCAGCACTGATTTCACCATTTCGACGCCAACGTTCTCAAGCGGCGGGCGACCGTTGATAAAGTCGTCCTCGATAACCCACTGAATAAAAGACTCCCCCATCACCGGCACCTTATCGTCGAACCCCGTCGCCGCTTTCACCCGTGGAGCAATGTCTGCCGTAGGGCGAGGGGTAATACGGTCAACCATGGTGTTAGGCGACACGGTGTGGGTGCTCACCCAGTCAAACAGCGCGTGGTCACCCTTCGCCTTCAGGAACGACAGAAAGCCGTGGCGGAAGCGTTCGCCGTTGTGGCGCAGGTTATCGCAGTTGAGCAGCGTTACCGGCTCACCGCCGTTGCTCATACGCCGATGCAGAATGCGGCTGAGCGCGCCGTAAAGCGTGGTCATGCCCCCGGCAAGATCGGCTTTGACATCCGGCTGATGAACGTCCAGCTCGTGCTGCGGCGTGAGATAATACCCGGCTTCGGTGACGGTGAAGGCGATCACGCGGGTCGACGCTCTGGCCCCCTCTTCAACCAGGGCTGTAATCTCTTTATCCCACGGCAGCACTTTTCGGATAGAGGCAATCTTTTCGTAGGCTCGGACACCTTCCGGCGTAACGGTTTCCAGCACGTATTCGCCGTGCTGCGCCGCCAGTTGACTCAGCAACTCGCCGGCATCATCGCGGATGTTGCCCAGCGAAATACTCCAGCCGTCATCGCCCTGCTCGCGCAGCTGATTGAGATACCACGCCTGATGGGCACGGTGGAAAGAACCTGCGCCAATATGCATCCATACCGATTTCGTCGTCATGATTCACCTCAGAATTAAGCATTTGTCATTTTCATGGGCATTTGCCCGATTGTTATAGTCTAGTTGCGGCAGGTGCCGTCTTTCTGAGATCAAACTCACACAGACAACATTTGCCCATCAAAAAGACTTTTGCCCAATTACCAACGAAACGCGCGCGGAGTAGAATGTGTTTCAAAGAGTCACAAGGTGTCGCCATGAGCAGAGAAGAGAAAAAACAAGAGCAAGCCGCACGCGTTGCCTGGATGTATTACGTGGCAGGTATGACGCAGCAGGATATTGCCCGCGAACTGGGCATTTCGCGTCAGGTCGCTCAGCGGCTGGTTTCTTCCGCACGCGAGCAGGGTATGGTAACGGTGAAAATTGCCCATCCGGTCGCCCGCTGCCTGAAGCTGGCGCAGCAAGTCCAGGCGCGTTTCGGCCTGGAAATCTGCCGCGTGGTGCCTTCGGAAGGGCTGGATGACGAAGCTATCCAGCAGATGCTGGCGGTGGAAGGTGCCGAAGTGATGTCACAGTTTATCGCTGACGAGCAGCCGCAGGTTTTCGGCATCGGCTCCGGGAAAACGCTGCGCTCAATCATCGACGTGCTGCCGTGGATCGAACGCCCGCAGCACCACTGCGTCTCAATGATTGGGGCGATTGCGCGCGATGACTCGGGTACGCGCTATGACATGCCGCTAAAAATGGCGGAAAAAATGCAGGGCAAATATTATTTCATCCCCGCCCCTCTGTACGCCGACAGCGAAGAAGACAGAGACATGTGGTGCCGGCATAAAGTGTACCAGCGAGTAACAGACCGGGCGCTGGCGGCCAATGTCGCGTTCCTCGGTGTTGGCGAGGTGGACATCAGCTGCCCGCTGAACGCCGAGGGTTTTATTACCGACGAGCAGGTCAACATGCTGCACCGCCAGGGCGTTGCCGGTGAAATGCTGGGGCATTTCTTTGACCACGGTGGCCAGCGCGTTTACAGCGAGCTGGATGCTCTGCTGACCAGCGTGCCGCTGCAAAGCGATAACCCACGTAAGATCATCGCTTTTTCCGGTGGAGCGCGAAAATTTGCCGCCATCAAAGCAGCATTGACCGGTCGCTGGATGTCAGGCCTGGTAACGGATGAGAGTACGGCGGTAAGGTTGTTGGCTGAGAGGTGAGGCGTTATTCACCCTGACCCCGGCCCTCTCCCCGAGGGAGAGGGGGAAAACAATGAATGCCCACTCCGATTGGGAAGGGAGAAAACCATCAGTCCCCTCTCCCTTTGGGAGAGGGTTAGGGTGAGGGATTACTTCAACGAACCAGAAAGGAACTGCTGCAGGCGAGCGCTCTTAGGGCTGCCAAACAGCTCGGCTGGCGGGCCTTCTTCTTCAATGCGCCCTTGATGCAGGAAGATAACGTGGCTGGAAACATGCCGGGCAAAGTCCATCTCGTGGGTGACCACGACCATGGTTTTACCCTCCTCCGCCAGCTTCTGCATAATGCGTAACACTTCGCCCACCAGCTCCGGGTCGAGCGCCGAAGTAGGCTCGTCAAACAGCAGCACTTCCGGCTCCATCGCCAGCGCACGGGCAATGGAAACGCGCTGCTGCTGGCCACCGGACAGATGCACCGGGTATTTAACGTACTGACGCTCGTCGATGCCGACTTTGGCCAGGTACTTAATCGCCCGTTCTTTTGATTCCTGCTTGCTCAGCCCAAGCACCTGAATAGGCGCTTCCATCACGTTTTCCAGCACCGTCATGTGGCTCCACAGGTTGAAGTGTTGGAACACCATCGTCAGGCGAGTGCGCAGCAGGCGCAGCTGGTTTTTGTCGGCCACTTTGAGCTGGCCGTCTTTGTCCCGCACCAGATTGATGTTCTGGTTGCTGACCACAATCGTGCCTTCGCTGGGTTTTTCAAGGAAGTTAATGCAGCGCAAAAAGGTACTTTTGCCCGAGCCAGATGAACCGATGATGCTGATCACATCCCCGGCGTTAGCCTTCAGAGACACCCCTTTGAGCACTTCATGTTCGCCGTAGCGTTTGTGCAGATCCGTTACGTTTAATTTAATTTCAGCCATCAGAAGTCACTCAGTGCGAAGCGGGTTTAACGTGCTGCAGCCAGCGCTTTTCCGCTTTGCGGAACAGGCTTATCAGCACATAAGAGATAATCAAATACAGCACGGCCGCGATGCCAAACGCGGTAAACGGCTGGTAGGTTGCGGAGTTGATATCACGGGCAATCTTGAGCAGATCCGGCACCGTGGCGGTAAACGCCAGCGCCGTAGAGTGCAGCATCAGGATCACTTCGTTGCTGTAGGCCGGCAGCGCGATACGCAGCGCGGAAGGCAGAATAATACAGCGGTACATTTTCACTTTTGAGAAGCCGTAAGCGCGCGCCGCTTCAATATCACCGTGCGGAACCGAGCGAATAGCACCGGCGAAAATCTCCGTGGTGTAGGCGCAGGTGTTGAGCGTCAGCGCCAGTACGGTACAGTTCAGGCCGCTGCGGAAGAACGCGTTCAGCAGCTCCGTCCCTTTGACTATCTCCAGCGTGTACATCCCGGAATAGAACACCAGCAACTGCACGTAGAGCGGCGTGCCGCGAAATACGTAGGTAAAGAGCCAGATGGGGAACGAAATAAATTTGTTGCTGGACACGCGCCCAATGGCGAGGAACAGCGCCAGAATCCCGCCCATCACCACCGACGTAATCAACAGCCACAGCGTAATGGCGACGCCCGTAAAGCGGTAACCGTCCGTCCACAGCAGCGACTGCCAGTAATCGTGAATAATATCGATCATAGCTCGGCCCTCTTGACGCCAACGGAATAGCGGCGTTCAAGCCAGAGCAGCACTCCGTTTGAAACCGTGGTAAAGACCAGGTAGATAATCCCGGCGACAATCGCAAAGTAGAACGGCTGCCAGGTGCTTTTCCCGGCGAGCTGCGTGGCTTTCACCACGTCTTCCAGGCCAAGCAGAGAAACCAGCGCGGTGGCTTTGAGGATCACCTGCCAGTTGTTACCTATGCCCGGCAGCGCGTAGCGCATCATGGCCGGGAACAGAATACGGCGGAAAGTTTGTGACCCGGTAAAGCCAAAGGCGGTGGCCGCCTCAATATGGCCCTTCGGCACGGCAAGATAGGCCCCACGGAAGGTTTCGGTGAAATAAGCCCCGTAGATAAAACCGAGCGTGATGATCCCGGCGATCATTGGGTCGATATCAAACTGCGCCATTCCCAGCGCATCTGTAATGCTGTTGAGCAGCATCTGCAGCCCGTAGAAAATTAACAGCATCAGCACCAGATCAGGCACGCCGCGAATCAGCGTGGTGTAGCCTTCAAACAGCAAAGCGAGCGGGCGATTTTTGGACAGTTTTGCGCCAGCACCGGCAAGCCCAATCAGCACGGAAAGGACAACCGAGGCGAGCGCCAGCTCAAGCGTAACCAGAGCCCCTTTGAAAATTACTTCGGAAAAGCCATACAACATGGTGCGTATCCTGTCGTCAGTGTTTGCTGCTTATTGGGCCCCGTCTGACGCGGGGCCTTTGTCACCGGTAAGGCTTATTCACCATACACATTAAAATCAAAGTACGGCTTCGCTAACTTGTCGTAGGTGCCGTCTTTACGCATCTCCGCGAACGCCTTGTTCAGCGCCTCACGCAGTTCGTTATCTTCTTTACGCAGGCCCATGCCGGTGCCCACGCCAAACAGCTTGTCGTCTTTGATGGACGGGCCACCGAACTGATAGTTTTTGCCCACCGGCTGCTTCAGGAAGCCTTCGCTGGCGGCGACTTCATCCTGGAAGGCGGCGTCAATACGTCCGGCAGCCAGGTCGGCGTAAATGGAATCCTGCCCCTGATAGGAGACAATTTCGATGCCTTTTGGCGCCCAGTGTTCATTGCCGTAGGTTTCCTGAGTGGTGCCCTGCAGCACGCCGACGCGCTTGCCTTTCAGCGACTCAAGGGTCGGCTGAATCGGGGAACCTTTGGCCACCACCAGGCGAGAATCTGCCGCGTACAGCTTGTCGGTAAAGGCGATTTCCTGCTGGCGTTTTTCGGTGATGGACAACGAAGACATGATGGCGTCGATCTTCTTCGCTTTCAGCGAAGGGATCAGTGCATCCAATGGGTTTTCAACGAAGGTACATTGGGTGTTAATGCGCTTGCAGAGTTCTTTCGCCAAATCGATATCAAAGCCGATCAGCTGGCCCTGAGCATTTTTGGATTCAAATGGCGCATAGGTTGGGTCCGTGCCAATCCGCAGGGTTTTCGGAATGGCAGCGAATGCTGTGGTCACGCTGGAAAACGCCAGCACCAGAGAAAGAGACAAAACCAGCTTTTTCATAATTATCCTCAATAGACTGTCCGTTACTTAAGGCTCACACCCACTACAAACAGGGAAAACTTACGCAACACGTTGCGAAAAAACCGTTTTCGCACCATAACGGTGCAGCCGGAACGGGGCTGCACCACTGCATAGTTATCCTGCCCGGTTAAGAATATATTCAAAACCGGGCTACAGACTAAGGGATAAACTTATTCGCCGTAAACATTAAAGTCGAAGTACTTTTTCGCCAGTTTGTCGTAAGTCCCGTCTTTACGCATTTCAGCCAGCGCTTTGTCGAACGCGGCCTTCAGCTCGGTGTCATCTTTACGCAGGCCGATCCCGGTCCCATCGCCGAAGTATTTTTTGTCCTTCACGGACGGACCGGCAAAGGCATAGTCTTTCCCGGCAGGCTGTTTCAGGAAGCCTTCGCTCCCGGCAACTTCGTCCTGGAATGCCGCATCCAGGCGCCCTGCAGCGAGGTCAGAGTAAATCAAATCCTGGTTGGCGTAGGCCACCACATCAACGCCTTTCGGGCGCCATTCAGCGTTGCCGTAGGTCTCCTGAATGGAGCCCTGCAGCACCCCAACGTGCTTGCCTTTCAGCGATTCGAGCGTCGGCTGAATCGGGGAACCTTTGGCCGCGATCAGGCGGGAATCCGCCGCGTACAGTTTGTTGGAGAAAAGGATCTCCTGCTGGCGTTTTTCAGTGATCGACAGAGACGAGATAATGGCGTCAATTTTCTTCGCTTTCAGCGACGGGATCAGGGAATCAAAGTCGCTGCCAACCCAGGTACATTTGGTCTGAATGCGCTTGCAAAGTTCGTTACCCAGATCGATATCAAACCCAACAAAATCGCCTTTCGCGTCTTTCGAAGAGAATGGCGCGTAGGTCGCGTCGGTACCAATGCGGACGTTTTGCGGAATCGCTGCAAACACGCTGGCTGCGCTGGACAGGCCGAGCAGTAAAGACAGTGCAAGAACCGACTTCTTCATACGATACCCTCAAGTTTGGCTTTCTTATTTGTGATGTCTTGTTGTGTGGTAATGCCTTTGCATACGGAGAGTTGCAGTTCTCATGCCACTTTTCCCTGCGTGGAAAAAAGCCGCTGATTTATGTTAATAAAACGTTGCAACTTCGCGCTAGTTTGAAAGATAGCAGGTCTGGGAAGCGGGACTAGAGGGGAAGGCGGTTTTCGAGGATTAAATCTTCTAAAAGCGATCGGCGTTGCAGAATTGCCCCATAATGAGGCAATCATTTTGTGATGCACCGCAGCAGTGCATTACTTGTGTTCACCCCAGCGAACGAACAGATCTTTGGGCAGCTCAAGGTCAAACTGATCCAGCACCCGGTTGACCGTCTGGTCGACAATATCCTGCAGCGTTTGCGGGCGATGATAAAAAGCCGGCACTGGCGGCATGATCACCGCGCCCAGCTCGGACGCCTGGGTCATCAGGCGCAGGTGACCGAGGTGCAACGGCGTTTCGCGAATGCAAAGCACCAGCGGGCGACGCTCTTTCAGCACCACGTCCGCCGCACGGGTCAGCAGCCCGTCCGTATAGCTGTGCACGATGCCGGACAGCGTTTTAATCGAGCACGGCAGCACCGCCATCCCCATGGTCTTAAACGAACCAGAGGAGATGCTGGCGGCGATATCCCGTGAGTCGTGCACAACATCCGCCAGGGCCTGCACATCACGCAGCGAGTAATCGGTTTCCAGCGCCAGCGTCTGGCGCGCCGCATTGCTCATCACCAGGTGGCTTTCCACCTCCGGCAGCTGCTGGAGGAGCTGCAGTAAACGCACCCCGTAAATGGCGCCGCTTGCGCCGGAAATACCGACAATCAGTCGTTTCATTCATCACCTTTTCTCACCCTTTCAGGATGACCATTTCGACTCAACTCGCAACCCGGCCGCCTGCCAGCCAGGAAAACCATCATCCACGCGCTGCACCATAAAGTCTTTCTGGCGCAGAAACGCCACTGCCTGTCTGGAAAGTACGCAGAAACGCCCGCCGCAGTAGGCCAGAATATCCCTGTCGCGAGGTAAATCAGACAGGTGCTGCTCCAGCTTCTCCAGCGGAATATTCAGCGCACCGGGAATATGGCCGGCGGAATAATCTTCCGCGGAGCGAACATCCAGCAACAACGCGCCCTGCTCCAGCCTGGCCAGCAGCGCTTCAATGGAAACCCCCTCCAGCCGCTGCGGGTTGTAGAGACTCTCCGTCGCAACGCGCTGCATTTCGCTGTGCTGCCAGGTATTAAAATTGTGCAGAGCAGAAAGCACGTTTGCCACCGGCCCTTCGCCTTCGCGGTAAAAAACCTGCTTCCCGACGCGCCGCGACTGTACGAACCCGGCCCGCCTGAGCTGCTGTAAATGCTGGGAGGTATTGGTCACGGAAAGGCCGGTTGTCTCTGCCAGTTGCTCAACTGAACTTTCGTGCTGAAAAACGGCCTCCAGCAAGGCAAGACGATGGGGATGCGCCATCGCGCGAGCAAGACCTGCCAGTATTTCTAGTTGGCCCTGCGGGCTCCCCATCACTTTTTTCATCCACGCTGCCCGTTATCCGCCAAACGCCGCCGATGTTAGCATTGCCGCCCCTAAAGTGACAGATATCACCTGGCCTGCCGACTCAGACGTATTGCTAAAAGCGTCGCACCGGCCGGCGCCAAAGCGAAGACCCCAAACAACGCCATACTGGCCGCGCTGGCCCCTTCAACCCCTCCGGGTGAAGTGATGCCGGCCCCGTTAGTAATAACCCCGGCCAGGGCGGCGGCGAGCGCCGTCGCGTAAAGCTGCACGGTAGTAATGGAGGCGGACGCCAGCGTTTCTTCCCCGGGCGGTGCCGCCTGAAATACCTTCGTTAAAAGATGAGGCCAGGCAAGACCAATCCCGAACCCAACGCCCGCCAGCGCCGTACCGCAGGCAACCACGCCCGCCGGGCCGTTAAAAGGTGTCGGCATAATAATGGACAGCGTGACCAACGACACAAGCACCACCAGCGGCCCGACGCAGATTATCCGCTGCGACATTTTTGCACTGACTGAAGCGCTACAAAGCGCCGCCAGCGTCCAGCCCCCGGCCATCATTGCCGTCAAATAACCGGCAGACAACGGGCTGAATAGATGGATGAGCTGCAGAAAGTATGGCACGTATATTTCCGTCGTCAGGCCAATGACCAGCAGCGCCATCATCGCATAAAGCAGGCCAATACCGCGCGTCGGGGAATAAGCGCCGCGAGGCAGCAATTTTGCCGCCTCCGGCCTGCTGTCCAGGCGAGCGATGAGCCACCCTAGCCCCAGACCAACAGCTATTCCGGAGATATTCAGGGCCAAAGAGCCGCCCAGCCCGGCGAGGGAAATGGCTAGCACAGACAGGACCAACAGCGAGATGGTAAGTACGGGCAATCGTGCCTCACCGGCTTCAGGCTTCGACATGCTTCTAAATTGCACCATCACAATCAGGGCAAGCACTGCGGCTATCGGCAGCAACGCCCAAAACGCAAGGCGCCATTCGCCGATCTCCGCGAAAACACCGCCGATCGCCGGGCCGCATAGGGTTGCGATACCCCACATGCCGGAAACCAGCGCCATAGCCCGGGACCATAGCGGAGCCTCAAAGGCGACGCGGATCAGCGCGTAGCTCAGCGCAAACAACACACCACCTCCGAGTCCCTGCACCACTCTCCCCAGGAGCATGACCGGCATGGAGGGTGCCAGCGCGCAGATTACCGCCCCGCAGGAAAACAGCAGCAGGGCCGACAGGTAGGCCATCGCCGCGCCCTGGCGCGCAATCAGTTTCGCAGAGATGGCGGAGCCTACAATCGACGCGGCGACAAAGAGCGTGGTGTTCCACGCATACCAGGCCAGGCCGCCAATCTCCTGAATGACGGTCGGCAAAATCGTGGTGACGATATAAATATTAATGGCATGCAGCGCCACGCCGCCGGCGAGGGCCAGGGATCGCAGCCCGTTATGGCCGCTAAGCAGCGTGGCCCAGGAGGCATTTTGACTCGTAATGTCTGACATTCACTCTTCCATCTATCATTCCATAAAGTAATGGAATGATAGAATGAAAAACCAACCACAATTTGTCTCTCTGTGCATCGGGCATAAAAAAGCCCACGGGGTAAACCGTGGGCCTGTAAACGAGGGCGGCTTAGCTTAGCCTTCGTTGTGCATCTCTAAGTTTTCCACTTCGTTCTGACGCGCCAGCGCTTTGGAGTCGTCGTTACGCAAGGATTCGAGATACTGCAGGTATTTGTGGTCAACGTCTTTCGTCACGTAGATGCCGTTAAAGACGGAGCATTCGAACTGGGTGATGTCCGGGTTTTCCACGCGTACCGCTTCGATCAGATCGTCCAGATCCTGGAAAATCAGGCCGTCGGCGCCGATGATCTGGCGAATTTCATCCACTTCGCGGCCGTGAGCAATCAGCTCGTTGGCGCTCGGCATATCAATGCCGTACACGTTAGGGAAGCGAATTTCCGGCGCAGCGGATGCCAGATAAACCTTTTTGGCACCGGCTTCACGTGCCATCTCGATAATCTGCTCAGAGGTGGTGCCACGCACGATGGAGTCATCCACCAGCAGCACGTTCTTGTCGCGGAATTCAGCGCGGTTGGCATTCAGCTTACGGCGCACGGATTTACGGCGCAGCTGCTGGCCCGGCATGATAAACGTGCGGCCCACGTAGCGGTTTTTCACAAACCCCTGGCGGTACGGCTTCTCAAGAATGCGGGCGATTTCCAGCGCGATGTCGCAGGAGGTTTCTGGAATCGGAATGACCACGTCGATATCCAGGTCTTCCCATTCACGGGCAATTTTTTCGCCAAGCTTTTTCCCCATCTCAACGCGCGCGCTGTAGACGGAAATCTTGTCGATGAAGGAGTCCGGGCGAGCAAAGTACACATACTCGAACAGGCAAGGATTGCTGACCGGATTGTCGGCGCACTGGCGGGTGAACAGCTGGCCTTTCTCGGTAATGTAAACTGCTTCGCCCGGCGCGATATCACGCAGGAATTCAAAGCCCAGAGTGTCCAGCGCCACGCTCTCGGAGGCCACCATGTATTCGGTGCGGCCATCGCCCAGATCGCGTTTGCCGATCACCAGCGGGCGGATGCCGTTCGGGTCGCGGAAGGCAACCATGCCGTGGCCGATAATCATCGCCACGCAGGCGTAAGCGCCGCGAATCTGGCGGTTAGTGGCGGCGATAGCAGCAAAAATGTTGTCTGCTTCCAGCGGATAATGGCGGAAGTTATCCAGCTCGCTGGCAAAGATATTGAGCAGGATTTCAGAATCAGAAGTGGTGTTAATGTGGCGGCGCTTTTCTTCGAACAGCTTTTTGCGCAGCTCGTGAGCATTGGTCAGATTACCGTTATGCGCCAGCGTAATCCCGTAAGGCGAGTTGACGTAGAAAGGCTGAGCTTCAGAAGCGCTGGAACTGCCGGCTGTGGGGTAACGCACGTGGCCAATACCCATATTCCCCTGCAGACGCTGCATGTGACGGGCTTCAAACACATCGCTCACCAGGCCATTCGCTTTACGCAGACGGAAGCAATTTAACGCGTCGATGGTGACGATGCCTGCGGCATCCTGGCCACGGTGCTGAAGCACCGTTAACGCATCATAAATCGACTGGTTTACCGGCATGAAACCGGCGATACCGACAATACCGCACATGTTGTCTTTTCCTCATTAAGCCACATCCCCACTACGATTAGCGGGGCAAGAAACTTGACGAGCTTTGCAGATAGTCAAAGAACCATCTGATGATGAAACTGAATTGCGGGATAAGCTGCGACTTTTGCCAGTCATCGCTTTTCGAAAAACCGGTAAAGGTATCCAGGAAGAACAGAATGGCGGAGACGATCAGTACGCCACGCAAGGCGCCAAAACAGATCCCCAACACCCTGTCTGTACCCGACAGGCCGGTTTTTTGCACCAGCGCGCTAATCACATAATTGACTATCGCACCAACAATCAGCGTCGCGATAAACAGCACCGCGATAGCTATCCCATTACGTACCAGTTCGTCTTCAAAGCCAGTGAACCAGACTGACAGATAAGTGTAGTAATGACTGGCGACAAAGAAAGCACATCCCCAGGTCACAAGCGATAACGCTTCCTTCACAAACCCACGTATTACGCTTACCAGACAAGAAAAACCGATAACCGCAATGATGGCGTAATCTATCCAGATCATGAAAAAATCTCGTGATAAATTGCCCTGACGTCCAGTTCGGGGCGAATTCTAACAGAAAAAGAAAACGTTTGCGTAGGGATTTCCTTCCCCCGCGTAAATAAATAATGGCGTTGAAAAAAGCATCAACGCCATTAAAAAAGTGCCTGTTTTGCCTTCACTCCGTTGGGGGGAAGCGACGATGTACCGTCGTTTTTCCCCTCACCCTACCCCTCTCCCCAAAGGGGCGAGGGAACAGCATGGTGCGATATTTTTCCCCCTCTCCCTTCCAGGGAGAGGGCCGGGGTGAGGCTCACTGGCGACTACCTTGGCGAATAATTCATCACCACGCCGTTCAGACCAGAAAGCGAATTCAGTTCGCCCAGCGAAGACTTCAGCTTATCTTTCGAGGCATCCGGCCCGACCAGAATACGGGTAATTTTCCCCTGCACAGGCGTGGTCGGCGAGGTGTAAACCTTGAACCCGGCCCCACGCAGTTTACCAACAATTTCATTCACTTTGTCCGCATTTTTCAATGCGCCAAGCTGCACCACATAGGCTTGCCCGGTCGGGGCTTTGTCGGCAGTTTTTTCCGCCTTCGACGCCTGTTCGGAGGCCATCGCAAGCTGCTGACCAGTGTTATCATCAGCGGCAGGTTTAGGCTGCGGTTTTTCCACCGGCTTAGGCTTTGGTTTTTCCTGCACGGGCTGCGGCTTAGGCTGTTCGCGCGCGACAGGCACTTCGTCAACGCCCGCAGAGCCTTCGTTCGGGATAGCCCCGCTGTTCAGCCCCGGCGGTACGGAAGCGCCCGCCCTTACCTCTTCCGCCGCGCCTTCCGGCGGCTGCGCTGGCAAAGCCTGAGTAGCCGCCGGCAGCATATCGGGCTCGTCGCTGTCTCCAGGTTTTGGCACCAAAGGAATGGCCGCGAACTCATCCTGATAATGTTTTTTCTGCCCGTCCAGCAGACCCGGCAGCACAATCACGCCCAGTGCGACCAGAATAATGGTTCCGACTAATCGGTTTTGAAACTTACTCGCCACCTGCTCTCCCCGCGTCCAGTACTTCCATTACATGGGCTACCGTGTGGAACGAACCACACACCAGCACGGTATCTTCTGCCGTTGCTTCCGCCATGGCGGCATGCCATGCGTCCGCCACGGTTGCAAATGCTTTGCCGTGACCAAGATGGGCCATAAGCTGCTCTGCGCTTGCGCCTCGTGGCCCTTCCAGCGGAGCACAATACCAGCTATCGACCTGAGGCGACAAACAGGCAAGCGTTCCGGCTATGTCTTTATCGTGTAGCATGCCAATCACCGCCAGCACACGACCCTGTTTTGGTAGCGCCGCCAGGCGACCCGCAAGATAAGCCGCCGCGTGAGGGTTATGGGCAACATCAAGAATCACGCGCGGTGCCTGAGACACAATCTGGAAACGCCCCGGCAGCGTGGCATGTTCGATGCCGTAGCGTATCGCGTTTTCACTCACGTTCAGTTTGCTGGCACGTAAAGCGGCCAGCGCCGTGGCGACATTGGGCTGTGGAACCAGCGGCAGCGGCAGATCTTTAAGCTCGCCGTTAGCGTCCCGGAACGTCCAGCCTGTGCCGTTAACTTCATAATCCCAGTCAACGCCGCGGCGCAGTAATTGCGCGCCCTTCTCCTGCGCCACATCGGCAATCGTCTGCGGCATATCTGGCTCGCCCACAACCGCAGGGTTATCTCTGCGGAAGACGCCGGCTTTTTCACGGCCAATGCTCTCACGGTCCGGGCCAAGCCAGTCGGTGTGATCGAGCGCAATGCTGGTGACCACAGCCACATCGGAATCCACAATATTGGTGGCATCCAGACGCCCGCCAAGGCCAACCTCAAGAATCACCACGTCTACCGCCTGCTGCTTAAACAATAGCAAGGCCGAGAGCGTTCCGTATTCAAAATAGGTTAAGGAAATATCTCCGCGAGCGGCCTCAATTTCGGCAAACGAGGCGGTATGCAGGGCTTCAGGCAACTCTTCACCCTGAATGCGCACGCGCTCGGTGTAACGCACCAGATGCGGAGAGCTATAAACCCCTACTCGATAGCCGTCGGCCATCAGCGCGGTTTCAAGCGTACGGCAGGTGGTGCCTTTCCCGTTCGTGCCGGCCACGGTAAAAACCGTTGGCGCAGGTTTCAGCACATCGAGCTTGCGCGCAACGTTGCTGATGCGCTTAAGGCCCATATCGATAGTGGTGGAATGAAGGTTTTCAAGATAGCAAAGCCACGTGGCCAGGGGCGACGTGGCTTGAGGAATAAGGTCTTTGTCCATGATGCCCACTTAACATGCACATAAAGAAAAGGGCAGAACCTGCTGGCCTGCCCTTAGTTGCGAATCAGGCCTCTTGACCCTGTTCCGGTGCTGGCGGAACCACGATAGGCTCACGCGGGGCTTCCGGGTTTGGCGCTGGCAGATTCATGAACTTCGCCAGGATGCTCGCCAGTTTCAGGCGCATTTCCGGACGACGAACGATCATGTCGATAGCGCCTTTTTCGATCAGGAACTCACTGCGCTGGAAGCCCGGCGGCAGTTTTTCACGAACGGTCTGCTCGATAACGCGTGGACCGGCAAAGCCAATCAGCGCTTTCGGCTCGGCAATGTTCAGGTCACCCAGCATCGCGAAGCTTGCGGAAACGCCGCCCATGGTTGGGTCAGTCAGCACGGAGATGTACGGCAGACCGCGTTCCTGCATTTTTGCCAGCGCAGCGCTGGTTTTCGCCATCTGCATCAGCGACATCAGCGCTTCCTGCATACGCGCCCCGCCGGAAGCGGAGAAGCACACCATCGGGCAGTTGTCTTCCAGCGCCTGCTCAACGGCACGAACAAAACGCGCGCCAACTACGGAGCCCATTGAGCCGCCCATAAAGGCGAACTCGAAGGCCGCAGCCACAACAGGCATACCGTGCAGGGTGCCTTTCATGACAACCAGCGCGTCTTTCTCGCCGGTCTCTTTCTGCGCGCTAACCAGACGATCTTTGTACTTCTTGGAGTCACGGAACTTCAGCAAATCTTTTGGCTCAAGCTCGCTCCCCAATTCCACCATTGTGCCTTCATCTAACAGGCTATGCAGGCGATCGCGGGCCGACATACGCATGTGGTGATCGCACTTAGGGCAGACACCAAGATTGCGTTCCAGCTCGGCGCGGTACAGGACCTGGCCGCAGCTGTCGCACTTGGTCCACACCCCTTCAGGGATGCTCGCCTTGCGGGTGGGAGTAATATTGCTCTTATTGAGAATTCGTTCAATCCAGCTCATTGATGACCTTTCTGCTTGAACCTGGTCGATACCAGCTTTTCTGCGGCAGTTTTCCCTGCCCCAGACCATAAATGGTGCTCATTAAAACACAACGGCCCGCTACTTTGGATAAAAAAGTGGTCGAACCGCTGCCACGTATTATTTTGACTGCCGCGACGCCGCGCGTTTGTGGCGGATAACTTCCACCACGCCAGGCAAAATCGACACCACGATAATTGCCACAATCAGCAGCTTCAGGTTTTCCTGTACCACCGGCAGGTTACCGAACAGATAGCCCGCGTAGGTGAACAGCAAGACCCACAGCAGTGCGCCGACCACGTTATAGAACGCAAAATGGCGATAGGACATGTGCCCCATCCCGGCGACAAACGGTGCGAAGGTTCGCACAATCGGCACGAAGCGCGCGAGGATAATCGTTTTTCCGCCGTGACGCTCGTAAAAAGCGTGAGTTTTATCGAGATAACTGCGGCGGAAGATTTTTGAATTCGGATTACTGAACAACTTCTCACCAAACAGCCGCCCGATAGTGTAGTTCACCGCATCGCCGATGATGGCGGCAATCACCATCAAAATGACCATGTAATGCACGTTCAGGTCGTTGGTTTCCAGCGACGCCAGCGCGCCCGCCACAAACAGCAGTGAATCACCCGGTAAAAACGGCGTAACTACCAGCCCGGTTTCGCAGAACAAAATCAGGAACAGAATAGCGTAAACCCAGACACCGTATTGTGCTACTAGCTCGGCCAGATGCACGTCGATATGCAAAATGAAGTCGATGATAAAACGGATGAAATCCATCAAAGTATCCTTTCTTAAGCAGCAATCAATCGGCTAAAAAAAGCGGCCCCATCGGCAGACGCGGCAGCGCAAAGTGGTCGGGGTAATCCACCGACACCAGGTACAGCCCTTCCGCCTTCGCGGTGGCAGCGGCCTTAGTGCGGTCCTTCATTGCCAGCAGATCGGCCATCCAGGTTTCAGCCTGGTTGCCGCAGCCGACTTCCATCAGGCTACCGACGATGTTGCGCACCATGTGGTGCACAAAAGCGTTGGCCTTAATGTCCACCACGATGTAAGCGCCGTAGCGGTTTACCGTAATGTGCATCATATTGCGCCATGGGGTGCGGGACTGGCACTGCACCGCACGGAACGAGGTAAAGTCATTTTCCCCCAGCAGGCTCTGCGCGGCGCGGTGCATTTTATCCGCATCCAGAGGCAGATGAAAATGGGTTACGCCCTGCTGCAGAATGGCCGGACGCAGGCGGTGATTATAAATCACGTAGCGATAGCGGCGAGCCGTGGCGCTAAAGCGGGCATGGAACTCAGACGGCACATCTTTTACCCAGCGCACGGCGATGTCACCAGGCAAATTCGTATTGACGCCCATCGTCCAGGCCGCATCTTTGCGCACCGCGCTGGTTTCAAAATGCACCACCTGGCCCGTGGCGTGAACGCCCGCATCGGTGCGCCCTGCGCAAAACACGTTAATCGGCTCATTGGCCACCTGAGACAGCGCTTTTTCCAGTTTTTCCTGCACGCTGCGCACTTCGTTTTGGCGCTGCCAGCCGTAATATTTACTGCCGTCGTACTCAATGCCGAGCGCGATTTTATGAAGCGGAATTTCGCTTAGCACTTCGGACATCAGTACATATACTCCTGCACGAGTTTCTCAGCGGTTTTTATCGCCATCAGCGCGCCGCCAAAGCGAACGTTATCGGCGACTGACCAGAACTGGATTTGCTCCGGCATACCGTAATCGTTGTGTACGCAGCCAATAGAAAGATGGCCGCTACCGGACGCATCCGCCACCTGAGTCGGGAATTCTCCTTCTTCAGACAGCTCAATATCTTCTGCCTGAGCAAACGCATCGCGGGCTTCTTCTGCCGCCAGCGGGCGCAGCGCTTCAAAGTTGACGATTTGGGCATGGCCATAGAACACCGGCGACTGCACAAGGCTGGCGGAGATCATTAAGCCATCGTCCTGCAGCACTTTACGCACTTCATTCACCAGGCGACGCTCTTCCCGCACGCTGCCTTCGGCGTCCGGCACCAGCGGCAGCATGTTGAACGCCAGCTGGCGGCCAAACAGGTCTTCTTCATCAATAGGAATGCCGTTCAGCAGACGGGCGCTTTGCCCGGCCAGCGCGTCTACGGCCACTTTGCCGCGCGCAGAAGCAGACAGCAGGCTGGTCACCTGAATACGTGACAGGCCACCCTGCTCAATCAACGGTTTCAACGCGCTCAGCAGTTGGCTGGTCAGGCTGTCCGCCACTGCCACCAGATTACGGTTACGGTAATCACTCAGCACGAACGGGTTCACATCCGGCACAACCAGCGGCACGTCCGGCTCCAACGAGAAAAGACCGCTTGAGTCAATCACCAGACAGCCCGCATTGGTCGCTTCTTCCACATAGCGAGCGGAGGCTTCAACGCCCGCGACGAAGAACGCCAGCTGAGCCTGCGTCCAGTCAAACTCTGCCGCGTCCTGCACCAGGATAGTTTTGCCTTCATAACGCAGATTTTCACCGGCGCTCTCGCCGCGCGCCAGGGCATACAATTCACCAACCGGGAACTGACGTTCAGCAAGCAGTTCAAGCAAAGCTGAGCCTACGGCACCGGTGGCGCCTAAAATGGCAATATTCCAGCCTTCGGACATGTTGGTTTACTCCAGAAAATAGAACAGATGCTCCCCGGGACGTCGCCCCAGGGAGCCAGAAGATATTGCTTAGCGAAGCGGGTGATGTGCCGCGCTAAAGCCAAGTTTTTGCAGCATGCCTGCCGCGTCGGCATCGTCACACTGCACATACAGCGATGACCACTCGCGGCGCTCCAGGTAGTTCTTACGCAGCTTGTCGAATTCACCAGGCTGACCGGCTACCTTTCGCAGCGGCGCGTCGTCGCGGCGCACATCATACACCAGATGCACCAGTCTTTTGAGCGTGGGCTGATCGAGCGGGCCTGCCAGCGTGATGCGGCCAAACTCCGGCGCAGGCAGAAGTGAATCCAGAGCCACTGTCTGAGACTGGCCGATAAAATCGCTAAAGGCTTCAAAGACCTGAGTAGTACCGCGAGCCTTACCTTCAAGCGTATAGCCCGCAATGTGCGCCGTGCCAATATCGACCTTGTCGAGCAACTCGACGTTGAGATCCGGCTCCGGCTCCCAGACGTCCAGCACAACGCTGAGATTCTGCCCTGCTTTTAAGCATTTCAGCAATGCGTTGTTGTCCACTACCGGGCCACGACAGGCATTAATCAGAATAGCGCCAGACTTCAGGCGGCTAATCAGCGCCTCGTCCGCCAGATGCAGCGTTTTATACTCGCCGGATTTAAACAGTGGCGTATGGAAGGTGATGACGTCGGCTTCCTGCACCAGCGTTTCCAGCGAAAGGAAATCGCCTTCATCACCGCGATCGGCTCGCGGCGGGTCGCACAGTAAGGTGCGCACGCCCCAGGCTTCCAGACGAGCCTGAAGACGGGCACCAACGTTACCCACGCCGACGATGCCGACTGTCCGGTTTTTCAGCTCAAAACCATCACGTTCGGCCAGCATCAATAAGGAGGAGAACACATACTCAACCACGGCAATCGCGTTGCATCCAGGAGCGGCAGAGAAAGCCACCCCGGCACTTTGCAAATACGCTTCATCAACGTGATCGGTTCCGGCCGTGGCCGTCCCGACAAATTTGATCCCTTTACCGTCCAGCAGTTCGGCATTCACTTTGGTGACCGAACGAACCATCAACGCGTCAGCATCCGTTAACGCATCCACCGGAATCGGACGTCCCGGCACGGCAGTCACCTCGCCCAGGCGGCTGAAAAGTTCGCGGGCATAGGGCATATTTTCATCAACGAGGATTTTCACCTGAGTACCTGTCTGTTAATCGTCGAGATAAGGCCGGATAGTGTGCCATAATCTGACGTCCGGGCATAACGAACTACTTGCGAATGTTTTGTCGCACTTAAGGATCATTTAATAATGCAACCCATTCAGGGCGCCACGCCGCGTCCTCCGGGGGAACCTCCCTCCGCACCGTCTGCCGCCGGCGAACAGCCGCTTTCCACCCAGCAACGTACCGTGCTGGAGCGCCTGATCACCCGGATCATTGCGCTTAGCCAACAGCAGAGCGCTGAAGTGTGGGCGGGCCTTAAGCACGATCTGGGACTCAAAAGCGAGACGCCGCTGCTGTCTCGGCATTTCCCTGCCGCTGAGCAGAACCTGAATCAGCGCCTGACCAGTGCGCAAACCACGCTGGCAACGCGTCAGATCATTCAGCAACTGAGCGATTTGCTGCCCCAGGGCAATAACCGCCAGGCGGTGAGCGACTTTATCCGCCAGCAGTTTGGCCAGACGGCGCTGAGCCAGCTCACGCCGGACCAGCTCAAAACCGTGCTGACGCTGCTGCAAAACAACCAGCTCGCCATCCCTCAGCCGCAGCAGCGCCCGGCCACCGACCGCCCGCTGCTCCCCGCCGAGCACAACAGCCTGAACCAGCTTGTCACCAAACTCGCCGCGGCAACGGGCGAGTCCGGCAAACAAATCTGGCAGTCAATGCTGGAGCTGTCCGGCGTGAAAACCGGTGAACTCATTCCGGCTAAGCACTTTGCTTTGTTGACAACCTGGCTCCAGGCAAGGCAAACGCTGAGCCAGCAGTCTGCGCCTACTTTGCACAGCGTGCAGGCGGCCCTAAAGCAGCCGCTTGAGCCGCAGGAGTGGAAAGAGATGGTGGATTACAGCCAGCAGCGCTTCCAGGCCACGCCGCAAACGATACTGACGACCGCGCAGGTACAGGACATTCTCAATCAGGTGTTTTTAAAACGCGCCGAGCGACAGCCAGCTACGATTGAAGTGCGTGATATTCAGCCGATCTACAACCCGATGTTTAGCGCAATTATCGAGCCGATAAAGGCGCTGAGCGCGAGGCCTGGTCTGGCGTTGATCGCGCTGGTCGTGGTGGTGATTTTGCTCTGGCTGGTGATCTAGTTCCTCACCCCAACCCTCTCCCAAAAGGAGAGGGAAAAAACGGGCAACAAGCAAACCTACTTCCTGAACGCCACCAGCGTCACGGCAATCCCCAGCACCGCAGAAACGGCCCCGGCCATAAACACCGACGAATAGCCCATAGACGTTGCCAGAATTCCGGTCAGCGGCCCGGTGACACCGTATGAAATATCCTGGAAAGCAGCATAGCCGCCCAGCGCCGTGCCGCGCACCTGAGGCGGAACACGCTTAACCACTTCAACGCCAAGCGCGGGGAATATAAGCGAACAACCGCAGCCGGTCAGCGCCGCACCCAGCAGCGCGCTCCAGGCTCCAGGCGCGTGCCAGAGCAGCAGCAAGCCCACGGTTTCAACCGCAAGGGAAAACAGCGCCACGCGCACGCCGCCGTAGCGATCGGGCATCCAGCCAAACAGCACGCGCACCAGTACGAAAGCGCCGCCAAAAGCCGTCAACGTGAAGCCTGCATGGGCCCAGCCGTTTGCGGCAAAATAGAGCGAAACAAAGGTGCCGATAACCGCAAAGCCGACGCCCTGCAGCGCGAGACCCAGCCCCGGCTGCCAGATAAGTCCGATCACAGTCAATAACGAAGGCCGCTCGCCTTTATGGGCCGGAACAGGTTTCACGGTGCCGTTAAACAGCAGCCCAATCAGCGGCAAAGCAATGGTTGTCACGCCCAGCGCCACAAAACCCCACTGGCTGTTAAGCATCAACCCCAGCGGTGCACCGGCAGCCAGCGCGCCATAAATCGCCATCCCATTCCAGGACATCACCTTACCCGAACGCCCAGGGCCAACCAGCCCCAGTCCCCAGGTCAGGTTGCCGGTCAGCAGCTGGCTTTCGCCGAAGCCAAGAATCAACCGCCCAACGATCAGCAAGGCAAACTTCACCGCTGGCTCTACCGGCAATAGCGCGGCGAGCAGGTAGGCAGCGCCCGCCAGTCCGCAGGCAAACATCCCTTGCAGGACGGAGCGTTTAGCGCCCATCTGGTCGGCGAGTCGCCCCGCGTAACCCCGGGTCAATACGGTGGCGAGAAACTGAATGCCCACCGCCACGCCAACCATCATGTTGCCGTAGCCCAACTGCTGGTGAACAAAAAGCGGGATAACGGGCAGCGGCAGGCCCACCGTCATATAGGTCAGAAAGACCGCAAAAGTAATTCTGAAAAGCGACGTATTTGCCGATTTCGACGTTTTAAGAGTGGAATCAGGTACTGCAGACATACTGCTTACTCCATAAATTCAGAGCAAGGCGCAAGTTACCCCGCGCCCTTTCCTCTGAGTGTTCAGATGACAGGGTGCGTTGGTTAACGTTAAACGCTTACGCATTATCAATAATGATAATGGAGGGGAATGCATAGTGCCTTTCGGTTAACCGACTGTCAATGCTGAACAATGGGCAAAAAAATGGGGCCCCCGCAGGTGCCCCATTCCGAATGATTATGGCGATTAAGCGTTCAGCTTACGCATCACCAGCGTGGCGTTAGTGCCGCCGAAGCCGAAGCTGTTGGACATCACGGTGGTCAGCGCTGCATCCGTCGCTTTAGTGACGATGTTCAGGCCAGCAGCCTGTTCGTCCAGCTCTTCCACGTTAATGCTTGGCGCGATGAAGCCGTGTTCAAGCATCAGCAGAGAATAGATGGCTTCCTGTACGCCCGCGGCGCCCAGAGAGTGGCCGGTCATGGCTTTAGTCGCAGAGATCGCCGGGCTGCGATCGGCGAACACTTCACGAATCGCACCCAGCTCTTTCACGTCGCCTACCGGAGTAGAAGTACCGTGGGAGTTCAGGTAGTCGATTGGGGTATCAACGCCGTGCATCGCCATCTTCATGCAGCGCACCGCGCCTTCACCGGATGGGGCAACCATGTCCGCGCCGTCAGACGTTGCGCCGTAGCCAACGATTTCAGCATAGATGTGTGCGCCACGAGCCAGAGCGTGCTCCAGTTCTTCAACCACAACCATACCGCCGCCGCCTGCAATGACGAAGCCGTCGCGGTGCGCGTCATAGGTACGGGAAGCTTTTTCTGGCGTTTCGTTGTACTTGGTGGACAGCGCGCCCATCGCATCAAACTCACACGCCATTTCCCAGCCCAGTTCTTCGCCGCCGCCGGCAAAGACGATGTCTTGTTTACCGAGCTGAATCTGCTCTACCGCGTTACCGATACAGTGGGCGGAAGTTGCACAGGCGGAGCTGATGGAGTAGTTCACCCCATGAATTTTGAACGGCGTTGCCAGGCAAGCGGAAACCGCAGAGCCCATGGCTTTGGTCACCACGTAAGGACCCACGGCTTTCAGGCCACGCGGGCTACGCATGGCGTCAGCACCAAAGACTTGCGCTTTAGAAGAGCCGCCGGAACCGGCAATCAGACCAACGCGTGGGTTGTTCTGGTAAACCTCTTCGCTCAGGCCTGCATCGGCAATCGCTTCACGCATGGAGAGATAGGCATAGATAGAGGCATCGTTCATGAAACGAACCACTTTACGGTCAATCAAACCAGTGGTATCCAGCTTGACGTTACCCCAGATGTGGCTACGCATTCCCGCGTCTTTAAACTCTTCCGAGAAAGTGATCCCTGAGCGTCCTTCTCGCAGAGATGCCAGGACTTCCTGCTGGTTATTACCAATGCTGGAAACAATGCCCAGGCCAGTAATCACTGCACGTTTCATTCAAATACCTCGTTCACTGCACTATGTAGGATTTCGTGTCGCACAATAGCGTACAGTTGTAAGCCGAACAAGTCCGATCAGCCAAATTGTGCGGAAATTTGCGCCGCTCCGCTCACGCCGTTATGATCGTGCCACTGCCTGTCAGACGAGCAACTTACGTGAAACATTCCCCTATACAATCCGCCAACCTCGGTTTTAACGAAGAAGGTACACCTGTATCCCGAGATTTTGACGACGTTTACTTCTCTAACGATAACGGACTGGAAGAGACGCGATACGTCTTCCTCGGCGGAAACCATCTCCCTGAACGCTTTGCAACCCACGAAAGACCGCTTTTTGTGGTCGCAGAAAGTGGGTTTGGTACCGGCCTTAACTTTTTGACTTTATGGCAGGCGTTCGATGAATTTTGTGTGAAACGTGAAGATGCCTGCTTAAAACGGCTGCATTTTATCAGTTTTGAAAAATTTCCCCTGACCGCCGCCGATCTGGCGCTGGCCCATCAGCACTGGCAAGAGCTCAGTCGCTTCGCCACCGAGCTTCAGCAACAATGGCCGCTGCCGATTCCCGGCTGCCACCGCCTGCTGCTGGACAATGGCCGCATCACGCTTGACCTGTGGTTTGGCGATATTAACGAGCTGATATCTCAGTTAGATGACACCCTTAATCAGCAGGTCGATGCCTGGTTCCTGGATGGCTTCGCGCCCTCTAAAAACCCGGATATGTGGACGCAGCAGCTCTTCCAGGCCATGGTTCGCATGGCTCGCCCTGGGGGCACGCTGGCGACCTTTACTTCCGCAGGCTTTGTACGCCGTGGCTTAATTGAAGCGGGCTTCACCGTGACACGCAGCAAAGGGTTTGGCCGCAAACGCGAAATGCTAGTTGGATCTCTACAACAGCCCGTGGATACTCCTGCCCGCACCCCCTGGTACGCTCGCCCTGGCACAAGTGAACGTGAAACCGCGATTATTGGCGGCGGCATTGCCAGCGCCCTGCTCGCCCTGGCGCTGCTGCGTCGAGGCTGGAAGGTCACCCTGTATTGCGAGGATGAAGCCCCAGCCCAGGGCGCATCCGGCAACCGTCAGGGCGCACTTTACCCGCTGCTAACCGCGCATGATGCGGCGCTAACCACCTTTTTCCCGGCGGCATTCACCTTCGCGCGCCGACTGTACGATGCCCTTCCGGTAACTTTTGATCATGCCTGGTGCGGCGTAACCCAGCTCGCCTGGGATGAAAAAAGCGCCCATAAAATCGAACAGATGCTCGGTCTGAACCTGCCAGACTTACTGGCGAAGACGGTGGATGCTGATACTGTGGCGGAAACCTGTGGCGTGGACACGCAGTGCGGTGGCATCAGCTATCCGCTGGGCGGCTGGCTCTACCCGGCACAGCTTACCGCCGGCGCTCTTGCGCTAGCCGAACAGCAAGGGTTGAAGATTCATTATGGATACCGGGTGACCGACTTAACGGCCGCGAAAGGCGGCTGGAAGATAGATTTTGCTCAGCAGGATACCGCCCAGCATGCCGCCGTCGTGCTGGCCAACGGACATCAAATAAGTCGGTTTTCTCAAACTCAGAACCTGCCTGTTTATTCAGTCGGCGGCCAGGTCAGCCATATTCCTACCACGCCGGGATTAAGCCAGCTCCGCCAGGTGCTGTGCTACGACGGCTATCTGACGCCGGTCAACCCGCACAACCAGCAGCATTGTATTGGCGCCAGCTATCACCGTGGCCGGGATGAAATGACCTGGAATGCAGAAGATCAGCAGCATAATCGCCAGCGCCTGCTCGGCTGCCTGCCGAATGCCGAATGGGCAAAAGAAGTGGACGTTTCAGCCAACGAAGCCCGCTGCGGCGTGCGCTGCGCTTCACGCGACCACCTTCCAATGGTGGGCAGTGTGCCAGATTATGACGCCACGCTTGAGCAATATATCGGGCTGGCCGAGGATCGTGCAAACGCAGAGCCTGCACCGGTTTACGACAATCTTTATATGCTGGGTGCATTGGGCTCACGCGGGCTGTGTAGCGCGCCGCTGGCTTCTGAGATTCTGGCAGCGCAGATGAGTGAAGAACCTATTCCGCTGGATGCAGTCACGCTCGCGGCGCTGAACCCGAATCGGCTTTGGGTAAGGAAGCTATTGAAAGGAAAAGCGGTGAAGTGATGTTCCCCTCATCAGCTTCTCTGTAACGCTTTTATCCCCTCTCCCTTTTAGGGAGAGGGTTAGGGTGAGGGTTAAAACTTCGCCTTCTCGAAAAGCGTTTCCCACATGCCCAACACCAGCGCCTGGTCGCGCGGGGAAAGCTCACCGGCCTGAATCGCCTTTTGCAGGCTATCGCTCACCACCACATGCAGCGCGTCTGGCGTATGGTCGTCGCCGTTTTCCAGTTCGGCTACCGCCAGAGTCAGGTGCCCACGCAGATAACCGCTGGCAAACAGGTCGTCGTCACTGGCGTGCTCCACCATCTCATCAATCAACGCCAAAATACGTGACTCAAATTCCGCGATCATCATACATCCTCTTCATACAGGTGATTTTTAGTTTAGGTCTTCTGGCCAGGCAAACTGCCCGGCTTCGAGCGCAGGGGTGCCATAATACGCCCTTAACGCGTCAATCAAACGAGCCGGGCGCTCGGGGATCCCGTCTTTCAGATAAGTCATAACCTGGGCATGAACCCGGCGCTGAAACGCAATGCGGTCAGGCTCAAAATCGCCGCTCAGGTTGTCGCAGCTGACGTTAAACGGGAAGCCCGCGGCGGTGCTGAGCATCCACTCCAGCGCCTGCGGCTTCACTTCCACATCTTCGAACTTGCCCTGGGTTTCGGCGTCTCGCCCGTCCGGGCAATACCAGTAACCGAAGTCCACCAGCTTGCGGCGCTCTGCGCCCGCCACGCACCAGTGGGAAATCTCATGCATTCCGCTGGCGTAATAGCCGTGCGCGAAGACGATGCGGTTATACGGCAATTCGTCATCCGCAGGCAGATAAATAGGCTCGTCATCGCCCTTGATCAAGCGGGTATTAAACTCTGCCAGGAAGCAGCTATCGAACACGTCAATCAGTTCCTGGTAATGGTGTTGTTTGCTCATAGTAACATCATTCATTTCAGGCTATCCCTAACCAATGGAGAATTTCCGGTCCGTGGCTGTCATACAGCAGCTTGGCGCTCATTACCGCCGAAACAACGACAATCATTGGGCGAATCAGCTGCTGCCCTTTACTTAAGACGAGGCGCGAACCCGCCCTCGCCCCTAAAAATTGCCCGGCCATCATCACAAAGCCGGTGCCCCAAATCACCTTGCCGCCGATGATAAACAGCAGCAGCCCGCCAAGATTGGAGGTGGCGTTCAGGACTTTCGCGTGGGCGGTGGATTTGGCGAGGTTGAAGCCGCAAAGCGTCACAAAGGCCAGCGCGTAAAACGACCCGGCGCCGGGGCCAAAGAAGCCATCATAAAAACCGACGCAGCCCCCGGCAATTAACGCGAACGGCAAACCGTGCAGGCGGCGCTGCCGGTCTTCTTCCCCGAGCTTTGGCATCAGCAGGAAATAGAGCCCGATGCCGATAATCAGCAGCGGCAGGATCTGGCGCAAAATATCGGACTTCACGTGCTGCACCAGCAATGCGCCGCAGGTAGAGCCGATAAAGGTCATCAGAATATTGAGCTTCTGATCGGCAAGGCTGACCACCTTGCGGCGAATGAAATAGAGAGAGGCTGAAACCGAGCCGCCGCAGGCCTGTAGCTTGTTGGTTGCCAGGGCCTGAGCCGGAGACATGCCTACCGCCAGCAAAGCAGGGACCGTCAGTAACCCGCCGCCGCCCGCAAGGGCATCAATAAACCCGGCCAGCATGGCGACAAAAAACAGCGCCAGCAGCAGCAGCGGGGAAACCATAAACCATTCCATTTACAGAGCGTGCTCATCCAGTAATGCCTGACAGGAGGCGGGTAGCGGCGGTGGCGTTGTCTTTTTCGGCGGCGTGCTGCCTGGTGCAGGCGGCGCGAACCAGCTTTGCAGCTCGGCCCCGCAGCCGTCTCCCGGAGGAGGCAGAGGCTGATCCTCACACTCAAGGCTGTTAGCCGGGCAGCGCAGGCGAACGTGCATGTGGGCGCGGTGGGCAAACCACGGGCGCACCTTACGCAGCCAGTCGCGGTCAGCGCCCGCATCTTCGCAAAGCCGCTGCTTAATAGCCGGGTTCACGAAGATGCGCGTCACCTCGTTATCTTTAGCCGCGAGCTTAATCAGGCTGTCGATTTCCGGTTTCCACAGCGAAGGCACCACGCGCTTGCCGTCGGCAGCAACCAAATCCAAAGCCTGAGGGCGCAGCAATTGCGCCGACGTCCAGCGAGTTTTTGGCAGTTGCAGGAAAATGTCGACATCAAGCCCGGTCTGATGGCTGGCGTGGCCGGAGCTAAAACGCCCGCCTGCCGCCATGCCCATGTCACCAATCAACACTGTCCCCAGGCCGAGCTGATTTACCTGATTACTCAGGCGCTGAATAAACATCACCAGATCGGGATGACCAAAGTAGCGACGCTGATCCGGGCGCATCACCTGGTAGCGGGCGTCCTCAAGCGGCAACGCGTGAGCCCCGACGATGCAGCCGTTGGAAAACGCGCCAATAGACTGCGCGCTACCGGCAATCGGGTGGTCGATTTTTTGCCACGGCGTCGCCGCTAGAGCCTGGGCGCTGGCGGCCAGCGCCAGCATCCCGATCAGGAGTTTGTTCATCGTCTTACCAGCGAGGCAGCGGGGAAGAAACGTCAGCGTTCTGAGCGCGCTGGCGCAGCAGGTGATCCATCAGCACGATAGCCAGCATTGCTTCTGCGATCGGCACAGCGCGGATCCCCACGCAAGGATCGTGACGCCCGCGGGTGATCATCTCCACTTCTTCGCCTTCGCGATTAATGGTTTTGCCCGGCACGGTAATGCTGGAAGTTGGTTTCAGGGCCATGTTAGCCACGATCTGCTGACCGCTGCTGATGCCGCCCAGAATGCCGCCCGCGTGGTTGCTCTGGAAGCCTTGCTGGGTGATTTCATCCCGGTTCTGGCTGCCGCGCAGGTTCACCACGCCGAAGCCTTCGCCAATTTCCACGCCTTTCACCGCGTTGATACTCATCAGCGCGTGGGCAATGTCTGCGTCCAGGCGGTCAAAGACCGGCTCACCGAGGCCCGGCGGCACGTTGTCAGCCACAACGGTCACTTTCGCGCCGATGGAGTCGCCCTCTTTTTTCAGGCCTCGCATCAGCTCGTCCAGCGCGTCGATTTTATCCGGATCCGGGCAGAAGAACGGGTTCTGCTCAACCTGATCCCAGTCTTTGATTTCCAGCGGAATATCGCCCATCTGCGTCAGGCAGCCGCGAATTTTAATGCCGAACTTCTGCTCAAGGTATTTCTTGGCAATGGCGCCCGCTGCAACGCGCATGGCGGTTTCACGGGCAGAAGAACGGCCGCCGCCGCGGTAGTCGCGCAGGCCGTATTTTTGTTCGTAGGTGTAATCCGCGTGTCCCGGACGGAACACGTCTTTGATGGCGCTGTAATCCTGGGAACGCTGATCGGTATTTTCAATCAGCAGTCCAATGCTCGTGCCGGTCGTCACGCCTTCAAACACGCCGGAGAGAATTTTGACCTGGTCAGGCTCACGGCGTTGAGTGGTGTAGCGCGAGGTGCCCGGACGGCGGCGATCGAGATCGTGCTGCAGGTCGGCCTCCGTCAGCGGGATGCCCGGCGGGACGCCGTCAACAATGCAGCCCAGCGCGATGCCGTGAGATTCACCAAATGTCGTTACGCGAAAAACCTGTCCAATACTGTTACCAGCCATCACGGCTCCTTAATCACCGTTCTAGTTATTGTGTTGTGCGCGGGAAGTAAAACGAGCCCGAAGGCTCGTCTACGTTCGGCAATTAATCTTTGTAGATACTGAAGTACTCGCGAGCGTCAATCAGCTGCGCTTTAGTCAGCATAAATACGCCGTCGCCGCCGTTGTCGAACTCAAGCCAGGTGAACGGCACCTCCGGGTACTGTTCCATCAGGTGTACCATGCTGTTCCCCACTTCACAAATCAGGATCCCGCCGTCGGCCAGGTAATCCGGCGCGCAGCCAAGAATACGACGAGCCAGCTTCAGACCATCGCTGCCGGCCGCCAGGCCCAGCTCAGGTTCGAAGTGGTATTCGCCCGGCAGATCCGCCATGTCTTCTTCATCAACATACGGCGGGTTCGTCACAATCACGTCGTACTGCACTTTAGGCAGGTCGCGGAACAGGTCAGAGCGGATCGGCGTGACGTTGTGGTCCAGGCCGTGCTCGGCAATGTTCTGCTCGGCCACGGCGATAGCGTCAGGGGAAATATCAACAATATCCACTTCCGCATTCGGGAATTCATAGGCGCAGGCAATCCCGATGCAGCCGCTGCCGGTGCACATATCCAGAATGTGCTGCGGCTCGTGGTCGAGCATCCCGGCAAAGCGGTTGTTAATCAGCTCTCCAATCGGCGAGCGCGGCACCAGTACACGTTCGTCCACGTAGAACTCGTGGCCGCAGAACCAGGCTTTATTGGTCAGGTAGGCAACCGGAATACGTTCGTTGACGCGGCGAATCACGCGTTCGACGATGCGGTGACGCTCGCTTGGGGTCAGACGCGCGGTGCGCATGTCTTCAGGAATATCCAGCGGCAGGTACAGACTTGGCAGAACCAGCTGAACGGCTTCATCCCATGGATTGTCGGTGCCGTGCCCATACCAGATGTTGGCGGCGCTAAAGCGGCTGACCGACCAGCGCAGCATGTCCTGAATGGTATGCAGCTCGTTTACTGCCTCATCGACGAAAATTTTATCCACGTGCCCTCCGCAGGCGACTCACGCTAGTTCAATAATAATCGGCTAGTTTGCCATGAAGGAGGCGACAAATCAGCATTCATCGACGCCGGGAAGCCGCGAAATTTGCGTTTTCTTTATTGCTGCCGGGTAAAGCAGGTAAACTGGCCGCAAAGCGAATGCGAGATGAGAGATGAGAGAAACATGAAAAAAAAATCACCGCTCAGTTCCGAAGATGAGGCGCTGTTTCGCGGCCTGATGGGCGGCACGAAAAAACTGGCTCAGGACACGATTGTCCACCGCCCGGTGCGCAAGAAAATAACGGAAGTGCCCGTGAAGCGTCTGCTGCAGGAGCAGGCTGATGCCAGCCACTATTTTTCCGATGAGTTTCAGCCACGCCTGGCGACCGAAGGGCCAATGCGCTACGTGCGCGAAGGCGTGAGTCATTTTGAACTGAAGAAACTGCGTCGCGGGGATTATTCTCCGGAGCTATTTCTTGATTTGCACGGTCTGACCCAGCTTCAGGCCAAACAGGAGCTGGGCGCGCTGATAGCCGCCTGCCGCCGCGAGCATGTTTTTTGTGCCTGCGTGATGCACGGCCACGGTAAACACGTCCTAAAGCAGCAAACGCCGCTCTGGCTGGCGCAGCATCCGCATATTGTGGCGTTTCATCAGGCACCGAAAGAGTACGGCGGCGATGCCGCGCTGCTGGTGCTGATTGAGATTGAGGAGTGGCAGCCGCCGGAGCTGCCATAAGCTCAGCGCAAGGGATTCCCCTCACCCCGGCCCTCTCCCATAGGGGGAGGGGGAAAACGATCGGGAGCAGTCCCCTCGCCCCTTTGGGGAGAGGGTTAGGGTGAGGGGGAAAATCCTGAGCACCTTAAAAGCAAAAAGAGCCGCGTTCGCGACTCTTTTTTTCATGCTCACAGCAATCAGATAGCCTTAGCCACCTTGAAGTTGCAGGGGCTCATCTGCCAGTTAAACACACCTTTACCGGAATCCGGGTCCAGCGTGACGTTGGCAATGGCCGAAGTCGTAAACATCGGCGGAGCCTCTTCCGGGCAAAGCTCGGAAACCAGATAACCCACGAGCGGCAGGTGGGAAACCACCAGCGCAGATTCAACACCTTGACTTGCCAGCGCCAGCAGGTAATCCCCCACCAGGCCTACATCACCGCAGGGCCGCAGCTCTGGCAGGATGTCTTCTTTTTCCGGGAGGTTCAGCGCTTCCCGCACCACGTCCAGGGTCTGTTCAGCTCGCAGGTAAGGGCTCACCAGAACACGTTCGATACTTGCCACTTGACCCGTTAACCAGGTCGCCATCAGACGGGATTCATCACACCCACATTGGGTTAAGGGACGAACCGAGTCGCTGGCAGCATCGAGTGCTGCGTCGCCGTGACGCATGATAAAAACTTGCATATTGCACCGCTTTTGTTAACCAGGAACGCCTGAACCCGCACGCTGAAAAAGTGGGGTTCACGGCAGCCGGGCATTGTGCCTTATCCGTACATCGAATGAAACGCTGTCTTTTACCTCAATGCTGCAAGTATAGTCAATATCTGTTTACAAAATGACCTTGCAGCGTACATTTACCGGTTTTAGCTCAGCGCTTCGTCAAGCTCGGTCACCGGCTGCGACGTCAACGCGGGCCAGAAACTAAGGTGTTGTTCAGCCATAATAATCAGCCTTTCACAGGGGCTGAACCGCTCCCCGTACTGGCTCGCTAAACGCTGTAATTTTGCCACCACATCGGCGGCCCCCAGGCTGTCCATATACCTGAACGGCCCGCCTAAAAACGGCGGAAAACCAATGCCGAAAACGCCGCCAATATCGCCATCACGTGCGCTTCTGACCACACCCTCATCGAGGCAGCGAGCGGCCTCGTTGAGCATCATCATGACGCAGCGCTCGGCGATGTGTTCCGGGGTCTGACGCCCGTTCGGCGTCACGCCTAATAGCGTGTAAATCGCTGTGTCAGGCTGTTTCTTGCTTTTACGCCCTTTTGCAGGATAAAGATAGAAACCGCGACCATTTTTTCTTCCTTTGCGATCGTCCTTCAAGATTGCATCCACGGTATCAGGCGCGGCAAAGCGATCGCCGAAAGCCTGCTGCAGAATCGGGATAATCTTCGTGCCGACGTCTATCCCAACCTCATCCAGCAATTGTACCGGCCCCACCGGAAAACCGAACTTCACCAGCGCATCGTCAATACGCTCGATCGGCTCACCTTCCGTGAGGCAGCGCAGCGCTTCATTAACATAAGGCGCCAGAATGCGATTGACGTAAAACCCGGCGCTGTCGCCTACCACAATCGGCGTTTTGCCCTGTTTTTTCGCCAACTGCACGGTCGTGGAAATGGTTTCCGCGCTAGTCCCTGCATGAGGAATCACTTCGACCAGCGGCATTTTGTCTACAGGGCTGAAGAAATGCAGGCCAATAACCTGCTGCGGGCGCGCTGCCTGAGCGGCAATATCGGCAATCGGCAGCGAAGAAGTATTCGAGGCAAAAACGGTGTGCGGTGCAGTATACTGTTCAACCTCAGCCACCATTTTTTGCTTCAGCGCCAGATCTTCAAACACGGCTTCCACCACGATATCTCGCTGGCTAAAGCCGTGGTAATCGGTTCCAACGGAGATACGTGCCAGTTCGCGCTGGCGCTCAGCAGGCTTCATATGGCGGCGACGGACTTTCTTCTCCAGCAGATCCCAGCTGTATTTCAGCGCGTGGTTAATGCCTTCGTTGTTAATGTCCTTAATGCGCACCGGAAGCTTGCCTTTGGTGGCCGTCACATAGGCGATCCCGCCGCCCATTAATCCCCCCCCCAGCACGCCGACAGAATTTAGTTTGCCGGGCTTTGCTTCACCGCCATACTCTTTTTTCAGCTCCGTACTGGCAAAGAACAGGCCGCGCAAAGCGGCAGATTCGGGAGACATGGCCAGCTCACCAAACGCTTTGGCTTCGGCCTCATAGCCGCTTTTGCTCCCTTGCTCCAGCCCGGTGCGGATAACCTGGATAATGCGGCCCGTTGCCGGGTAATTGCCCTGCGTCTTCTCTTCGGTCTTCTTGCTGACCATGCTGAACAAGAGCGAGCGCCCCAGCGGCCCGGCGAGTACGCGTTCTTTTACCGGCAGTTCACGCGAAGGTTTCCGCCCTTTAAGCGCCAGCTCAACAGCGGCCTCAAGCAAAATAGATTCGGGCACCACGTCATCCACCAGCCCCAGCTTCAGGGCCTGACGCGGGCGCAGCTGCTTGCCGGTCAAAATCATGTCCAGCGCATTGCTGACGCCTATCAGGCGAGGTAAACGCTGAGTGCCGCCCGAGCCCGGCAGCAGGCCCAGTTGCACTTCCGGCAGGCCAAGCAGCGTTTTAGGTGAATCGGTACAGATGCGGACATGGCAGGCAAGCGCCATCTCCAGGCCGCCGCCCAGGCAGGCGCCGTGAATCGCGGCCACCACCGGGATCGGCAGCGCGGCGATTTCTGCCATGATCTGCTGCCCCTGTCGCGCCAGCTCTTGCGCTTCTGCAGCCGTTTTGCAGCCGCCTATCATGTTGATGTCGGCCCCGGCGATAAAGTTGTCCGGCTTGCCGGAGATAAATACCAGCCCCTGCACGCTCGGGTTGTCGCGCAGTTTTTTTATAATGCTGTGTACCTGCGCCCCAAATTCGGCCTTCAGGGTATTCATTTTTTCGCCCGGAACGTCGATGGTCACTACGGCAACGTTATCCAGTCGGATGTGTAAATCGAATGCGCCTTGCTGTGCCATCACTCCACCTCCAGAACCATTGCCGCACCAAGCCCACCGGCCGCACACGCGGTAACGAGGCCAAAGCCTCCCCCGCGGCGACGCAGTTCATGCAGCGTCTGGGTAATCATCCTTGCGCCCGTCGCCGCAAACGGATGCCCGTAGGCGATCGACCCTCCCAGCACGTTAAATTTCGCGTCATCGACTTCGCCCGTGGCGTGAGCCCGGCCCAGCACATTGCGGGCAAAGTTTTCACTAGAAAGCATTTTCAGGTTGGCTAACGTCTGCGCGGCAAAGGCTTCGTGCATATCAAACAGGGTCAAATCATTCAGCGTAATGCCCGCGCGCTCAAGCGCCAGCGGCGTCGCCCACGCCGGGCCAAGCAGCATATCCTGCCAGACATCAATGGCGGTGAACGCGTAGCTGCGCAGGAAACCGAGCGGCTTGAGGCCAAGCTCTTTTGCCCGGGATTCGGTCATCAGGATCACGGCCGCAGCGCCGTCCGTCAGCGGCGTACTGTTAGCCGCGGTCACGGTGCCGTGCTTGCGGTCAAACGCCGGACGGAGTTTTGCATAATCGGCGAGGCTGGAGCCTTTACGCACGTTGTTATCTTCAGCGAACGGCTGACGATAGGGAGGAATAAACGCCGTCATCACTTCATCGGCCAGCTTTCCTTCCTGCCAGGCCTGGGCGGCACGCTCGTGGGAACGATGTGCCAGCGCGTCCTGCTGTTCGCGAGTGATGCCGTGAGTTTTCGCCATCTGCTCAGCGGTATCCCCCATACGCAGACCGGTAGAATATTCAGCCACGGCGGGAGGAACTGGCAAAAGATCGCGAGGACGTAATTTGGAAAACAGTTTCAGCCGCTGCCCAAGCGTGCGCGCTTTGTTCACGTCCACCAGCGTACGGCCCAGCTTTTTGCTGACGCCAATAGGCAGCACGGAAGAAGAATCTGCGCCACCTGCAATCCCGGCGCGAATGGTGCCGGCCATCAAACTTTCGGCTACGTTTGCAACGGCCTGGAAACTTGTGGCGCAGGCACGGCTGACGCTGTAGGCATCGGTATGGACGCTCATGCCGGTCGCCAGCACGATTTCACGGGCAATGTTTGGCGCTTCCGGCATTTGTACCACCTGGCCAAAGACCAGTTGCTCAATCGCCTCGGGCGGCACTTCGCTGCGGGCCATCAGCTCGCTCACCACCATATTGCCGAGATCGACGGCGGGAATACCATGAAAAGCCGTGGCCTGACGGGCAAACGGCGTGCGTAAACCACTGACAATGGCAATACGATCGCCCTGGCGGGTAATCAACGGCAGTGCCTGACTCATAACGCTCCCCTGCTAAAAAAAGTGAATACAGACAAAAAGTGGTCTGACCTGATCACAGTCTTAACTAAAAATTCACATCCAGCCAACCAGCGGGCGAGAAAAATGGGAGAAGCGACACGAATTATTACATAACGAAATGAACGCCCCCGCTTTACACGGGGGAATTAGAGAGCGGGAATTTAACGCAGGCCGAGCTGGAAAATCATCGTTTCAGCCTGGCAGCTAAACTGGAAATCGATATCCAGCTGCACGCCGTCGGCGACTTCGGTGTAGCGCGGTGTAATCTGGCAAGGTTCAGACTCAACGTCACGGGCTTTAGCCGTTAACGCAGCCAGCACTTCATCGGCTTCTGTTTTGCTAGTAAATACACGGCTGTAGGAGGCGATGCAATCTGTGTTGTCGATAATAGAACCGACATCAATGCAGCAGCAAACCGGGGTTTCATCGGCGGTATTTTTACTCATCACGCTTTCCTCTGTAATGCGGCTTAAAATAGGAGAATGGTTAAAATAATTGTGGCTATTTTACGCCCGCCGTTGCATCTGCTCCAGTTGATAATCCTCACAAAACCGACAAGTGACGGAAATCACACTTAAAAATGATCTAAAACAAATAACATCCCCGCTTTGATGAGAAGTTCCCCCCAATTTTGCCACTCAGATCCCGTTTTCAAGATCAAACATGAAAAACTTTAGAAACAAACTTGCAACATCCTCGCTGGTCAGACCTATACTCTCGCCACTGGTCTGATTTCTCTGTACCCGATCAGTCCCTACTATTCGCGCTCCTGTTACGGTATGTAACATTGTTTGCATAAAAATAAATCAATGAGGTTTTGGTCATGAGCCAGAAAAACCTGTTTACAAAGTCAGCCCTCGCGGTTGCAGTGGCAATAGTCTCCTCCCAGGCGTACGCCGCCGGCTTTCAATTAAACGAGTTCTCTTCCTCTGGCCTTGGCCGAGCGTATTCGGGGGAAGGTGCAGTTGCGGATAATGCGGGTTCAGCAAGCCGCAACCCCGCTACCATCATGATGTTCGATCGCCCTTCTTTCTCCGCTGGTGCTATCTTCGTTGACCCGGACGTTGATATCTCCGGCCGTTCGCCGTCAGGCAAAAGCCTGGATGCGAAAAACATCGCGCCAACCGCATGGGTCCCTAACCTGCACTTTGTGGCGCCGATCAACGACCAGTTTGGCTGGGGTGCGTCCGTTACCTCTAACTACGGCCTGGCCACCGAGTATAATGACAGCTACGCAGCAGGCTCGATGGGCGGTACCACCGACCTGACGACCCTGAACATGAACCTGAGCGGCGCCTACCGCCTGAACAGCAACTGGAGCTTCGGCCTCGGTTTCGACGCGGTTTATGCTAAAGCGAAGATTGAGCGCTATGCGGGCGATCTGCCACAAATTCTGGCGGCAAATCCAAAAGTTCCAGCAGCTTATAAAGGTCTGCTCGGATCTATCCCTGCAGATACCCAAATCGCCCATCTGAAGGGTGACAAATGGGGCTTCGGCTGGAACGCCGGGATCCTGTATGAAATTGATAAAGACAACCGCTACGGCTTCACCTACCGCTCTGAAGTGAAAATTGACTTCGACGGCGACTATAAGAGCAGCCTGCCACCATCAAGTGCTTTGCCACCGGCACTCTCCGGTATCCTGTCCGCAAACAACATTCCTGTCGGCACGGGCGGCGCGACTATTCCTGGCTCTCTGAACCTGTATCTGCCTGAGATGTGGGAACTGTCCGGTTATAACAAAGTGGCACCAAAATGGGCCATCCACTATAGCCTGACCTACACCAGCTGGAGCCAGTTCCAGGAGCTGAAAGCGAAAGACAGCAACGGCCAGAAGCTGTTCTATAAAGATGAAGGCTTCCGGGATGCTTACCGCATCGCGCTGGGTACCACCTACTATATGGACGACAACTGGACGTTCCGTACCGGTATCGCGTTCGATGACAGCCCGGTGCCGGCTAACAAGCGTTCTATCTCCATTCCGGACCAGGACCGCCTGTGGCTGAGCGCCGGTACCACCTATGCGTTCAACAAAGACGCGTCTGTGGACGTAGGCGTTTCCTACATGCACGGTCAGAAAGTGAACATTGAAGAGTACCCGTACTCCTTCAAATCTGAAGGTAAAGCCTGGCTGTACGGCGCTAACTTCAACTACGCGTTCTAAGTTACTGCCCCGAAAAGTAAAGCGCCTTCATCAGAAGGCGCTTTTTTTATGCCTGCTCGTTTAGCTTCTCTTCAAACCGCAGTAATCTTCCCGCATTGCCGAGCACCAGCAGCGTGCTGAGATTATGCAACAGCGCAGCGATAACTGCGCCAGAAGCGCCAAGCCAGCCAAAAGCCGCCACCGCGACAATGGCCAGCGTCCAGCCCAGGCCGATAAATACGTTGACCTGCAAAGTCCGTCGGCAACAGCGGCTCAGGCGCACGCAGGTGCCCAGCCGGCGAAGATCGCTGCCGATCAAGACAATATCCGCCGAAGACATCGCGATGTCGGACCCACCGGCCCCCATTGCCACGCCCACCACGCCAGCCTTTAGTGCCAGCGAATCGTTGATACCATCGCCGATAACCATAGGCCGGTAGCCGCTGTCGATTTGCCGTTTTACCTGCGCCAGTTTATCCGCGGGCAGCGCCCCGGCCACTACGTCAGCGATCCCCACCTGGTGCGCAATTTTGTCCGCAACCGACTGGCGATCGCCGGTCAGTAAAAGCTGTCGGTTTAGCCCAAGATCGCGCAGCTCGGCCATCGCCGTTGCCGCCTCACTTCGCAGACTATCAGCCAGCAGCAGCCAGCCAAGAAAACGGCCATCCAGCGCCAGCCCGACAATCGGGCCATCGTGCTCAGGGGCTGCAGGTAAGTCGCTCAGAGTGGAGGCTAACAGCTCACGCCTGCCAAGCACCGCTTCTCCCTGCGGTGTAGAGGCGGAAACGCCTAGCCCCTGATGCTCACGCACATTTTCGAGAGGCAGCCAGGCTTCCCGCGAAACAATCTCGCTTACCGCGCGGCTGACCGGGTGATTGCTGGTCGCGCCCAGGCTGGCCGCCAGGGTTTGCAGCAAAGTGGGATCGGTGTCGCCATAAGGCGCCACGGCCTGCAGGTGTAGCCTGCCGTGCGTTAGCGTGCCGGTCTTGTCGACCACCACGGCGTTGATCTCCGCCAGCTCCTCAAGAAAGGCCGCGCCGCGAATTAAAATGCCGTGGCGGGCGGCCACCGTCAGCCCGGCAATAGATGATGCCGGGGCGGAAAGCACAAGCGCGCAGGGACAGGCTGCCACCAGGACGGCCAGCATCGCCTGGGCATCCTGCGTCAGGAACCAGGTGCTGGCGGCAATCATCAGCACCAAAAGCAAATAACGCGCCGCGTGGCGCTCGAGCAAACGCGTTATCGGCGGGCTTGCCTGTTCCGCGCTTTGCATCAGGGCGATCACGCGCCCCAGCGTCGAGGTCTCTCCGGTACGCGTAACCCGGATGCGCAGCAGACCATCCAGATTTATCGCCCCGCCAAAAACTTCCGCACCCGGCACAACTTCCTGCGGTACGGACTCCCCGGTAATCGGTGCCGTGTCCAGGCTGGCTTTGCCTTCCAGCACCAGGCCGTCGGCAGGAATATGGTCCCCGGCACGCACTTCAACCACATCGCCAGGTTCGAGATCGTGGTTGTCAATATCCTGTAATTCACCGTCCGCGCTTAAGCGCCGCGCCCGGCTGCGCGTGAGTTTGCTCAGCGCGGCAATAGCTTCCTGCGACCCAATCACGCTGCGCTCTTCGAGAATATGCCCGACGATCATGATCAGCGGCAGCAGCGCGGCGGTCAGAAGATCCCCGGTCGCCCAGGCACCCAGCAATGCCAGCGCGATAAGCTGGTCGGTCAATCCGTGCAGGCTGGGGTAGCGCAGGCTATGCAGCGCGTGACGCAGCACCGGAACAGCCACAACAACCGAGGCTGCGCCCAAAAGTAAATCGCCAACGGCAACCTGCTGAGGCGCCAGCCACCGCCAAAGCAGCCCCAGAATCAGCGCCCCGCTGGCCACCAGCGCCAGCATCAACTGGCGGGTAATATGCCGCTGCTCCTGGCGGGTCAGCGCCCCACCGGCTTGTACAGAAGAAGTCATGGTTTCGTCGGCTCTTGTTGCGCTACACCCTGCAGGATCAAATGCGCATCATCCTGCGGCGACACGGTGATTACCGACCCGGCCAGGGACAGGATCCCGGCTATTCGCTGGCGATAAATACGTCCCAGCAAATCAGGATCGTCATGGTTGCTGGCCAGACGGGCAATTGTCGCCGTGTCCGACTGCGCCTTCGCCACGCTCTCCTGCGCTTTTGCCTGGGCAGTTTGCAGCATCTGGTCGGCCTGTTGAACCGCCTTTTGCCGCGTTAATGAGGCATCGCTTTGCGCCGTCGCGATCGCTTTCGAGGCCTGCTGGCTGGCGGTTAAGACCGCATTGAATGCCGCCACGGTCGTCAGCGGTAAAGCAGACTGCACGGTCACCCGCTCAAGAGTAATCCCCGCATCGCTCCCCGACTGCTGAAGCCGCAGCAAATTCTGTTCGATATTCCGCTGCACGTCGCTCCGCAGCTGTTCGCGCTGCTGCGCCACGTTCATATCGTTGCCGGGCATTTCGGGCCGGGCAACCAGAATGGTATCCAGATCGCGGGAAGCACAAACCGCGACCGCCGCGCGCTCGACCAGCCGGTCCAGCAGCGGCAGGACATGCTTGTCCTGTAACACATAAGCGGTTGGCGTTCTGACCCGATAAAATACGCTAATATCCAGTTGCACAACGCCCGCATCACCGGTGAGCAAGAAACCAGAGCCCGAAACAGCATCATTGCCGGGGCCACCGTTGATATCCAGGCTTTGCGCTTCGGACGAGCGCAGCAGCGCGGTCACCCGGTGTTCAATCACCCGATCCGGTCCTGGCACCATCACTACTTCATTTACCGGCGCGGGCCAGGCAAGCAGCAAGCCAGGCTCGGCTACGCGCTGCTCAGCGCCGAAGCGCAGCACCACGGCCCTGCTGCCCGGCGGAATTTGCCGGACATTCGACAGCAACCACGCCCCGGCGGCAAACAGCGTCAGCACAAAGATCGCGATAAACGCCAGCCGAATCGACTGCGTCCACGGCCCACCGGGCTCAAGTTTTTGCCGTTCAGTCATGGTTTTTTATCCGCCGCTTTATCCATTTTCGGCCCGTCAACCAGCAGGCTGAACGGTTTGGCATCGGTACGCAGCACCAGTCGGGTTTGCGCATTCACCATGCCGCTAAGCGCGTCAATCTGGCGCAGCAGGCTATAAAGCTGCGGGGCGCTGGCATAAGCTTTACCGTAAATGGACGCCGTTTGTACCTGGGCCTGGGCTTCGATATCCGCCGCTTTCACTGAGGCCTGAGCTTCGGTGATGCGGGCATCGCGGTCGGCGGCGGAACGAATCTCTGCCGCCGCGCGCTTACCTTCCGCCGTGCGCTCAATCGCAATGGTTTCACGCTCTGCTCGCATACGGTCAACCGTGGCGTTGAGCGTCACGGCCGGCAACGTCAGGCGTTCGGTGCCCATCTGCACCAGCCTGATGCCGTAACTTTGCAGCAGCGGCTGGCTGATTTGCTGCTGAAGATGCGATTCAAACTCCGCCAGCTGAACCTGCTTGCCGTCGGTGTTCACCAGTTGAGAAAGCGTGAAGCCGCTGGCGGTGGTTTCCAGCGCTGAGCCTAAGTAGGTGCGAATTTGCCGGGCCGCTTCATCCGGCTGGTTTTGCACCGCCCGCATAAACCGCTGCACGTGTTCAGGCGTGCTGTCCACTTCCCATACCGCGTAGGACTGAACGATGATCCGCAGGCCATCGCGCGTGCCGACATCCTGCAGCCCGCTGGACGTCGTCCGCAGGCGCAGATCCACCACCGTTGCCGTTTCAAAAGGGGCAGGCAGCCGCCAGGCAAGCCCCGGCTCCAGCAGCACGCGGACGGGTTTGCCGAAACGGGTGATCACCAGTGATTCACCGGATCTCACCTGCACCAGGCTCGCAGCCGCAAGCAGAATAACGACCAAAACAACGGCGGCGGTAATACGCTTCCAGGCGCCTTTTTTACCCCCTTCCGGGGCGGAAGAGTGGCCATGACTGCAGCCGTGGCCGTGGTGGTGATCATGATGTCCATGAGAGTGGGAATGGCTCACCGGGAAAGCTCCTGTGCGGGTTTAGCGGGCGCGTCACGCCGCGCCGCATCGGTAGAAGTAGGGAAATCACGCAGATCGAGCGTGGGCGGCGAACCGGCACCAATTCGCTGGTCAATGACCAATAATGGGCGGCCGCTGAGGGCCTGCTGAAGCTGTTTAAACCAAAGCTCGTCGATAAAGACCTGCCCTGCCTGCTGGTAAGCATTCTTCTGCGCGGCAAAGCGGATGGCCGTTGCCTGAGCTTCGCTTAGCGCTTCGGTAGCATTAACCTGCGCCGTGTTTTCGCGCACTGCAGCATTGGTCGCGGCAATCGCGGCTTTTTCTGCCGCACTTCCCTGCTCTCTCAGAATCAGAGACTGCGCGGCAATCTGCGCGGCCTGTACACCATGAAAAGCGTCGGCCGCCCCAGCAGGCGGATGAATCGCCTCCACGACGGTAGAAAGGATTTCCACGCCGCTGTGCAGGTTATCCAGTTGCTGCTGCACGGCCTGGTTAATCTGCCCGGCCAGGTCGTCACGCCGCTCGCTCAGGACATCATCCAGCGTTAAAGACGAGAACTGATGTACCAACACCTCATTTGCCGTGCTGCGCACCAGATCAGACAGGTTCACTGCCCGGTAGGTTGCCGCCAGCGCGGCGTTATCAGTCAGGCCAATACGCCACATAAAGCGCACGTCGCTGTTAACGATATGCAGGCTTTGCCGATCCCCGCTCTGGCTGGCGATGATTTGTGCTTTGTCGAAGTTGTGGGTGGCATCCCAAAGCCTGTCGGCGCTGGCGGGCGCGGGGCCTTCGGCATCGGCGCGTTTTACAGGAGGTTGGCTGGCTGGATCTTCCCCGGCAGCCAGCTCATGCACCTGCCCATTTTCGGTCAACTGCACCCGACCAAACGGCCAGGGCAGCCCCAGATGCAGCCCCGGCTCAAGCACTGCCACAGAGCGGCCAAAGCGCTCATACACGCCGCGTTCGGTGGCTGAGATTTGCTGCAGCCCGGTCAACAACCAGCCGCAGATCACCATCAGGGTCACCATCGGGATAAACGCGCGCTTCAGGACGCTGAAGGCCCAGACCTGGCGAAGATCGATGCCAAACCGCTGGTGCAGCTCCTGCTGTAAAAACCCGAGCGGGCGCGGCGGCCAGGTTAGCTGGGCGGCCAGCTGGCTTTTGGGGATAAGCCTGGGCTCTGTCGTGCCGTCTCCGGGGGGTGCGAACAGAGAAAACAGCCCGCGCAGCATAAACTCGACGGCAACCAGCAGTACCAGCGCAGCGGGCAAGTTTATCGCCAGTGCACTGTTGAGCTGTGGCCAGACAAGTCCCGGTAAACTCAGCACCTGTACCGCCATCACCAGGCGCAGCAGCGGCGCTATCGACCCGGCTTCCGGGGAAGCTTCTTTCGATACCGCACTGAGATGCCGTTCGGCCACCAGCAGCACAAAGACGGATCCTGCCAGGCACGCTACAGCTATCCAGCGGTTATTATTGTCCAGCAGCGGAACGTAGCGGCTACTCCAGCCAGAAAACGCAATATAGAACGCCAGCGCGGCAAGCGCCCCGGACCAGATGCCTTCTGCCTTAAACAAAGCTTCAGCCCGGGCAAAATTTAACGGCACCAGGCCCGTAAGCCAGCTTAAAAGAGGATTCCTGGGCGCTTCTTCCTCCTGAACCGAAGGCTCAATCGGTGGGGAAAACTTAAAGCTTCGCCACTGGCAAATACGCTGCGTCGCGTGCAGCGAAACAACCAATAACAAAAGCGCTGCGGCATTGCTGCAGAGTAAAGCGACCCAGCGGGAATCTGGCTCCAGGATACTGACCGTCAGCGCCAGCAGGAGCATCATAAACAGCAAGAAGGTTAAGGCGAACACCGCACGCGCGGCGAGTCGGGCCTGCGCGCCGGCCAGCGAATAGCGAGCGGGCAGCGCCTGAGGCAGCAGTTCAGCTTCGGGTAACCGGGTAGGTGGCATGATGTTTTAAGCGTGAGGTGCGCAAGAGTTACGCAGTATTTTTGGGTTGTTATTTTATAACATACCAACACAAAATGCTGGCGAGTAAAGATGTGTCATTTTATGTCAGTGTTATGACAATAAAAAAGCGAACATCAATGTTCGCTTTTTCACATCCAGGTAGCACTTACTGGGAGTCGATATCTTTCAGGTCATCCTGAATCGCCGCCGCGTTCGGGTTCGCCTCTGGCTTAAGCTGGCCGCCGTTAGCCAGGAAGTCATGGCGCTGGAAGTAGGCTTCACGCACGGTGATATAAGGATCGGCTGACTGGCGCAGCAGGCCGTCGGAATCCAGCAACTGGGCGCGCGTTTCGACACCTTCGACCGCCCATTTACCGATGGACATCGGCCAGGTCAGCCAGGAAAGCACCGGATACAGCGTATCGACAAAATCACCGCCGTCTTCGCGCAGCGTGAAGCTGCCATAGCCCGGTAACATCACATAAGGACCGTAGCCTACGTCGTAATGGCCCAGCGTGCTGCCGAAGCGGTGAGGCTCGACGCGCTGAAGTTTAGGGTTAGCCATCCCGGCCACGTCGATGAAGCCCCCCATCCCCAGCAGGGTGTTCAGGAAGAAGCGCGTAAAGTGCACCATCCCCTGGTACGGGTCGCCCTGCACGAAGTAGTTCACCATCGTGGCGGGCTCTTCGAGGTTGCTGGTGAAGTTGCTCAGGCCGTTGCGCGCGGGCACCGGCACATAGTCACGCCACGCTACGGCCACCGGACGTAATACATACGGGTCCAGCACGTTGTAGTTGAAGTTGAACATTGAACGGTTGAACCCTTCGAGCGGGTCCGAACGCCCCTGAGGCTGCTGGCTACCAGAACTGGCACATCCCACTAATACCGTTGTTGCCAGAGCAAGTCCGGTCAGGCGGAAATTCATTAGCGTCTCCCTATTATTGTTTGTCTGCGCTTTCAGTGGTGCCCGGTTCAAGCTGGGCCCTCGCCTGATCGATGCTGCGCTCAATGACGGCGCGGCGCTGGTCGTTTGCCGGTAAAATTTTCAGCATCATGTCCCACGCCCCAATCGCCTCACGGTAGTTCTGGCGCTCAAAAGCATTGAACGCCAGCAGGCTGAGCACGCGAATATTCGTGTGGTCATCTTTTAACATTTCGCGGAGCAGAAGCCCACCAAGCTGGTTATCCTGCGCGTCGGCAGAGCGGGTCAATACTTCAGCATAGCCCAGCTTTGCTTCGCCGTTTGTGGGCGCAAGTTTATAGGCGTGAGCAAAAGCCTGTGTCGCCGTTGTGGCGTTATTCAGCACCATGCCAATGCGCCCAAGCATCATCCAGCCTTCAAGATTATCAGGCTGTTGCTGCAATCGCGTGCGTAATCCTAACCCAAGACGCGCCATCTCTTCCATAGTCAGCGGCGCGGCCTGCGGGTCAAGAACACGTTTTAACAACGCTGGCGTCTCGGCCGTCGCCTGCCGCCAGGCCTGCACCTGCGCCAGCCCGGACGTTTTCAGATAACTGCCAGCGCTGACCGCCAGCAGCAGCACGCCCCCCGGCAAAAAGACCCACAGCGAGATTTTCCCTGAGGTTATCCCGCCGTTCAGCGCCGGATTTTCTTCCGTGAGCGAAATCTTTTGCCGCCTGCGGCTGCGCAAGACAATCACCGCCGCACCACCGACAATAAACAGCCCCGGCAACACCCAGAGGATCACCGTGGCTGGCGTCAGCGGCGGCTCATAGGTCACAAAATGGCCGTAACGCTCCACCATATAGTCCACAATCTGTTGCTTGCTTTTTCCCTCCTGCATCAGCTCGTAAACTTTAAGCTTCATGTCTGAGGCAATCATTGCATTGGAATCCGCAATACTGTTGTTCTGGCATTTCGGGCAGCGCAGCGCCTCGGTTAGCTGGCGGAACTGCTGCTCCTGCGCTTCATCTTTAAAGGTGAAGGTATCAATGGCCGCCGCCGCATTTAGGCTAAACAGCATCCCGAGCAAAAAGAACATTGCGCGCATCATGAGCCCGCCTCCTGGCTGTATTTCTCCCAAAGCGGCTTCAGCTCCTGCTGCCAGACGCGATCGTTCAGATCGCCCGCGTGGCGGTAGCGGATGATCCCCTTGCCGTCGATCAGGAAGGTTTCCGGCGCGCCGTACACGCCGAGATCCAGCCCCAGCATGCCGTTGCCGTCAAACAGGCTTAGCCTGTACGGGTTACCGAGATCGCGTAGCCAGGTAATCGCTTTATGGCGATCGTCTTTATAGTTCATGCCGACGACGCGGACACCCTGCGCGGCAAGCCCGTTAAGAAACTTGTGCTCGGCTCGGCAGGTTGGGCACCAGGTCGCCCAGACATTCAGCAGCAGCGGCTTGCCGTCCGCCAACACTTCCCGCCCCCACTCTTTACCCGGCTCATCGAGCGATTCCAGACGAAACACCGGCACAGGCTTACCAATCAGCGCCGACTCCAGATCCGTGGGCGCTTCGCCCTGGGCATTGCGCGCCAGCTGCCAGAGCAGCAGCGAGGCCAGCAGCAGAAACAGCGCCAGCGGAATAAAAAGATAGCGGCGCTTCATGCTGCGGCCTCCGGCTTAACTTTACGGCTGCGATAACGCGGGTCACACAGGCAGCAAAGCCCGCCGAGGGCCATCAGCAGCCCGCCCGCCCAAATCCAGCGCACGAAAGGTTTGTAATACAGGCGTACCGCCCAGCTGCCATCGTCCAGCTCTTCGCCCAGCGCGGCATAAAGGTCACGGGTGAAACCGCCGTCGATGGCCGCCTCGGTCATCATCGCCCGGTTGCTGTTATAGAAACGCTTTTCGGCGTGCAGCGTGGCTTCCGGCTTGCCGTGGCGGGTGACGTCAATCACGCCCACACCGCCGCGGTAGTTAGGGCCGGTGATGTCCCGCACTTCCCGGAACACAAAGTGGTACTGATGAATATCAATGCTGTCGCCGGACTTCATGCGCACATCGCGCTCGACGCTGTAGCTCTGGCTAAAGGCGATGCCAACCACCGTCACCGCCAGGCCCAAATGCGCGGAAACCATCCCCCAGTGGCTGGCAGGAATTTTGCGTAACCCATCCCAGAAGCCGTGGCGATGCGTGGCGCGCTGATAAACCTCCATCAGCGCCAGCACAAAGACCCAGATGGCCATCAGCAGGCCGACCACCGTCATCGCCTCTACGCGATCCTGCATCAGCCACGGTAAAAGCAGCGACAGCATCAGCGTGATAACCACCGCCGCCAGCAGATGCTTGCGCAGCTTGCCCGGCTCGTCGCGCCGCCAGCGAACCAGCGGCCCAATGCCAAGCATCAGCGCAAACGGGGCCATCAACGCAGTAAACATCGTATTGAAGAACGGCTCCCCGATGGAAATGCTGCCGAGGCCAAGCTGCTTATGCACCAGCGGCAGCAGCGTGCCCAGCAGAACCACCAGCATGGCGGCAATCAGCAGGACGTTGTTGCCGAGCAGGAAAGACTCGCGCGACCAGAGATCGTTGCTCACGCGGGAGCGGACTTTGCTGCCTTTGACCGCATACAGCAGCAGCGAACCACCGATAACGACCACCAGGAAAGCCAGAATAAACATGCCGCGCGCCGGATCGGACGCAAAGGAATGCACCGACACCAGCACGCCGGAGCGAACCAGGAACGTCCCCAGCAGGCAAAGCGAGAAGGCGCTTATCGCCAGCAGCACCGTCCAGGCTTTAAAGCTGCCGCGTTTTTCGGTAACGGAAAGCGAGTGGATAAGCGCCGTGCCCGCCAGCCACGGCATAAACGAGGCGTTTTCTACCGGGTCCCAGAACCACCAGCCGCCCCAGCCCAGTTCGTAATAAGCCCACGCCGAACCCAGGACAATCCCCACGGTCAGGAAAGCCCATGCCGCCAGCGTCCACGGGCGAGTCCAGCGCGCCCAGGCGCTGTCCAGCCTGCCGCCCAGCAGCGCCGCAATCGAGAAAGCAAACGCCACAGAAAAACCTACATATCCCATATACAGCAGCGGCGGGTGCAGAATCAGGCCGATGTCCTGTAGCAGCGGGTTTAAATCTCGCCCTTCCAGCGGGTAGTCCGGCAGCGTGCGGATAAAAGGATTGGAGGTGAAAATAATAAACAGCAGGAAGCCGAAGTTAATCATCCCCATGACAGCCAGCACGCGGGCGTGATCTTCTTTAGGCATGCTGCGCCCGGTGAGAGCAACGGCAAACGTCCAGCCGCTCATCATCAGCACCCACAGCATCAATGACCCTTCGTGCGCCCCCCAGGTGGCCGCCACGCGATACCAGACCGGCAGCTCGGTATTCGAGTTGTTGGCGACGTAAAGCACGCTGAAGTCGTTCACCACGAAGGCGTTAACCAGTATCAGGAATGATGCGCAAAGGGTGATAAACAGCGCCCAGCTAAACGGCCGCGCGGAGGCCATCAGCCGCTGGTCACCGCGCGCCACGCCCCAGAGTGGATAAACGCTTAATAGCAAAGACCAGCCGAGCGCCAGGCTTAGCAGAAACCCACCAATTTCCGGCATCATGAGGCGTTATCCTTATACACTTCCGGGGCCTGCTGGTGATTTTGCTCCATCGCCGCTTTCACCTCCGGCGGCGTGTAGTTTTCATCGTGTTTCGCCAGCACTTCTTTAGCGTGGATAAGCGTGGCACCTTCCATCACGCCCTGGGCCACCACGCCCTGCCCCTCGCGGAACAGATCCGGCAGAATGCCCTCGTAGGTCACGTCCACCACGCCACGCGCGTCATACAGCTTGAAGCTGACCTTCAGGCTTTGGCTGTCGCGCTTCACGCTGCCCGGCATCACCATGCCGCCGATCCTCAGGCGCTGCCCGGTTTCCGGCATTAAATGACTTTCGCCTTTGCCGTAGATAATTTCGCCGGGGGTATAAAACAGGTCGATATTGCTGCGCAGGGCGTACAGCACGAGCGTTATTGTCAGCCCAAGACCGGCCAGCACCGCCACGGCCAGATAAAGCCGGTTTTTACGACGCGGATTCACTTAAACTTCCTCCTGGCGCTGACGAGCGACACGAATACGCTGCTCTCTGGCCTGCTGGCGCGCCACCGCCCGCAGAATGGCGCGGTGCTGGTAGCGGGTATGAAAAATCAGCCCAAGCAGCGGCAGAAGCGTAAAAGCCACCGCCAGCCAGACGTAAAAGGCGTAGCCGCCCATGGCGAAAAACTCGCCCCAGTGTGTGAACGCCCACGTCATGATTTTGCTCCTTTGCCGTTAGCAAGCGCTAACACCCACGGACGGCGGCTTTCCTGTAACAGCAGCAGGTTACGAAGGCGCATCAGGGTGAGCGTGATAAACAGCGCGAGGAAGCCGAAGATAGTCCAGCGCAGCGGCGTACGCATGGAAGGGTCGATGGACTGCTGCATATTGGTCGAGCCCTGATGCAGTGTGTTCCACCACTCCACCGAGAAGTGAATAATCGGCAGGTTCACCACGCCGACCAGCACCAGAATCCCGGCGGCACGGCCCGCAAGACGGCGATCGTCAAACGCGCTGTACAGCGCGATGGCCCCCACGTAGAGGAACAGCAGCACCAGTTCGGAGGTCAGCCTCGCGTCCCAAATCCACCATGTGCCCCACATTGGCTTCCCCCAGGCGGAGCCGGTGACCAGGGCGATAAAGGTAAATGCCGCCCCGATGGGGGCCATCGCCATCACCGCCAGATCGGCGGTTTTTATCTGCCACACCAGGCCAATAAAGGCGGCAATCGCCATGCTGGCGTAAATGCCCATCGACCACATCGCCGCCGGGACGTGAAGGTACATGATCCGGTAGCTTTGCCCCTGTTGGTAGTCCGCCGGGGCAATACCAAAGCCCCAGACGCAACCGACCACCAGCAGCACCGCGCTGAGGATAGCCAGCCAGGGCAGCAGGCGGCCACAAAAGTGGTAAAGCCGCTCGGGTTTAGCCAACTGATGTAATGTTTTCCACATAGGTTTTGCTCACAAAACAAAAAATAAAGTTATGCAACGCTTACCCGCAGCGCCGCTGCCGTAGCGAACGGGCTTAGCGTGGCGCTGCCGGCCAGCAGCGCGCCAAGAATTGCCATATAGCCCTCCACCGGCAGATGCATCGAGGCGGCATCCATCGCGGCGGTGGCAAAAATTAAAAGCGGGATAGTCAGCGGCAACACCAGCAGGCTGAGCAGCACCCCGCCCCGCTTCAGACCAACCGTTAACCCCACGCCGGGCGCGCCGAGAAAGCTCAGCGTCGGCGTCCCCAGCAGCAACGTGGTGGCCATCACCTGCCAGCCATAAAAATCCAGCCCGAGCAGCAGGGCCGCCAGCGGTGAAAGCAATAACAACGGCAGCCCGGTCACCACCCAGTGAGCGGTCACTTTCGCCAGTACCACCAGCGGCAAAGGCACCGGCAGCAGCATCAGCTGTTCCAGCGAGCCGTCCTGAAAGTCATCCCGGAACAGCTTGTCCATCGCCATTAAAGAGGCCAGCAGAGCCGCCACCCAGATAACCCCCGGCGCAATGCGCACCAGGAGCTGCGGCTCCGGGCCAATGCCGAGCGGAAACAGGGTTATCACAATCAGGAAGAACCACAGCGGGTTGGCGATTTCAGCCCCGCGACGAAACACGACCTGCAGTTCGCGCCAGAAAATGCGCCTAATCATAAACAGCTTCCTGCAAATGAATCTGCCGTATAGCGCAACTTAGTGGCTGATGGCTGGTGAGAATTACTATCCCGCCAGCTTCGGCGTGCTGCTGCAGGCGCCGGGTCAAGCGCTCAATGCCGGCGGCGTCCAGGGCGGTAAACGGTTCATCCAGAAGCCAAAGCTTTGCCGTGGAAAGCCACAGACGAGCGAGCGCGGCGCGGCGCTGCTGCCCGGCGGAAAGCTGGTTGACGGATAAATCTTCGAAGCCGAGCAGCCCGGTTTGCTCGAGCGCAGCCCACAGCTGTTCTTCGGCTACATCGGCATGAAAAAAGGTGAGATTTTCAAAAGGGGTGAGAACGGATTTGATCCCCGGCTGGTGGCCAATCCACAACAGGTCACCGTGGAAATTATCGCGCTGGCGGCGAAGTGGCTGATTTTGCCAGAAGACTTCGCCCTCATCGGCCTGCGCCAGTCCGGCCAGAATACGTAAAAGCGTGGTTTTCCCCGCGCCGTTTTTGCCCGCCACCTGCACCATTTCTCCCGGCTCAACGCTAAACGACAGCGCGTTGAACAGCGTGCGATCGTCACGCTGGCAGGTCAGTTGTCGGGCTTCTAGCATCAGGAGGCGCTCCTTGTCTCGGGTGACGCTAAGCATATCATATCGCCCTGTTTTCTTCAGGTTACCCCCGACGCCTTCGGCTACTCCATTAGGGTTAATTGGCTTATTCAGATCAAATCTTGGGCGATTATTCCCATTCGTCAAAAACGTGGGATAAAAACCGCTACGCTTAAGTGAACATTTTCCGACCTGGAACCGCCCTGATGGACAAGATCGAGCCCGATGAAATAGCTAAGAACGATGAGCTGGCAGTGGACAGCGATGAGAAATTGAGCGGCAAGAGAATAGAAGTGGACGAGGATCGCCTGCCCTCCGGCGCGATGGCGATTCACGAGCACATTCGCCAGGACGGGCAAAAAGAGCTGGAGCGCGACGGCATGGCGCTGTTCTGGTCTGCCGTGGCGGCGGGTTTGTCGATGGGCGCCTCGCTGCTGGCGAAAGGGATTTTTCACGTTAACCTGGTCGGCGTGCCCGGCAATTTTCTGCTGGAAAATCTTGGCTACACCTTTGGTTTTATCATCGTCATTATGGCGCGCCAGCAGCTGTTTACTGAAAACACCGTCACCGCCGTGCTGCCGGTGATGCAGCACCCGACCACCAGCAATTTGGGGCTGCTGATGCGGCTGTGGGGCATTGTGCTGTTCGGGAATATCGTCGGCACCGCGATGGCGGCGCTGGCCTTTGAATTTATGCCGATATTCGACGAAGCCACTCGCAAAGCCTTCGACGATATCGGCATGAAGGTGATGGCAAACCCGCCCGGTGAGATGTTCGCCAATGCCATTATCTCCGGCTGGATCATCGCCACCATGGTGTGGATGTTCCCTGCCGCGGGTTCGGCAAAAATCTTTGTTATAGTGCTGATGACGTGGCTGGTTGCGCTGGGTGATTTAACCCATATCGTGGTCGGCTCGGTCGAAATTCTTTATCTGGTGTTCAACGGCACGCTGCACTGGAGCGAGTTCTTCTGGCCGTTTGCCCTGCCCACCTTAGCCGGGAATATCTGCGGCGGAACGTTCATCTTCGCGCTGATCAGCCACGCGCAGATCCGCAACGACATGAGCAATAAGAAGAAGGCCCAGGCGAAGCGGAAGCAGGAGGAAATGAGCCGAAACTCAGCGAAGAGCGGAAAATGTGACGGGTAAATTGTTCATCTTCCAGGCAAACGGACCGCCAACCTCTTAACCTGCCTCGAAAAGCGGGTATACTACGCCCGCCGCGTTCCCTTAGTTAAATGGATATAACGAGCCCCTCCTAAGGGCTAGTTGCAGGTTCGATTCCTGCAGGGAACGCCATTTTGATACTCCTCGACGCATACCTCCACAGTCTTCCCTAAAAGATAATCTTGGAGCAATAGTTAGAATACTAAAGGCCCAGCAGTTCCCACCTGTCCATCCAATCAGCAATACGTTTTTTTGAAATGGCATGGTGAGTTGACTCGTCGTTTAGTGGACGACGTCCCCCATGCTTTTCCATAAATAAAGCATGGGCCTTATAAATATCATTTCTAATCCAGAATAACGGCGTCACATAGAAAGAATTTGGCTCTCGCTCAAGATCTATAAATACCCAGAACTCGTTGTCACTTTTGTCAATGGTGCATATGGAACCATAGTTAATTGATGTCTGCCATGTCCCTGATGTTTTCGCTCTAGTTGTCACTTTATATACATTCCCGTTTGGGGAAATGAATTCAATGAATGTTCTATTTCCTTGTTTACTGATGATTGAATTTCTTGCGCCAAGGTTAGTTATTTTTTCTAAAACATTTAACAGCCCTATCGTCGCTGTATTCATACCTATCTCCAATTACATTTAAACGCCCTCAAAAAAAATATACTTTTAAATACCATTCAAAAAAAGAAAAAATTAGAATCAATATAAAAAGAGAGCCTTTACATACAAAGACTCTCATGTGAATAATTGATTAGTAATTACTCCAGTTCTCTTCAAGCCAAGAAGTAACATTTTTATGACTTCTTATTTCACCAGGCAATTTATTTCTAATTAACTTTTCAACCTTCAATCCAGATTCTTTATCTTTAAAGGAATGTTTTTCTGAAAATTTATTTATGAAATAAAGCATTTCATAACCTTCATGTCTATTAAGCAAGACACTATCAGGTTTACCTGTTTTTTTGGGATCGTCATCACCCAATACAGTCCAACTGTAGTTGTATTTCAGATCCGCTTTTGTTAAAAGTCCCATCAGTTCCTCTCTTTTTTATAGCTATAAACAGTGTGTCAATTAAAAAAACAGAAACATCATTTATCTTTTATATCATTAAAAACCAACCCGCACTCACTACTAGAAATAGTAGTTTCCCATATCTTAAATTGTAAAAAAACCATCAATTAACGACCTCATTCACGGACAGAATATAAAAATAGAAAAATCATAACATTACATCAATTATAAAAATAAATAACAGCCTTACATAAAATTATAACCACAGTGACGCATATCACATTGCTCATTGTTCTCAGGTGGTTCTAAAAAATTCAAATAACCATATAAAACAATCGTCATCCAGAGATGAATGAACCCTATAATTTTTTCATATTCATAAAATTAGGCGTGCTGAATTGGCATAAAAGTACAAAGAATATAGAACCTAAAGGCACCTATTAAAGTTATGTTTCATGGAAATGCCCCCCTTCACCAACGCAGTAGACTCTCTTAGAGACCTACTTATTCCATCTACAACACTCGATGGCCAAGGTTAGCTACATAGGAGCACACGTATCAGCAGTTATAACCAGATAAAACCAACTAAAAAATGCAACGAACTTCACTCTTTTCAATTTTCCTCGAAGCATCTCGCAATTAGGTAAACCCACAAAACATGGTTATTGATCCAGTGGTTTGGGTGGGGGATAATTGCTTCACATCCACAAAATTGGATGTTCCAGATTGGCGTCTGGCTTATTTAGAACGATAATACCCCGCCCACAGATAGCTGTGGGGGATCAGCACATTTCCACAATGGTGAGCTGATCGTGGAGTCCTTCGGGACGCCGGGTTCGTTCTTCACCGGTACGCCAATCTGCGATCAGTTCACCACCATTGGGTTGGCGTCTTTTGGTGGTGAGTAAAAATCCTCATTGAAGAACGGAAATATCATGGAAAATTACACCTCCCAAACAACCGTTACCGCAGTTAACTCCCTTAGCGATCTGCTTGTTTCGCCTTCCACATTAGACGACCACGCCTCTATGCAGGCAATCTGGTGGCTGCGCAAACACATTGATGGTTTGCTGTTTGGTTTAGAGTTTGTCGGTAACAGAGTGTTTGACCTGAGCGAAACTGAAGAGCATCCACTCACTCAGGAAGATGCCTTCAATGTCGGGCTGTTTGTTGAGAACACGGCTCAGGTGACTCAGGTACTGACCCAGTATCTATTCGAGATCTACCTTAACAAATCGCTGGTAGCAGAAGAGAAGCACTAATGTCTTTCGGCGGGTGAATCACCCGCCTCTCTAGTGCAACCTAAGCGATTTTTGGTGCTTTTTAACCACACCTAACCTTGCGACAGGTTACCTGGCACTGTTCAAGCGGTTAAGGATATAATCCCGTCAATGATTCCTCAGCCGTCGAAAAGAACATGACAAAACTTACGTTACAAGAGCAGATGCTCAAAGCAGGCCTGGTCAGCAGCAAAAAAGTGGCCAAAGTGCAGCGCACCGCAAAAAAATCTCGCGTGCAGGCTCGTGAAGCGCGGGAAGCCGTGGAAGCTAACAAACAGGCTCAGGTTGAGCGCGATAAAGAACTCAGCGAACAGCAAAAGCAGGCCACTTTAGCCAAAGAATATAAAGCGCAGATCAAGCAGTTGATCGAAATGAACCGCATTGTTATTTCTAAGGGCGATATCGGCTATAACTTCACGGACAATAACTTAATTAAAAAAGTGTACGTCGATAAAGTGACCCAGACTCAGTTGATCAAAGGCCGCCTGGCCATTGCCCGCCTGATTTCAGATAAAAACCCTGAAGGTGAATACGCCATTATTCCCGCAGTCGTTGCCGATAAAATTAAACAGCGCGATGCCAGTTTTATTGTGCTGAGCAGCGACCTGGCGCCAGAAGACAAAGACGAAGACGATCCGTATGCGGACTTCGTGGTGCCTGATGATTTGATGTGGTAACGATTCATTGCGTTAAGGCGGCCAGATATTACTGAGCCGCCTGAGTTCTGGCATCGGTTCGCCCATTTTTATTAGAATCAGAAATATTCTGTTTCGTGGCTAGTCATCCATAACTGTGTTGCACCGTGATAATCATCTTTAACGGAGGATATCATCGAGCATTTGTCTGCATTACCATCATCGGTATAAGTACAGCTTTGCTTCACCCTGACGGTGAAGTACTGACTTTTTGATACTAGCTCCGAGTCCATGAATTGCGCGCTTCCTGATGGATAAAAAAAACGATCGTCTCTTGGTTCATTGTAATCTCTTATACGCTCAGGGAATTGGCTATTGCGATACTCATATAGCGTTGCAACTTTGCCCGTATCTTTGTCCACCATTTTTTCAAGCAGACCGTGCACATTATAAGTGAGAGTATATTTTCCCTGATCATTCTCAAGCTCAGTTATTTCGCAGCGCTTATTAACCTTTCCAGTAATACTCTGACCTTCAAAAGAGCTTAGTACTCCATCTTTATTGACTACATGGAAAATTCGACCATTGACCATATCAACCATATTGATATTAGTGAAACACCCGCTGCGATCGTACTTAACCTCCGTCATCACCAGAAGTTTTCCTTGCTCATCTCTAATCGACTGAACACTATGCTTTACGTGACCGGTAGTTGGATTATGATCAAACAAAAGAGCAGCATTTAAAACAGCCGGTTTGAATTGAGTCAATGCATCGACATTAAATGACACTGCCAAAACTGATAAGATAAATAACGTTCTTGCCTTCATTGGTCATTCCTTTTTTAGTAGTATTGCCCCCTGGGTGACAGGGTTATTATTTAATTTCCGAAAAGCTACTGTGCGCGAAGCAGTAATTTAAAAAAGTTATAAACCTATCATTGCTGTATAAACGATTGTGCCTATACAGTGACCTTATTCTTTACGTCTAATCATGAATATGAATAAACCACTTAATCTGCGGCCAGAGTCACATCAGCAGACCAGGCTGAGTTGCAGCATCCGTGAGAAGAGAATGCTGCTGTCAGATATGAAATGCTGGAAATGACGCTAAACTACCGCACCACCTTCACATCGCTATAGATAAACCGCTTCGCCTCACCCTTCTCCTGATAACCAAAGCGAATAAACATGCGCAGGTCTTCAAAATAGGCATAGTCACCGCTGGCTTCTTTGCCGTCGCCGAGATCCTGTTTACAGATTAACTCCAGGTAGCGGCCAGGGAAATTAGGATGAATATCGGCAGCATTTTGCCATTCTTTACCGGCCACGCAGGTCTGGCTTAGCGTTTGCTCTGTATCAGGCTTATCCTGGTTGTAAACCTGGCTGCGTGAGGAATAAGTTTTGCCCGGTTTCACCGGGAGCATGAAATTGCTCTCCAGATTTTTGCTAACCCACGGTGCTTCGGACATGGCTTCCCACTTTTTCACATCCACCATGTTAAACAAGCGCTGATACTGGGAATAGAAATCGGCATTGCCGAGGCTAATCTTCGTCACGGTGAGCGTCGTGCCGTCCGGCTGAGCATCGACTTTTGCCCTAAGCGTAAGGCCGTCTCCTTCCTGGCTTACCTGAGTAAAACTTATCGAGCGAAAAGCCGGTTTTTGCTGCGGATCGGTAAAGATTTTATCAATAGCATTTGTCACCTGCGCCGGAAGGGCAAACCGCTGCAATGCCGCCGGGGTGTTATTGTCTAAATCCGGCTTAGCGGGCGTGGTATCGGCCGCCTCTTTGTCACGACGGACAAGCGCGCCCGTGCCTTTGTAGCTCGACAGATTGCTGACGCCACAAAGTGTTTTTGCAACGCTTGCCGTTTCCGGCGAGAGGACTTTATTTTCCCCAGCTGAGGTGTCCGTTGCCATTCCCTGGTTATCCAGCGAGAAAGTACGGGTTGCGATGCCCTCCGCTTTTACGCAGTTGAAGACCACATCCTCGATTTTTACCGAGTAAGGCGCACCGTATTTTTCTTCGTGATAGATTTTGTCGAAGTCTGTCGCCAGCCGGGCTTTCAGTATTGCCCCTTCACGCTGGCTGTTAGAGACATCAACAAACCGCTTTTCACCGTTCTGACTCGCGGAAGGGACACCGGCCCACTTCGCTTCCGGCACATTCTGCTTACAGAGATCCAGCCCTGGCGTGGTCATAAACGGACTGTCCGCATCCGGCTCGAATGCCGTCCCCGGCGTATAGCGGTTGATGGAGTTGACCGCGTAGACGCGCAAACTTTTATTCGCCTGCGCATTAATAAACAGCAGCGTTTTATCATCGGTCCGGCAGTCGGTGTATATCCAGACTTCGCTGCTCAGCCCTGCCATAGTCGTCACGCGATAAGCCGTATTGATCCCAGGCCCTAAGCGTACGGTCGTACCGGGCACTACTTCGATGCTTTTAACAGGCGCTGGTTCGGGCAAGTTTATGGCGAGAGCTGGTGCGGTGAGCGTAAGTCCCAAAATTAGCGAAGCAGTCCATTTCATGGCAAGTCGTTATTCATCATTATCCGAAAGTAGACCCAGAATAGCGCAAAGATCCTCAACAAGATAATGCCAGAAATGAGGGGGTTAGCCGGAAACTGCCTCGCGAAACCTGCTCTACTCACATTTTAATCCATTGATTTTACTGCTACGGTTGTGCACTGACTGAGTTTTTCTTTCTGCACAACACAGGTGAAAACAATGCCGGACGCCATCAAAGAGACCGATATCCACACAGTCGCTCAGAAACTCAATGCTATTGCCCAGAACGGGCTGACATACGCCAAAGATGTGTTTGACAAGGAACGCTATGAAGCCCTCCGTGACATCGCCGAAAACCTGCTCCGCTCCCGTTTTAACATTAATTCAGAAACCTTGAATCCTGTCTCTGAGTCCGGGTACGCCACACCGAAAACCGACGTTCGCGCTTTTATTATTCGCGACGGTAAGGTGCTGATGGTCAAAGAAGCGGAGGATGGGAAATGGAGCTTACCCGGCGGCTGGGCCGATGTGGGCGATACCCCGTCCGCTGCCGTCTGCCGGGAAGTAAGGGAAGAAACCGGGCTGGAAGTGAAGGTGACCAAACTGTTGGGCGTGTGGGACCGTAATCTGCACGGCCATCCCCCGCTGCCCTGGCACGTCTACAAGCTCATTTTTCTGTGTGAAGAAACCGGCGGCAACCTTGCCCTCAGCCAGGAATCCACCGATATCGGCTTCTTCGCCATTAACGATCTGCCGGAGCTATCGTTGACGCGCATTGTCCCGGAAGAGCTGATTGTCAGCATGGAAATTGCCACCAGCGATAGGCAACCGTGGTATGACTAGCAGCTTGACGCGAGCAAACAGGCAACTTCAGGCCCGCTATCATGACGATAAACAGGGCCTGAAACAGTAAGATCGGATTAAAGATTCGCGCTGCGTAAAGCGGTGCAAAAAGCGCAGTTGCAGCCCGCAATCGGGATGATTTTGGTGATGTCGTAGTTGGCTTCGGAAGGAATGGCATGCCCATGGGCGGCGTTATTGTTCACATTCGCCGTCTGTTCAGGGTGAACCGAGGAATTAGAAACGAATGCCGAGGCATGGAATGAGGTCGCTAACAGCGTTGCACCGACGATACTTAATACTTTCATTTTGTCACCCAGGCTAAAAACCAGACCATCACTCTAACGTGGGCAGATTTTGAACACCAGATGCCACGGCTGAAATAAAGTGTGCATATTTATGTCTAAACGTTCAGCACTGCATTATATCGATTAATGCCATTAATATTAATAAGTTACCATAAAATAACTCATCGCATTTTTGCAAATAAGCGCTGTTAGCTGTATAAATCCCGCCGCTGCGGGATTGTTATATCGTCCTGTTTTTATTCGGCAAATTTCAATAATGCCTCACCATCCAGGCGGTAGCGAACCCATTCCGATTGTGGCAACGCCCCGATGCTCAGATAAAAATCGATCGCGGGCTGGTTCCAGTCCAGGACAGACCACTCCAGGCGGCCACACTGCCGCTGCACCGCACACTGCGCGATATATTTCAGTAACGACCTTCCCGCTCCCCTGCCGCGATACTCAGGAGAGATATATAAATCCTCCATGTAAATACCGTTCCGCCCAAGCCAGGTCGAGTAGTTGGTGAAGAAAACGGCGTAACCGATAATTTTGCCTTCTGTCTCGCAGATCAACGCTTCAGTTTTACTGCCTGCGTCAAACAGCGTCGCCCGGATCTCCTCTGGCGTGGTGATCACTTCCTGGGGGGCTTTTTCATACACGGCCAGCTCATAGATCATGTCGTAAATAGCCTGAGCGTCTTCCGGGCGGGCCTGACGAATCGTCATACTCATTGGTTTTCCTGTTATTTCTGGATGGCGTTAACGTTGCTGGCCCCAAGCATAAAGGTTATTGTCAGGCGAATTAAGTGCAATGAAATCACCAGATGATGAATATTATGCATCCAACCTTAAGGCGTCTCGATTTAAACCTTTTGCCTGTTTTTGACGCGATTTATCGCCATCGTTCCGTCCGCCTGGCGGCCGATGAACTGGCGATGAGCACCTCGGCGCTTAGCCACGCGCTGTCGAGACTGAGAGCCTCGCTCAATGACCCGCTGTTTTACCGGGAAGGGCACCGGATGTGTCCCAGCGTGTATGCCACGCAGCTCGCCCCTTCTATTGCTTCGACGTTGAAATACCTGGATCAAGAGCTGACTCAGCAGCCGGAGTTTGACGCATCCCGGACGACAGAGCGCCTGCAGATAGCGATTACGGATTTTACCGCTTTTTGTATTTTCCCTGCCCTGATGCACAAACTGCAGCATGAAGCGCCCGGCCTGAGCTTCGAGTTACTTTACTTGCCTCATACACCGGCACTGACGGAGCTTCTGGCGGGCGAAGTGGATTTGGCGCTGGGGTTCAGTACCTCAGAAGATATCCGGCATCCGGAGCTGGAAGAGATTGGCTGGTTTACAGATGAGTATGTCGTCATCAGTCACCCAAGCCGGACACAACTGACATTTGAGGATTATCTCGCCGCAAGGCACATCGTTGTCACGCCGTGGAATGAGAAGCAAGGTGTGTTGGACAGGCAGCTTGAGCAAATGGGTTACACGCGGCAAATAGCCATCAAGACGCCATCTATGCTTAGCGCGCCGTTTATTGTGGCAGAAAGCAATCTGCTAATGGCGCTGCCGCGCTTTGCCGCTGAAAAACTGATGCCAGCCACGAATATAAAGATTTTTTCATTACCGTTCGAAATACGTCCGTTTGAAATAAAAATTTATTCACACAAACGAAGCGGGAAGCGGAGCGCGACCAACTGGCTGAAATCGAGGCTGCAAACGCTGGCGAAGGAGATAAACACCGGGCAGTGAAAGCTGTTCGGCGTTTAGCTCATCCCGCTTTACGCAGTCGGGTTACCAGGGCCTGAACCGCCGGGGATGTTTTTCCTGCCGAAGAACACACCAGGCCAAACTCGCGATGAAGCCCCGGCGTCAGCGGCACCACGCACAGGCCGCGCATATCTTCAGGCAGCGTGGACGCAGGCACTATCGCCACACCCATGTCTTCACGCACCAGCATACAGGCGCTGACCCAGTCCCGGACCGTGACGCGTACGTCAGACAAGCGCAAACCGGCCTCTGCCATTAAACTGCCGCCGTTTACCACACAGCCTCCAGTCGCCAGCACGAAGGGCTGCCCCGCCAACGCTTCAAGGGTTATTCCCCGGGATCTGGCCCCACGCGCCATGGCGTGGCTGGCAGGCAACACCGCCATCCAGGCATCCTGCCCGAGAATAACGTCAGCCCGGCCGGGAACGGGGTTCATCACCACACCCAGTTCGACGGTATCTGCGGCAATCCACTGCTCGACTTCTTCATCAATGCCTTCGAGTACCACGACCTCAATGCCGGGATGCAAACGCCTGAAGTCACGCAGCAGGCCGGGCAGCAGTGTCGATGTCACCGACGGGAAGCTGCCGAGGCGAATACGGCTCCCGCTTAAGTCCCGACACGACTCGGTCAGCGAGCGGATCGCCTCGAGATGCAGCTGCATACTCCTGGCATGAGCGATAACCTGCTCCCCCAGCGCGGTAACGCCAATGTTCCTGCGCTCGCGGGTAAAAACCGGGAACCCCAGGGAAGCTTCAAGCTGCGCGATGGCCTGGCTGGCACCTGACTGAGTCATGCCCACCTCCTCCGCCGCACGGGAAATGTTGCGGGCATCGGCCACCGCGACCAGCAACCGCCAGTGCAAAAGGTTCATCATCGTTATCAGTAGCTCAACTAATAGTTATTTAATGAATGATTAATTTTACAGAGGTGCCGGGCTAAATCATAGTGCATCCAGGTGCCGGGTCGCGCACTGTACACCTGTTTCCCCATTTTTGGAGATGCCATGAAACTGTATTACGCCCCAAAAGCTTGTTCGCTCTCGCCTCACATTATCCTGCGTGAATTAGAGCTGGAATTCGAACTCATCAAAGTGGATAACAAAACTAAACTCACCGCCGACGGGCGAGACTTTTTCACCGTCACGCCCAAAGGCTATGTTGCCGCGCTGGAGCTGGACAACGGAGAGATCCTGACGGAAGGCACGGCTATCGTGCAATACCTGGCCGATCTCCAGCCGGAAAAAGGGCTAGCGCCTCTGGCAGGAAGCTGGGCGCGGGTGAGATTGCAGGAGTGGCTGAATTTCATCACCAGCGAACTTCATACCGCGTCTGCCCCGCTGTTCAACGCTTCGCTGCCGGAAGAGGTTAAAACCATCTTCCGCGAAAAATTTTTCAAGCGGCTCGATTTTGTTCAGGACAAACTCTCGAAGACGGTTTATCTAACCGGCTCCACTTTTAGCGTGGCTGATGCCTATCTTTATACCGTCCTGAGCTGGGGCAAAATGTTATCAATCGACCTTAACCAGTGGCCCGCTATTACCCGTTATATGACGGCGATAAACGCGCGGCCAGCGGTGCAGGAAGCGCTGCGTGTGGAAGAAACTCACTGATCCCTTTTGCCCGCTGAACAGTGTTATCATCCGGGCCAGGCTAACAAACCCAGAGATAACCATGAACAACGAAATCGACCTGAAATATTACGACATCGCGGACGAGTACTCGACGGAAGCGGCAAAGCCCGTTGCCGAGGATGAGCGTGATGCCGTGGCGCACTATTTCCAGCTGCTGATTACCCGCTTAATGAATAACGAGGAAATCAGCGAGGAAGCGCAGGGTGAGATGGCCGTTGAGGCTGGCCTTGCCGAACAGCGCATTGACGAAATCGCTGAGTTTCTGAATCAGTGGGGCAACGAGTAATGTCTGCCACAACACGTTTCCCCGTCAGAACGGGCTGTCGCACCTGGCCGCCACCTGTTCGCCGCTGACGGGGTGAACAAAATGCAGTTCGCTGGCATGCAGCATCAGCCGAGGCGCTCGTTCGGTGCACGGCAACGCCAGCCCGCCATACAGATCGCAGCCCAGGATCGGGTGCCCAAGATATTGCGCATGGATGCGCAGCTGGTGGGTCCGTCCGGTTTCAGGCGCAAGCTGTACCCTCGTTAACGGCAGCCGAGCACCATTTTCAAGTTCCCGATAAATCCGCTCAACCACAGTGTAACGCGAGCGAGCAGGTTTGCCGCTGACGGCGCAAATCGACATCAGTGGAAACAGCGCCGGATCTTTGGCAATCGCCGCGTCGATCATTCCTTCCTCTTTTTCAAGATGCCCGCAAAGCAGCGCGGTATACACCTTGGCAACAGAACGCTGGCTGAACTGCTGGCAGAGCAACGCATTGATCGCCTTATTCAGCGCAATCACCATCAGCCCGGAGGTGCCGAAATCCAGGCGATGCACCAGCGTGCAGCCGGGGAATATCTTCACCAGCCGATGATGCACCGAGTCAAGATTCTGCGGGTTTTTCCCTGAAAGGCTGAGCAAGCCGGAAGGTTTATTGATCAACGCCAGATGCTCGTCCTGATAAAGAATTTCTATCTCATCAAAACAAGGCGGGGCAATAAACGTATCAATAATCGTAGACATTGGGCTGCCCGGCTGGAGAGTGGAGCCGGATGATAGCGAATTTCACGAGGCCAGGCGAATCTAACCCCGAAAAAGAGGGGCCATCAAGGCCCCTGTTTAAACTTATCTGGCTGAACTATTTGCCCTCGCCGGTTATCTTCTTCACCTCAGCTTCGGTTGCCGCAGGCGCACCGTTACCCCAGGAACCACGCACGTAGTTCACCACATCGGTCATCTCTTTGTCCGACAGCACGCCTTTATAGCCGGGCATCATGAACGGAATAGTGCCCTGGGTTTGCGGCGTGTGCGCCCCGTCGGCGATCACGCGGATAAGCGAGGACGGATCTTTCGCCATCACCGCCGAGTTGCCCACCAACGACGGCACGTTAAAGTCAGTCCCCTTCCCGTCCGGGCTGTGGCAGGTTGAGCAGTAGCGCATGTAGAGGGTTTTACCGTCGGACGGCTGAGAAACCACGGCAGCATTCACCGGCGTGGCGGCTGGTTTTTGCGGCTTGAAGTTGGCGATATACAGCGCGATAGCTTCCAGGTCGGCATCCGTCAGGTACTGGGTACTTTGGGTGACCACTTCCCCCATTGGCCCGGCAATAGCGTGATGCTGGCTGCGGCCTTTGCTCAGCAAGTCTTTCACTTCCTGGGTGGACATATTCATGCCGCGCAGGGAAGGCGCATACCAGCCGTCGATCATCGCCCCGCTCAGGAATTCCGGGCTGGAATCATCGTAGCCTTTCTCCTGCATCGCCATGCCGCGTGGAGTATGGCAGGCGCCGCAGTGGCCCGGCCCCTGCACCAGATAAGCGCCACGTTTAATTTTCTCCGCGTTATCCCCGCGGGCCTCAACCACCACGCCGCCGGATTTCACGTCATCCACGAACAGGCCGTTCCACACGCGCAGCGGCCAGCGGGCCGACAGCAGCAGCGGAATATCATTCTCTTTATTGGCGGTCGCCGCCGGGGCAACGTCCTTCATAAAGTAGTCGTACAGCGCCTTCACGTCTTCATCGGTCATTTTGGCGTAGGAAGGATAAGGCATCGCCGGGTAAAGGGCGTGACCATCTTTGGCTATCCCCTGGCGAACCGCCTTCTCGAAATCTTCGTAGCTGTAATCGCCAATGCCGTGGGTTTTGTCCGGCGTGATGTTGGTGGAGTAGATATCCCCCACCGGCGTAGAAAACTTTTTGCCTCCGGCCATCGGCTGGCCGCCGTCTACGGTGTGGCAGGCGACGCAGTCTGACGCGCGCGCCACATACTCACCTTGCGATACGGCAGCGTAGCCGCTGGCAGAAAAGAGGATCGAGATAGCCGCTAAAATACGTTTCATTTCCTGGTTACCCCATCACCACAAGTTCGTTGACCGCACGCCATGCCTGGTCGATAGCCGCGTGGGCGTAAGCGCTCCAGTCTGAGTCAGAGTTAGCAATCGTGATGCGGCCTATCGGCTGGCGGGCACGGTTGATAAGTTCCGGCATTTTCTCCATGTCATCGCTCAGGGCGTTAGCATAGTAGGCATAGCCGTGCGCCCAGCGGTTGACCGTGATGGCCGCAATATCGCGTTCGTGGTCAAAGCCGGTGTGGCCCAGCATCTCCTGCAGCTGAGAGCGGATCATCTGCTCGTGGGCTTCAAAGGTAGATCCCAGCAGGAATGCACGGCCCCGGCGGAACTGCTCGCGCGGAGACATGTTGCTGCCCGGATAAGTCGGCACATACACCATGTGGATACACATCGGGTCGTCCGGCGTTTGCGGGTGATGGTAGTCGCCCATGCTGACCGGGTAATCAAGCTTCACGCGGCTGTACGGCGCTGCCGGGGAATAGAATTCATGCACGCCGATGTTTTTGAAAGCACGCCAGTTGTTGACCACCACGTTGGTGTAGACCAGCGGCGCTTTGACGTTGAGGCGCAGATCTTCTTTCTGCTGCTCCGGTGCCTCCGGCACGATGTACGGGATCATCATGTTGTAGCCCGCCATAATGGCGTTGCGGCTCTTCACGCGGTGCAGCTTGCCGCTCTGATTGTTGATATAGCTCACCACCACGCCGTTATCGGCATTGGCGGCGTTAATCACGCTGCTGTTGAGCCGAATGCGGGTACCGTTTTCCGGCCTGTCCAGCAGCTCGTAGTGCAGCCTTGCGGTGACGGAATCTTCCATCGTACTGCCCGGCAGCGCGTCAGGAATCAGTTTTCGCACCATCAGGCGCGTCAGCCCGGCGTTGCCGTCCGGGAAGTGGTAAGTGTACGGCTCTTCAAGGTCGGCCAGCGCTTCGCCATCCAGCGGCGGCAACCCCATTGCCTCCATGCCCGGCAGCGCACAGGCGCGCGCGTCGCTGCAGCTCACGCCTTCAATCCCGATGGCAAAAAAGTCGTTGGTACGCTGCTGGAAGTACATCAGCGCCATTTTGCTTAAGCCGACTTTCTGCTCGAGGAACTCATGATAGCTGTGGACATCCAGCCATTCACTTTTCTGCTCGACCGTCATGCCCGGCAGGTAATCGGCAGGGTTGACGTGCAGATCCAGCAGCGCCTTGCGGTCTGCCTCGCTCAGCGGGAAGTCATTGATAAAGGCTTCGATGCTGCGGCCATTGAGCCTGTCCGGCGGAATATCGTCCGACACCGCGCGACCCGGGTCGCCGCTGACGATTTTGGTTTCACCGAAGTTCTTTTTGTCGAAGAACACGCCGCGGCTCAGGTTCTGGTCCGGGTAGAAAGTAGCGTCAAAGCTGCTTTTCATTCGCGTGATGCTGACGCCCAGGGAATCCATCAGGCCGTGAACCACCGGGCTGAAGTTGCTGTTCGGCGACTGGAATGATTCGCTGCCGCCGTAGCCCAGCAGCGTTTTGCCGCCGACGTTGAACTGGTTGCGCTTGGCGTGCCCGCCGAAGTCGTCATGGTTGTCGAGGATCAGGATTTTGGCCTCCTTCCCCATTTTTTCGCGCCAGAAGCAGGCTGCCGACAGGCCGCTGATCCCGCCTCCCACCACCACCAGGTCGTACTCTTCTTCTACCGGCAGCTTACCGAAGTCGAATTTTTCGTGCTCGCGCCCAAGGGCGTGCGCCATTTCGAACGAGCCAGGGTGGTTGCCGCGCAGACCAGTTAGCCCCGGCGGGTAGTAATCTGCATTTATCACGGCGCTGCCGGGTGCTTTGCCGTTTGCCCTCACCAGTTCCAGAGGCGTTAAACCAGAGACAATTGCAATTGCCATCCCGTTAAGAAAGTCACGTCGGGTAATAGACATAGATAACCTTTTTTATCAGTCCTTTATACCCGTCATACTTCAAGTTGCATGTACGTGACCTGCATCCGCTCACCTCAGTCACATAGTTATCTTTGCGCCTGAGGATTCACGGCCTTGGTGCCTTCCTGCAACTCGAATTATTTAGGGTATAGACATATTGTTAACCAAATGATAACAAACTCCCTGCCGCTTCGCTACGCGATAAGCCTGTTAACTATAGTGTCTTTTCTGGTAACGGGTTGCCGGTGCGCCGCCCGCGGGTAACGACCAGTAAGCGGCGTGCTGCGGGCTATTGCCGAGGTTTGAGCTCTTCGTCGAGTTTCTTCGAGTCGTAGTAATCGCCCTGCCAGGTAATTTTGCCGTGGCTGACTTTGATAAAGCTCACGCCTTCAAACTTGATCGGGTTGTTGGTTGCCGGGCTGCCGCCCCACTCGCCGCTGTTGGTGCCGGTGAACGTCCAGCGGAAAGCGATAGTGTCGTGGTTATAAACCGGCTCGCTGGTCATCTGCCAGTGCAGGTCCGGCACCGCTTTAATAAACGCGCCAATCACCTCTTTCTCGGCTTTCTCTTTCCCTTCAACCGGTGTGCCGACGGCGGCGTCGTAATAAACCATATCGCTGGCAAGATACTGGGCCGCCTGCCCGGCCTGGTGGGCATTCCACGCGGCCATATAATTTTTCACGACGGAAAGCGGAGCGCTTTCGGCCAGCGCCAGGGTTGAAAAGAAAAACAGCGACAGCGCAACAGCATTAACTCTTTTCATCGCAGGGATCCTTATTCAGTGATATCGCACATAATGTGTTTGAGGCGGGTGTATTCGTCGAGGGAGTAAGACGAAAGGTCTTTGCCGTAGCCGGACTTTTTAAATCCGCCGTGGGGCATTTCCGCGCAAAGCGGGATATGGTTGTTGATCCACACGGTGCCGAAATCGAGACGGGTGCTAAAGCGCTGCGCCCGGCTGTGGCTGCTGGTCCAGACGCTTGCCGCCAGGCCGTATTCCACGTCGTTGGCTCTGCTGAGCGCCTCTTCTTCGCTGCTGAAAGACTGGATAGTCATCACCGGGCCAAAAACTTCATGCTGGATGGCCTCATCGCGCTGCTTCAGCCCGGAAATGATCGTCGGCTCAAAGTAGTAGCCGGGGCCCGCGCCCTTTTTGCCGCCGGTTTCAATTTTTGCATGGGCAGGCAGCCGTTCAATAAAGCCCGTCACCTGCTCCAGCTGGTTGCGGCTGTTGAGGGCGCCATACAAAGCCTCGCGATCGTCTGGCTCGCCGAAGGTGATTGATTTGGTTTTCTGAATCAGCTTTTCAAGGAAAGCGTCGTAGGCGGAGGCTTCAACGATGATACGCGTGGCAGCGGTGCAATCCTGCCCGGCATTAGAGAAACCGGCGGCGGTAATCACCTCGACCGCTTTGTTCATGTCCGCATCGGCAAACACCACCACCGGCGCCTTGCCACCCAATTCGAGATGTGCTTTGGTCAGGTTGGCGGCAGCAGAGGCGGCAACCTGCAGCCCGGCGCGAACGGAACCGGTAATCGACACCAACGAGGCTTCCGGGTTGGATACCACCAGCGAGCCCGTCCCCGCTTTGCCCAGCACCACGTTGAATGCGCCCTGTGGGAACAAAGGTGCCGCAATTTCGGCCAGAATCAGCGTGCTGATAGGCGTCGTATCGCTCGGTTTCAGCACCACGGTGTTGCCCGCCGCAAGCGCCGGAGCGATTTTCCAAACGGCCATCATGAATGGGTAGTTCCACGGCGTCACCTGCCCGACAATCCCCAGCGGTTCACGGCGAATGGTTGAGGTAAACCCGGCGGCATATTCCCCGGAAGCTTTCCCCTCAAGGCAACGGGCCGCCCCGGCAAAGAAGCGGATAGCGTCGCAGGACGCCGCGATTTCATCGCGCTCGATAAAGTGTTTAAGCTGCCCCGTTTCCTGACTTTGCACCTCCACAATCCGCGCGGCATTACGTTCAATTTCATCGGCAAGTTTCAGCAAGGCACGCTGCCGCTCGGACGGCAGGGAATGTTTCCATACCGTGAACGCCGCTTTTGCCGCCGCGTAAGCCTGGTTAACTTCTTCCGCGCCGCCGTCAGGGGATTGCGCATAAACCTCGCCGTTGACCGGGCTGACCAGGTCAAACAATGTGGCTGGCTGGCCCGCCACATAGTGCCCGTTGATAAAATGCTTCAGGGTTTGCATCGCCTTTTCCTCAGATTAAACATAAACAATATTATGTAATATCTTTTGAGTGGCGACTTTTCAATCTGCGCTTGATAGCAACATGATCGACCCCACAATTTAACAATATTTTTACATTGCGATGCCGGGCAAGCGGTGAAAACCGCCGTTTCTGGTAGCCTGTCGATGCCTTTCTTAAAGGCCCGGGCTGTGCTATCAATAACCGTTGATTCAGGGAATTTTAATCAGAGAGCACTATGATTACTCACGCAGTAATATTCGCACCTATAGGACAGGCAAGTCGATCCGATCAAATTGTGCAGCGGCTTTCAAATGCAATTATTACTGGTTTGCTTGAGGCAAATGAGCAGCTTCCTAATGAAGCCGACCTTGCCAAAATGATGGGCGTTTCCCACATAACAATACGCGAAGCCTTAAATACTCTGCGGGCGAATAATTTAATCCACACCGTTCGTGGGCGAAATGGCGGCAGCTTTGTTTGCGAAAATAGCGGCGAATTTCAGACGCCACTCCACCCTTTTAAGACCATCAGCTCAGACTATATTTCTGACCTCGGCGAAATGCATTGCGCCATAATTAGCCACAGCGCCAAACTGGCCTCCAGACGCATGACCAGCGCGGATATCACCCGGCTGCGGGAGTTTGTTGCCGCACTGAAATCGGCCAGCACGCCGGAGCTAAAAACTCAGGCAGATATGCGCTGCCTGCTGGCACTTTCCGCCAGTTCTCAGTCCGCAAGGCTTGCCAACCAGGAACTGCTGCTGCAGGCCGAATGGGCTTCACTGGTGGCCATTCTTTACCGTGATGAAGCCATTCATCGGGAAGTGATTGATGTTTATACCGAATTGATCGCCGCGCTAGAAACCCATCACGAGCAGGAGGCGGTGCGATTAGCCACGCAACTCATCGACACCTTCACCTTCTATCTCATTGAAAGCAAATTAAAATATAAATAAAACTGACACAACAACACGGGCATCGCCATGAATGTACCTGCAAGCCTCATCCCTTTTACCCGTAAGATTGACGACATCCTTACCACCACCATCCAGGCAACCATTGCGCTTGCCGGGCAGGTTGAGTCCACGCTGGCAGCGTTTCACGGCGGCGATCATAAATTGCTGCTGGATCCCGCGGTAAAGCAAGCCATCCAGGAACACATCAAAGAGGCGCTGAACGAAACGCCTTATTGCTCAGGCTCTGGCTTTGCCAGCCACATTGCAGGCAGCACGGAAGAGAAAGAGTACTGGCTGCTGGAGTGGTGGTACAAAAAGGCCGACGGCGTGAAAAAGGTGAATCTCGACCTGGATCAGGCCACCCAGCAGCGGCTGGATTTCAGGACCTTTGAGTGGTTTAAAGATGCTCAGGAAAACGGCCAGGCGTATATTCACGGCCCTTATGTCGATTACGTTTGTAATACGTCTTATACCTTAACCTCTGCGATGCCGGTTTATTTGCACCAGCGTTTTATTGGCGTGGCGGCAATTGATGTGCTGGTCAGCGAAGTAGAGGAAGAATTACTTCCGCTGTTCAATAACCACAGAGTTATGCTGACTAATTTAGATAAGCGGATTATTTTCTCTACTTATCCTAAATACCGCGTGGGTGAATTACTGAATACCGCTGAGGCAGTTGAAGTCTATAACACAGAATACTGCACGTTATATGAGCTGATTAAAAAAGGGTCATAAGACCCTTTAATAGTGTGGATAAATGCATACAAAAAAAGGGCCATAAGGCCCTTTGGATTAATACTCGCGGGAAAGATTTAGTCGTTTGGCGTATTCAATGGCGTCATTTTCAGGCGCATCAGAATGGCCGAACGGTCTGGCAATCGTCATGTAAACCAGCCCCGAGCCGATGACCAACGCCAGGCCAATCAGCACCGTCCAGCGGTCAATAAAGGTTGCGCTGTCCGCAGGCTGGGCCAACAGCCAGATCCCGCCGATACCGTAGGCCAGCGCCAGCACATTCACCAGCGTGCCCCATGCCCCCAGCGTCCATTCTCCCGCAGGCTTCCAGCCCTTAAGGCGCTGGCGCAGCGCGGCCAGAATCACCATCTGGAAGGAGACGTATATCCCTATCACGGCAAACGCGGTGATGCGAGCAAGGTTATCCGGCTGGAAGTAGACCCAGACGCAAATCACCATCGGCAGCAGGCAGCTCACCAACATCGCGTTGTCCGGCACGTTATGCTTCGAGATCTTCGCCATCCACTCGCTGCCCGGCAGCATTTTGTCGCGGGAGAACGAGAAGATCAGGCGGCTCAGCGCGGCCTGAAGCGACAGGATGCAGGAGAGCATCGCCACAATGGCAATCACGATAAACAGCATGGCGCCCTTCTCGCCCAGCGCATCGTTCAGAATCGCCGGGATCGGATCGGCTATTTTGCCGTTCACAATGTTCATCAGATCCGGGGATGACAGCAGGTAACCCAGAATGGAGATCACCGCAGAGATCGCGCCGAAAACGATACTGAGGATCATCGCCACCGGGATCTTACGCCCCGGGTTTTTCACCTCTTCCGCCACGTTGCCGCAGGCTTCAAAGCCGAAGAACATAAACAGCCCCATCAGCGACGCCGACATAAAGGCCGTGCCGTAGCTGCCGTCTTTTGCCAGCGCGCCCATGGCGTCAAACACCACGGAGAAAGGCTGATTGCGGTGGAAAATCAGCAGGTAAATGCCGAGCGCAATCACGCTGATAATTTCGCACCAGAACCCGAAGCGGGCGACCCTCGCCAGGTTTTTCGTCCCGGACATGTTGACGCCCATCATGATGGTGAGCAGCACCACGGAAGTGAGCAGCATCGCAATTGGCGTATCGCCGTAATGGAAAAGCGAGGCGACGAAGGTGGAGGTGTATTCCACAATAGACGTAATGGTCACCACCAGCGCCCAGAGGTAAATCCACGCGGCAATCCAGGCGTATTTCTTCCCCCACAGCCTTCTGGCCCACGGATATAGCCCGCCGGTGATGGGATACTGCGAAGCCACCTCGCCAAACACCAGGGCAACCAGCAGCTGCCCGCAGGCGGCAATCAGAATCCACCAGATGGCTGGCGGCCCGGCGAGGGTTATCGCCAGCGCAAACAGGGAATACACGGCGGTCAACGGCGAGAGGTAGGTAAAACCGAGCGCAAAGTTAGACACCAGGCCGATGGAGCGGTTGAACTGCTGGCCCTTCTCCGGCAGGGAATCGGTATTTTTTGTAGCAGATGTCTGTTCCATATGTCTTTCTCTTTAGGGGGCATAGTTGCAGGCAATGGCTACATTTTATAAAACATATTAAGTTATATGTATATTGTGCTTTGTCACAGTTTTGTTAGATATAATGTTATTATATTGTTAACAATAAAAGACAGAAGAAGAGTGAATGAAAGCAATTTCAGAGGTGGAAAAAGCGCCAGCCACAATGTACGCGGAGAGCCGGTCACCCCGCACTCCGCCTGCAGCGCAAAACGCGTTTATCTGGCAAAAGCCTGCACCTCTATTTCCTGAGAAATAAACAGATTGCGGATTGCCTGCGCCATAGCAAGCGCCCCCGCGCTATCGCCGTGCACACAAATGGAGTCGGCCTGGATGGGGGTAAATACGCCTTCGATTGACTCCACGCCACCCTCAGTAATCAGCTGCAGCATACGTGCGGCAACCTGCCCGGCATCGTGTAACACGGCACCAGGTTCACGTCTTGACACCAGAGAACCATCAGCATGATAGGCCCGGTCGGCAAAGGCTTCGCTGACGGTCGCCACCCCTTTTTGCTGCGCCCATGCCAGCAGGGGCGAGCCCGCCAGCACCACCAGCGGCAAGGAGGCGTCAAACGCCAGAATGGCATCCAGCACCGCTTCGGCCTGGCGCTTGTCATGCGCGATGGTGTTATACAGCGCCCCATGCGGTTTCACATACAGGACACGCGTTCCCACTGCCTGTGCCAGCCCCTGTAGCGCGCCAATCTGGTAAATGACGTCTGCCGTCAGTTCGTCGCTGGCAATATCCATATTGCGCCGGCCAAACCCGACGAGATCCGGATACGCCACGTGCGCGCCCACGGCAACGCCCTGAGCTTTTGCGGCGCGAAGTGTTTCGAGCATGCCCGCAGGCGATCCGGCGTGAAAACCACAGGCCACGTTGGCACTGCTGACAATTTGCAGGATCGCGGCATCATCCCCCATTGTCCACTGCCCGAAGCTTTCACCTAAATCACTGTTTAAATCGATGTTTTTTTTCATAGTCAGCCTTTACGCAGCGGCTCATTTTTCATCAGCAGCGCGAGGACAAAGCCCAGCACCACAACGCCCGCCGAAATTATAAACACGGAATGAATCGCTGAGCCAAAAGCCTGCAGATAATCGTTACGGATCGCTACGGGCAGTTCGTGTACCGCCTGCGCGCCAAGCTGGCGCGGCAATTGAGTCCCCTCCGGGATCAGCGTCTCAAGATTACTGCGCAGCACGGAGGTAAAACCGCGCCAAACGCAGCCACGCCAATTGAACCACCAATGGAGCGAAACAGCGTCGCGCTTGAGGTCGCTACCCCGATAAGTTTTATTTCCACGCTGTTCTGCACGGCCAGCACCAATACCTGCATCACCATGCCGAGTCCCAGCCCTAAAAGACCAACGTACAGATAAAGCGTGGTCAGCGGCGTCTCCAGCTTTAGCGTACCGAGCAGCGCCATCGCGATAAAACTTAACAGCGTTCCGATAATGGGAAAAATGCGGTAGCGGCCTATTTTACTGATGATGCGCCCGCTGATGATTGAGGTCAGGATAAGTCCCCCCATCAGCGGCAGCATTTGCATCCCCGCCTGGGACGGCGTTGAGAACTTTACCACCTGCAGATAAAGGGGCAAAAAGGTCATCGAGCCAAACAGCGACATGCCGATAATAAACCCAATCAGGCAGCTCAATAAAAAAGTACGGTTGCGGAACAGGAGCAGCGGGATCATCGGCTCAATCGCCAGTCGCTCTTCATAAATAAAGCCAATGAGCGCCACGACAAAGAACGCAAAGATGCACCACAGCTGCGGATCAGTCCACGCCATGACCGTGCCGCCTTCGCTGGTGAATAAAATCAGGCAGGTCAGAGAAATTGTCAGGTAGCCCGCGCCAAGAAAATCAATTTGATGCCTAATTCGCGCCGTCTGGGATTTCAGCACCGCGCCGATAACCAGCAGGGCAAAAATCCCCAGCGGCAGGTTGATATAGAAAATCCAACGCCAGGAAAAATGTTCAACCAGAAAACCGCCAATCAGCGGGCCAATGACCGTCGCCAGGCCGAAAACACCGCCAAAAAGCCCCTGATATTTGCCGCGTTCGGCGGGCGGGATCACGTCGCCCACCGCCGCCATGGTGACCACCAGCAGCCCGCCGCCGCCCAGTCCCTGGAGCGCGCGCATTAAAATAAGCTGCGTCATGTTTTGCGCGAGGCCGCACAGCGCGGAGCCAAGGAGAAAGACCACAATCGCCGTTTGCAATACAACTTTGCGCCCGAGCAGGTCGCCAAACTTGCCGTAGAGCGGCACGACTATCGTGGAAGCCAGTAGATACGCAGTGACAACCCAGGAAAGCCTGTCCAGGCCGCCCAATTCACCCACGATAGTCGGCAAAGCCGTAGAAACGATGGTTTGGTCCAGCGCGGCCAGCAGCATGACGAGCATAAGCGCCGCGAACAGCAGGCGGACGGAGGTTGTTTGCGGCGAGCCAGACGAAGCAGTTTCGGTCGTTGTCATGGTCGTTTTCATTAAGGGGAATAAGTTCGCCCTGGCGATTTGCTGAGAGTGTAAAGATACCTGCTTAACCGCCGCCTGAATTGCATCCAAACTCTGAAAAGCGCGATTAATCCGTTACTGGCAAATTCACCCTGTCGCCTCGGGTCGTTGGCTGCGAGATAACAAGAAATTCAACCTCGTTATCGGAATCATTGCGAGCCTGATGTTTTGCCTGCGGCGGAATCGGGATCCCCTTCCCCGCGGGCACAACGTAGCGCTCGCCTTCCAGCTCCATCGTCAATGCCCCGGTTAACACAAAAAAGAATTGCTGCGCCACGGAATGGTAGTGCCTTTGTTCCGTCCGCCCCGGCGGCATACGTTCATGAATCACGCTCAAAGCAGGATCTTTTAACAGATGCCATCCATCACAGTCTGTTCCCCACAAATAGTGTTCCGCATTTTCTTTTGAAACGATCATCTTTCCCCCCTGTTCAGCGAAAAAAATTAATAAAATTTAGCGTAAGCAAAAATACTTATTTTTAGACAAAAAATATCACTAAAAATGCGATATATCTTAATGTTTTTAATGAAGTAAATAAGGGATCACCCACACCTAATTAAAGTTCAAAAAACAGACAACTGTCACAATTTTGAGACACTTGTTTTCATTTTTAATTTGGGAGTACATTAGCGCCGTCCGGGTAAGGTTTTACCTCCGAATACCAGATGAAGCGGCACCCTAAAAGCAGTTTGCGGCTTCAGCTTATTATGTACCTGTTGAGATGCGCGTCAGCGCGGAGCGATGTGAAGTGAAATATTTTCTGATGGGTATTTCTGTGATTGTTGTGTTGTGGGCCGGCACCTTCTTCCTGATGGTTGAATAAGCCTTCACAAACAGCAGCGCAAAAAGAACAGGAGCCAAAGGGCTCCTGTTTTCGTTTCATTATTCGGCGTTTTCCGCCGCGTTTTTCGGCAGCGGTGGCAGCAGCCCGTCAGCCCTGAACATCGCCTTAATACCGCGCACGGCCTGACGGATACGATCCCGGTTTTCAATCAGCGCGAAGCGAACGTGAGTGTCACCGTAGTCGCCGAAGCCAATCCCCGGTGAAACGCAAACTTTCGCTTCCTGCAGCAGCTTTTTGGCGAACTCCAGCGAACCCATCGCCGCGTAATGTTCAGGAATTTTTGCCCAGACGTACATGGACGCTTTCGGGCATTCCACCATCCAGCCCGCTTCATGTAACCCTTTTACCAGTACGTCCCGACGGCGTTTGTATTGCTCTGCGATATCACGCACGCACTGCTGATCGCCTTCAAGGGCAGCAATCGCCGCCACCTGCAGCGGCGTAAAGGTGCCGTAATCGTGGTAGCTCTTGATACGTGCCAGCGCGCTGACCAGTTCCTGGTTACCGACCATAAAGCCGATCCGCCAGCCCGCCATGTTGTAGCTTTTTGACAGCGTGAAGAACTCAACGGCCACGTCGCGCGCACCGGGCACTTCCATAATGGAAGGCGCTTTCCAGCCGTCATAGACAATATCGGCGTAGGCCAGATCATGAATCACCAGCACGTCGTACTGCTTCGCCAGGGCAACAACCTTCTCGAAAAACGCCAGCTCCACGCACTGGGCGGTTGGGTTAGACGGAAAGCCGAGGATCATCATTTTCGGTTTCGGGTAACTTTCGCGAATCGCCCTCTCCAGCTCGGCAAAGAAGTCCACGCCTTCCACCAGCGGCACGGAGCGAACCTGCGCCCCGGCGATCACCGCCCCGTAAATATGAATTGGGTAGCTTGGGTTCGGCACCAGCACGGTATCCCCGTGATCCAGCGTAGCCAGCATCAGGTGCGCCAGCCCTTCCTTCGAGCCAATGGTCACAATGGCTTCGCTTTCCGGGTCGATATCCACGTCGTAGCGATCTTTGTACCAGCGAGAAATGGCGCGGCGCAGACGAGGAATGCCTCGCGAAGTGGAATACCCGTGCGTGTCTTCACGCTGGGCCACGGTGCAAAGTTTCTCGACGATGTGCGGCGGTGTCGCCCCGTCCGGGTTGCCCATGCTGAAATCAATAATGTCTTCGCCGCGGCGTCGCGCAGCCATTTTCAGCTCGGCAGTGATGTTAAAAACGTAAGGGGGTAAGCGATCGATACGCGAAAAACGACGTTTTGGACTGGAGTCAGCCATAAATTCCTCAGAGTAACGTGAGCGCCCGGACCGTCCGAGCGACGCTGCCACGTGATGTGGCCTGTTTTGAAAATAGCCTGAATAAAAATCGCCTGTCGAGGGGGAAATGAAAATATTTTTTCCGCGGCACAAAACGGGAAGTTTCGAATAAAACACATCACTATTTCATTTAATAATTCAGGCATACATTAACCAGGTAGCAACAACTCAGTAACTTATTCTCTGAAAGAGGGCGTCACCTATGCACCTGGACATTAACGATCTGCCAAAAGCTATCCGCGAGATAAAACAAAAGCTGCGCCGCGATCTGCCCCACTATCAATCGGCGTTTACCGAACTTGAAGCCAATATTCGCCAGCAGATCGAAACGATCCGCGAAGAAATGGCGCGCGGCGAGAACCCTGTTCCGCAGCTCGACGCCGACGACATTCTTCAGGGCCGCGTGAGCGAGCAACAAAAAGCGCTGATTCGCCAGCGCGGCTGCTGCACGATCCGGGGCGTTTTCCCGCAGGAACAAGCTCGTGGCTGGAATGAAGAGATCGGCAATTATCTGGCACGAAATCATTTTGTCGAACGCCTGAAAAATGCGGCGGAAGACAACTATTTCGGCACGCTTGCCGACAGTAAGCCGCAGATTTACGGCATTTACTGGTCTAAACCACAAACCGAAGCCCGCCAGCATGAGCGTATGAAAGCGGTGCAGGTGTTCCTCAATAATCTGTGGCAAACGGAAAGCCACGGCAGGCAACACTTCGATCCAAATCGCGTCGTTTCTTACGCGGATCGTACTCGCCGTCGCCCGCCCCGCTCAAGCTCGCTGGGGCTTTCTCCGCACGTTGACGGCGGATCGGTTGAGCGCTGGCTGGACGAAAACTTCCGCCACGTTTACCGCCACGTATTTTCCGGTAACTGGAAAGATTACGATCCGTTTGCCGCCGAAGGCAGAACGGAAGTAAGGGAGTTCCCGTCCCCTGCGGTTTGTTCGATGTTCCGTACTTTCCAGGGCTGGACGGCGCTCACGCCCCAGCGCAAACACGGTGGCACGCTAAATTTGCTGCCGGTGGCGAATGCCATGGCCTGGATCCTGCTGCGGGCGCTGCAGGACGATGTACCAGAGGAATCGTTGTGCGAAGCTAAGCCAGGCAGAGCATTATCCATTAACAAAGAGTGGCATCCCCTTTTACTGACTGGGATTTCCTCAATTCCCGATATGGAGCCGGGCGATACCGTTTTCTGGCACTGCGATGTGATTCATGCCGTCGAGAACGAGCACCTCGGTGAGTTCGATAGCAACGTGATGTACATCGCCGCCGCGCCGTGGTGCGAGAAGAATGCCGGGTACCTGCCGCGCCAGTGGGACGCATTTGTTGAGGGTAAAACGCCGCCGGATTTCGCCGCCGATGATTTTGAGGTGGATTTTGCTGGTCGTGCGACCACGCAGGATTTGACGCCTGCTGGGCGGGAACAGCTTGGCGGGAAGTAATGATCCTCACCCAGGCCCTCTCCCTGGAAGGGAGAGGCAATAAACCATGTTCCTCGTCACCTATTTTCTCCCTGCCCCTTTGCGGGGAGGGAGTAGACTGCATGCTGTTGTGACCTGGTATTTTCGCCCTCGCCCCCCTGGGGAGAGGGTCGGGGTGAGGGATGTCCTCAACTGGAAACCCCCGCCAAATTTCCTTATCATTGGCGCTTCCCCTCTGAGCCACGCGAGTGACCCGTGCACGAAATTTTTACTATGCTGCTGGCGGTGTTCGATCGCGCGGCGCTGATGCTTATTTGCCTTTTCTTCCTGATTCGAATTCGTCTGTTCCGCGAATTGCTGCACAAAAGCGCCCATACGCCTAAAGAGCTGCTGGCGGTCACCGCTATTTTCTCAATGTTTGCGTTGTTCAGTACCTGGTCAGGCGTGCCGGTTGAAGGCTCGCTGGTCAACGTGCGTATTATCGCGGTGATGTCCGGTGGGATCCTGTTTGGCCCCTGGGTGGGGATTATTACCGGGCTTATCGCCGGGACACACCGCTACCTGATTGATATCGGCGGCATCACCGCTATCCCCTGCTTTATCACCAGCATCCTGGCCGGGATAATGTCCGGCTGGATCAACCGCAAAGTGCCGAAAGAGAAGCACTGGCGAGTCGGTATCATCGGCGGCATGCTCTGTGAAACGATGACCATGATTCTGGTGGTGCTCTGGGCGCCAAGCACCGCGCTGGGCCTTGATATCGTGTCCAAAATCGGCGTGCCGATGATCCTCGGCTCGGTGTCAATCGGCTTTATTATCCTGCTGGTGCAAAGCGTCGAGGGCGAGAAAGAGGCCAGCGCCGCCCGCCAGGCCAAGCTGGCGCTGGATATCGCCAACAAAACGCTGCCGCTGTTCCGCAAGGTTAACAGCGAGTCGCTACGCCAGGTTTGCCAGATTATTCGCCACGATATCGATGCGGATGCGGTGGCCATTACCGATACCGAAAAAGTGCTGGCCTACGTCGGGCTGGGGGAAAATAACTATCACGAGAACGACCAGGCTTTCAGCCCGCGCACCCGTCAGGCACTGAAAGAGGGGCGCATCATCATTCGCAACGATGACGAAGCCTGGCGAACGCCGGAAATTCACTCCTTAATCATCATCCCGCTGTGGGAAAAAGGCGTGGTGACCGGCACCCTGAAAATCTATTACCGCCATGCCCACCAGATCACCTCCACGCTGCAGGAAATGGCGGTTGGCCTGTCGCAGATTATTTCTACCCAGCTTGAGGTTTCCCGCGCGGAGCAGCTGCGCGAAATGGCCAACAAAGCCGAACTCCGGGCGCTGCAAAGCAAGATAAACCCGCATTTCCTGTTCAATGCGCTGAATGCGATATCCTCCTCAATCCGTATGAACCCGGATACTGCCCGCCAGCTTATCGTCAACCTGTCACGCTACCTGCGCTATAACATCGAGCTGAACGACGACGAGCAGATTGATATCCGCCAGGAGCTGTATCAAATCAAGGATTACATTGCCATTGAGCAGGCGCGCTTTGGCGACAAGCTGACGGTGATTTATAACATTGATGAAGAGGTCAACTGCCGCATTCCCAGCCTGCTTATCCAGCCTCTGGTGGAAAATGCCATTGTGCACGGCATTCAGCCCTGCAAAGGTAAGGGTGTGGTGACGATAAGCATTGAAGAGAGCGGCAACCGGGTGCGCATTGCCGTGCGCGATACCGGCCACGGGATCGATCCTAAAGTGGTCGAGCGCGTGGAGAATAACGAAATGCCGGGGAATAAAATTGGCCTGCTGAACGTGCATCACCGAGTGCAGTTGCTCTACGGCGAAGGGCTGATCATCCGCCGCCTGGAGCCGGGGACCGAAATCGCCTTTTACGTGCCGCGCTATGTCCCCACCGCCGCGCCGCGCCCACTGGAAGGGAGAGAAGCATGAAGGTCATTATCGTAGAGGATGAGTTTCTGGCGCAGCAGGAGCTGAGCTGGCTCATCAAAAACCACAGCGACATGGAGATTGCCGCCTCTTTCGACGATGGTATGGATGTGCTGAAGTATTTGCAGCATCATGAAGTGGACGCCATTTTCCTCGACATCAATATTCCGTCGCTGGACGGCGTGCTGCTGGCGCAGAACATCAGCAAATTTGCCCACAGGCCGTTCATCGTGTTTATTACCGCCTGGAAAGAGCATGCGGTGGAAGCTTTTGAGCTGGAAGCGTTTGACTACATTCTGAAGCCGTATCAGGAGTCACGCATTATTGGCATGCTGCAAAAACTCGAGGTGGCTTATCAGCAGCAAACCTCTCAGCCTGCCACCAGCCATGAAAACCGCGACGCCACGACGATTAACCTGATCAAAGACGAGCGAATTATCGTCACCGACATCAACGATATTTACTACGCGGAAGCTCACGAGAAGATGACCTTCGTCTATACGCGCCGTGAGTCTTACGTCATGCCGATGAACATCACCGAATTCTGCAGCCGCCTGCCGGAGAGCCATTTCTTCCGCTGCCACCGCTCTTATGTGGTGAACCTGAGCAAAATCCGTGAAATAGAGCCGTGGTTTAACAATACCTATATTCTTCGCCTGCGAGATCTCGATTTTCAGGTGCCGGTGAGCCGCAGTAAGGTGAAAGAGTTCCGGCAGCTAATGCGCCTGTAGAGAAGGGAAACTGGCGGGCGCAATCGCAGTGCGCCCGCGCGGTATTACAGGACGTGACCCAGCGTCTGACGCAGGTGTGCCCCGGCGCCCAGCAGCCCAGGCTGATCGTGCACGATGAGATAAACGGGAATATCCTTCACGAACGCTTTGAAGCGGCCTTTGTCTTCAAACCCGCCGCGGAAGCCCGAAGCCTTAAAGAACTCCAGGAAGCGCGGCACGATACCGCCGGCGATATACACGCCGCCAAACGTACTCATGTTCAGCGCCAGGTTGCCGCCGAAACGCCCCAGGATCACGCAGAACAGCGACAGCGCGCGGCGGCAGTCGGTGCAGGTATCGTCCACGGCTTTTTCGGTGACGTCCTTCGGCTGGTAGTTTTCCGGCTCACGGCCATCGGCCTTAACGATGGCGCGGTAGAGATTCAGCAGGCCTGGCCCGGAGAGAATGCGCTCGTTGGAGACGTGCCCAAGTTCATTGCGCAGCTGCTCCAGGATAATGCCCTCTTCTTCGCTGTTCGCCGCGAAATCTGAGTGGCCGCCTTCGCCCGGCAGGCTGATCCAGCGTTTGTCGACGTGCACCAGGTGAGAAACGCCCAGCCCGGTGCCCGCACCGTACACCACCACCGGTTTGCCTGCCACAGGCTCGCCACCGCCGAACTGAATCAGATGCTCTTTTTTCAGCGCCGGGATGGCCATGGAAACGCCGGTAAAGTCGTTGATAATTTCCAGATGATCGAAGCCCAGGTTTTGCTTCATTTCGGCGGTGGAAAATGCCCAGGTGTGGTTGGTCATTTCCACCCAGTCCCCGTTTATCGGGCAGGCAATCGCCACACAGCCTGACTGCACGCTGATGTTATGTTCTTTGAGGTAGTGCTGAATCACCGCTTCCAGGCTTGGAAAATCAAGGCCGGAGTAAGTCTTTGCCTGTGAAATATTACCCGTGTTCAAATCGCATAGCGCCAGACGTGCATTGGTGCCGCCGACATCTCCCACCAAAGCATATTTTGTCATTCTCAAACAGCTCCGCTAAAGTCAGAATAAGTTCTGGCAACACTGTAAAATTAGCCAGCCGAAACAACAACGACCATCATCCAGGTGCGGCGCGATTGTTGAACCAGGTCACATTCTGGCTTTACCGTTTCAGCTCTATTTGCAATGCGGCTTAAGACTTTCCGTTTTTGCGCCGTGCGACTTCCTATTGTAAGGATTGACTATGCTCCATCCGCGAGCCAGAACCATGCTGGTACTTTCCATTCCGGCTCTGATTATCGGCGTCTTATCCAGCCTGGTATTAATTGTCGTTATGAAGGTTGCCGCTGCGCTGCAGGAATATCTGTGGGCCACGCTGCCAGCGGCGCGCGGGTACGATCCCCAGTCCCCATTTTGGATACTGCTTATTTTGACCCTGACCGGCGTCGCGGTTGGGCTGGTTATCCGCTATTTGCCTGGCCACGGTGGGCCCGATCCCGCGACCGAACCGCTTATCGGGGCGCCCGTGCCAACGATGGCTATTCCGGGCCTGGTGATGGCGCTGGTGATTGGCCTTGCAGGTGGCGTGAGCCTGGGGCCGGAGCACCCGATTATGGCGGTGAATATTGCGCTCGCGGTGGCGCTTGGCGCCCGCGTTTTGCCGAAGGTCAGCCCGCTTGACTGGACTATTCTCGCCGCGGCGGGCACCGTCGGCGCTTTATTCGGCACGCCGGTGGCCGCGGCGCTGATCTTTTCGCAAACCCTGGGCGGAAATAATGAAGTCCCGCTGTGGGACAGACTGTTCGCGCCATTGATGGCCGCATCCGCCGGGGCGCTGACCACCAGCATTTTCTTTCAGCCGCACTTTGCACTGCCGGTTGCCAGCTACCCCGAAATGCACATTGAAGACCTGTTCAGCGGGGCGGTTGTCGCGGCTATCGCCATTGCGATGGGCATGGTGGGCGTCTGGTGTCTGCCAAGGCTGCACCGCCTGATGCACCAGCTCAAACATCCGGTGCTTATACTCGGTGCAGGCGGTTTTTTGCTAGGCCTGCTGGGGGTAATCGGCGGTGAGGTGACAATGTTTAAAGGCCTGGATGAGATGCAGCAGTTGGCTATCGCCGATTTCTCCGTGTCATCGCTGCTGCTGTTTGCCGTGGTGAAGCTGGCCGCGCTGATTATCGCTGCCGCCAGCGGTTTCCGGGGTGGTCGTATTTTCCCGGCGGTGTTTGTGGGCGTGGCGTTAGGCATGATGCTGCACCAGCACGTTGAGGCGGTCCCTGCCGCGATTACCCTCTCCTGCGCCGTCCTTGGCATGGTGCTGGTGGTCACGCGCGACGGTTGGCTGAGCCTGTTTATGGCGATGGCCGTGGTACCGGACGTCAAACTCTTGCCCTTGCTGTGCATCGTGATGTTGCCCGCCTGGCTCCTGCTGGCGGGTAAACCGTTGATGATGGCCGGGCGGCCAAACCGCTAATTAATGTTCCATTTCCGAGTTGCGTTTACCCAGCGAGGTGGTGACCGCTCTGAGCAGCTCGGGAATGTCCTGCTTAGGCAGCACCACTTCCACCAGCGCCAGCCTCTCCGGGCTGGCCAGCTTTTCCAGCACGGCAGCAAGCTGTGATGTTTCCGTGACACGCCAGCATTCGGCCAGGCTATCCACGTTCATTGCCTGCGGCAGGCGGGTCCAGTCCCACGCGGCAATGTCGTTGTAGCGCTGTTCCGGGCCATGGATCGCGCGCTCAACCGTGTAGCCATCGTTATTCAGCACCATGACCACCGGCTTCTGGCCGTCACGCTGCATGCTACCCAGTTCCTGAATAGTCAGCTGGGCGGAGCCGTCGCCTATCAGCAAAAGCACACGCCTGCTCGGCCATGCGGTTTGTGCGCCAAATGCCGCAGGCAGCGTAAAACCAATCGATCCCCACAGCGGCTGGACGATAAAGGTCACACCTGCGGGCAGCGTTAAGGCCGCGGTACCAAAGGCCGCCGTGCCCTGGTCGGCCAGAATGATATCGCCAGGCTGTAAGGCGTCCTGCAGGGTTTGCCAGAAAGCGTGCTGGTCCAGCCGGTCGCTGTCGCAAACGGGAAGCTGCGGTGGCCTTTGCGTGGCCTCCGGCCAGGACGCAGCCTGTTGAGCACACAGCGGCTGCAAAATGGCGATGGCCTGCGCCATCGGGATCCCGCTAAACCAGCGCTCGCCTACCCGCACCGCCTCCGGCTGAACCTCAATTGTCTGCTGCTGACTTAGCTTCTGGCTGAAACCGGCGGTGATGGTATCGGTAAACTTCACACCCACGCAGATAACCAGCTCCGCGCTCTCAATCCCCTGCTTCACCTGCGGCAGGCTGGCCGCCCCGCTGTAGGTGCCCAGAAAACCAGGCTGGCTTTCATCGAACAACCCTTTCCCCATCAGCAGTGAAGCGTGAGGGATGGGCGTGCTCGCCATCCACTGCTGGAGCGTTTTTTGCTGCCCATAACGCAGGGCCAGAAAATCGGCCAGCAGCGCTACGCTTCGGCTTTCGGCAATTTTTGCCTGCGCACAATGACGAAATGCTTCCAGCGTTGCCGGTTCAGCCACCGTTTCAGAAGCCATTAGTCGTTTTGAAGGCCGCGTTGCTGGCGCCTCCGCCACATCGCTCGGCAATAACAGGTAACCGGGGCGCTGCTGCTTGAGCGCTTCAAGAATTACGCGATCAATTTCGCTGCAGGCATTGGCGGGGGTGAGCGAAGCCTGTGCCACGGAAACTTCTTCGGCAATACGCAGGAAATGGCGGAAATCCCCGTCGCCTAATGTGTGATGAAGCAGTTCACCGCGCTGCTGGGCGCGGCTATTGGGCGCGCCAACAATATGAATGACAGGAAGATGTTCGGCATAGCTGCCCGCTACGCCATTCAGCGCGCTCAGTTCGCCCACGCCAAACGTGGTCAGCAGCGCCGCCGCGCCTTTGCAGCGGGCATACCCGTCGGCGGCGTAAGCCGCATTCAGCTCGTTAGCGCAGCCCACCCAGGCAAGCCTCGGATGCGCAATCACGTGATCCAGGAAAACAAGGTTGTAGTCACCGGGGACGCCGAAGAGGTGCTCGATCCCGCCTTCGTTAAGCCGGTCAACAAGATAGTCTGCCACACAGTAGCGCATAGGATTTTCCTTCTATGAGGGCTTGCTGTGAGTATTAAGTAACCGGGATCGGTGTCGAGAATATATCCGATTTAAGGGGTGGCACGTGGAATTTACAGTGAAATACGGCGTATTCTGGGCTGTGAAAACGTATACACTGATTTCTCTGTTACCTGTAAGGATGACAATAATGACCTGGCAGCCCAACCCTGAACGCTATTCGTCTATGGAGTACCGTCGCTGCGGCCGCAGCGGCCTGAAACTGCCCGCCATCTCCCTTGGCCTTTGGCATAATTTTGGTGATGAAACGCTGCTGGAAACCAGCCGCCAGCTGCTGAGAAAGGCTTTCGATCTGGGCATTACCCATTTTGACCTTGCCAATAATTACGGGCCACCGCCTGGGTCAGCTGAAGCCAACTTTGGGCGCATTTTGCGGGAAGATTTTCAGGCCTGGCGCGACGAGCTGATTATCTCCACCAAAGCGGGTTACACCATGTGGGACGGGCCTTATGGCGACTGGGGTTCACGCAAATATCTGATTTCAAGTCTCGACCAGAGTCTGAAGCGCACGGGGCTGGAGTATGTCGATATCTTTTATCACCACCGCCCGGATCCTGACACGCCGCTGGAGGAGACCATGCGCGCCCTCGACCATGTGGTGCGCCAGGGCAAAGCGCTGTATGTCGGGATCTCAAACTACCCGGCCGATCGGGCGGAGAAAGCTATTGATATCCTGAACGATCTCGGTACGCCTTGCCTGATCCACCAGCCGCGTTATTCCCTGTTTGAGCGCTGGGTTGAAGGTGGCCTGCTGGATCTGCTGCAGGAAAAAGGCGTAGGCAGCATCGCTTTTTCCCCGCTTGCCGGGGGCCAGCTAACCGACCGCTATCTGAGCGGCATCCCTGCGGATTCACGCGCTGCCAGCGGCAGCCGTTTCCTGAACCCCGATCAGATTACGGCAGAGAAGCTGGCAAAAGTACGGCAGCTCAACGCGCTGGCGGAGAAACGCGGGCAAAAGCTGTCGCAGATGGCGCTGGCCTGGGTACTCCGCGATGAAAAAGTGACTTCGGTGCTTATTGGCGCGAGTAAAACCAGCCAGATAGAGGACGCCGTGGGCATGCTAAGCCAGCGCCATTTCAGCGAACAGGAACGAGCAGAAATCGAGGCGATCTTAGTGTAAACGTTTAACTTTCCCTCCGGGTTCACGCCAGTGACTTGTGCAATAAGTGCTATGGCCGATGATTTAGGAATTGTGTAATTCATCAGCCCGGTTGTCGGTTTGTAAGATTGTGTTAACAAGCCGCAACACGGCTCTGAGAACCAGGGAGAGAAAGTATGTTCAGGTCACTAATGCTTGCCCTTGCCTTACTGGCCGCGGCGCCGATGGTCGCAAACGCGGGTGAAATCACCCTGCTGCCGTCGGTGAAATTACAGATTGGCGATCAAGATTATCGCGGTAATTACTGGGACGGCGGCAGATGGCGCGACCGTGATTATTGGCACCGCAATTATGAATGGCGCGATCGCGGCTGGCATCGCCACCGTGGCTGGGATCGAGGCTGGGACCGCGGACGGAATAGCTATGAACGCGGCTATCGCGAAGGCTGGAACGACCGCGACGACCATCGCGGCAGAGGTCACGGACACCGTCATTAAATAAAAAAGGGCTGGATAATCCAGCCCTTCGCACTTTCTTTGGCAAGATTAGTTGCCAAACAGCGTACTAAAAATTAACCACAGGTTGAGCGCCACCACCACCGCGACTATCGCCCAGCCAACCAGCTTAACCCAGCGCACGTTAACCAAATCACCCATCAGCTTTTTGTCGCTGGTAAACACCAGCAGCGGCACCAGCGCCAGCGCAATCCCGAAGCTCAACAGCACCTGGCTCATGACCAGAATACGCGTTGGGTCGAGCCCCATCATGATGACCACGAAGGACGGCGCCATGGTTATCGCCCGGCGAACCCACAGCGGAATATAAAAACGGACAAACCCCTGCATCACCACCTGCCCGGCAAGCGTGCCCACCACCGTGGATGACAAACCGGCCGCCACCAGGCTAAGCCCGAAAATCGTGGCTGCGGCATGGCTCAACAGCGGTTCCAGCGTTTTATAGGCATCTTCCAGCTCGGCAACGCCGGTATGCCCGGTGAAGTGAAACGCCGCTGCGGCGGTGGCCATCATCGCCAGGTTGACGAAGCCGGCAATCGTCATCGCTATCGCCACGTCCCATTTAGTGGCGGAATAGCGCTCTGCCCGGTCGCCCGCATGCAGGTGCTGAGTCAGAGAAGAGTGCAGGTAAATCACGTGCGGCATGATTGTCGCGCCCAGAACGCCAGCAGCAAGGTAGACCGCCTCGGACGTCGGCAGACTTGGAATCAGCATCCCTTTGCCCAGATCAGCTACCTTCGGCTGGGAAAAAATAAGCTCAACGATGTAGGCAGCCGCCACAAACAGCAGCAGCCCGCCGATAACTTTTTCCAGCGGCTTTTGCCCGCGGCTTTGCAGCATCAAAATCAGGAAAGTGGCTATCCCTGTCAGCACCGCTCCCTGGAGCAAAGAGACGCCCAGAATCAGCTTGAAGCCAATGGCCGCCCCGATAAACTCCGCGAGGTCCGTCGCCATGGCAATAATTTCCGCCTGAACCCAGTAAATCCACACCAGCGGGCGCGGGTAATGATCGCGGATTTGCTCGGCGAGGTTCTTGCCGGTAGCGATCCCCAGCTTGGCGGAGAGTACCTGAATCAGCGCCGCCATCAGGTTTGCCCACACCACCACCCACAGCAGTTGATAGCCATAACTCGCCCCGGCCTGGATATTGGTCGCGAAGTTACCGGGGTCGATGTAGCCGATAGCGGCGATAAACGCTGGCCCCATCAACGCCAGCCGCAGCTTACGCGCGGTACGTCCGGTATTGCTGTCAATGCGACTGCTTGTCATCTTCTGCCTCTGAGATATAGCCTTTGCTATGTTTTATGCTATCAAAATGAGAATGGTTATCAAGTTCATTTAGTGCGGGGAAATTGATTTCTCTGATAGCTGAAAACGATGTGCAGGAGGCGTGAGATAGTGAATCTGGATGCCGGTTAACGGATTAACATTTGGCCAACGTGTAAACTGTCGATGAGCCATCTTAACGTAACTTTTAGCTTCTTTACTTAACATAGCAGAAATGTATGGTGGATCACTATTTTTGCGTTCCGTCACAGCTCATCACTATAGTGTGGAATTGATCTCGTTTTCTTATTGCTTGTTACATAGAATGTGCAACGAAATTAAACCTGCCTCATATTTGGAGCAAATATGTCCCGCGTTTTGCACTTTGTTTTAGCGCTTGCTGTGGTCGCGCTGCTGGCTTTGCTGGTTAGCCCTAACCGCAAGCAAATTCGTATTCGCTTTGTCATTCAGCTGTTGGTGATCGAAGTGTTACTGGCCTGGTTCTTCCTGACCTCCGACGTCGGCCTGGGCTTCGTAAAAGGTTTCTCCGAAATGTTCGAGAAACTGCTCGGTTTCGCTAACGAAGGGACAAACTTTGTCTTCGGCAAAATGAACGATGAAGGCCTGGCTTTCTTCTTCCTGAAGGTGCTGTGCCCTATCGTGTTCATTTCTGCGCTGATCGGTATTCTGCAGCATATTCGCATTCTGCCGATTGTTATCCGCGCTATCGGTACCGTGCTTTCTAAAGTCAACGGTATGGGTAAGCTGGAATCCTTTAACGCCGTAAGCTCGCTGATTCTGGGACAGTCAGAAAACTTCATCGCCTATAAGGATATTCTCGGCAAGATGTCGCGCAACCGCATGTACACCATGGCGGCGACCGCTATGTCTACCGTGTCCATGTCAATCGTAGGTGCGTACATGACGATGCTGCAGCCAAAATACGTGGTTGCCGCGCTGGTACTGAACATGTTCAGTACCTTTATCGTGTTATCGCTGATCAACCCGTACCGCGTGGATGAGAAAGAAGAAAATCTGCAGATGACTAACCTGCATGAAGGTCAAAGCTTCTTCGAAATGCTCGGCGAGTACATTCTGGCAGGTTTCAAAGTGGCGATTATCGTTGCCGCCATGCTGATCGGCTTCATCGCCCTGATTTCTGGCCTGAACGCGCTGTTCGCTGCCGTGCTGGGTATCTCCTTCCAGGGCATTCTGGGCTATATCTTCTACCCGGTTGCCTGGGTGATGGGCGTGCCGTCCGCAGAAGCGCTGCAGGTCGGCAGTATCATGGCGACTAAACTGGTGTCTAACGAATTCGTTGCGATGATGGATCTGCAGAAGATTGCCGGCAGCCTGTCGCCGCGCGCGGAAGGCATCCTGTCCGTGTTCCTGGTCTCCTTCGCTAACTTCTCTTCTATCGGTATTATCGCCGGGGCCATTAAAGGCCTGAACGAAGAGCAAGGCAACGTGGTTTCCCGCTTCGGCCTGAAGCTGGTTTACGGCTCTACGCTGGTGAGTATCCTGTCGGCATCTATCGCCGCGCTGGTTATCTAATTTTTGCGTATTAAAAAGCCGGTGCTGGTCACCGGCTTTTTTTATGCCTGCGATTCAGCCTCGCCGCCCCAACACACTCTGTTTCTCCCCTGCTGTTTCGCCCTATACAGGCGAATATCCGCCTGACTCTGGATGTGTTCCAGGTCACCGTCTGGGGCTTCTTCATGGGAAGCCACGCCCAGCGAGGCCGTCACCAGCAGTTCAGACTCGTCCTCCAGCCTGAGCGGCGTGTTCACCAGCATTTTGCGCACCCGCTGCGCCACGGCAATCGCCGCATGCAGATCGGTATTAGGCAGGTAGACACAAAACTCTTCGCCGCCGATACGCCCGACAATGTCCTGGCTGCGGATCGCCTGCTGGATGCAGCGCGTGGCGTGAATAAGCACCCGGTCGCCAACCTGATGCCCGAAGCGGTCATTCACTTTTTTGAAATGATCGAGATCCAGCTGAATCAGAGAGTAATCCACATACTGCGGGCTGATACGCCCGGTTGTTTCAAAGAAGCCACGGCGATTTAGAACGCCGGTCAGATCATCGTGCAGCGCATGCCGGTGCATTTCCTGCTGCAAATGGCCCATGTTGCGAATCAGCCGGCAAATCATGCGGTGTGAACCAAACAGAATAAGAATCACCGTCAGCCACATCACTACCAGCAGCACGCTAAAACGCCCAAAGTCCTCGTGTAGCCCCTGCCGGATGGTCTGGACGCTGACAAGGATTGCCCCCGTCCCCGTGACATGGCCGAAAGTGGCATAAGCATAGCCAAAACGTAAGGTGCCCCGGGATTCATCGACCAACTTTTCAAGAATTGCCTGTCGCTGCTTCTCGCTGAGGCGATAGCCATTCTGCGAGCCAACGGGGCGAGTCAGCGGGTTCATCTGCTCATCAAAAAGCAGATAGGCGCTTTGCGTGTCCTCCGGCAAAGCGCTGGAGAGAAACAGCCGAAGCGTTTCGGTGGTGACCGCGATACCAAACAGCCCAATCCACCGATCGTCAAAGTCCACCGGAAGAGAGCCATTAATCAGCGTTTTGCCGGAATCTGCGATATTTTGCCGGGTCCAGAACGGATCGCGGCGCGGGTTCAACAGCGGAGAGCCAAGCACAAACGATCCCTGCATCGCCAGAGGGTTAGCACTTTCGATAAGCAGTTTGTTCACATCGGGGGAGAGCGACGCAATAAATGCCCCGGAGCGCGACATGGGTGATGCTGCCAACTTACTGATTTAGTGTATGATGGTGTTTTTGAGGTGCTCCAGTGGCTTCCATTTCTATCAGCTGTCCTTCCTGCTCCGCTACTGAAGGCGTGGTGC
>NZ_JBBCMI010000016.1:0-111676 GCF_037152415.1 Cedecea sp. AS113
ATCTGAGCCATGATCAAACTCTTCAATTTAAAAGTGTTTGATGCTCAAAGAATTAAAACTGTTTATAAAATCAGTAGTCACTCTTCAAGACTTGATATTTGTTTGCATCCGGAGATGCTGAGATATCAATCCTGCGAGTGCCCACACAGATTGTCTGATAAATTGTTAAAGAGCAGTGAGTCAGTCGCTTTCGCTTGCTAACTCGAGGTGGCGTATATTACGCTTTCCTCTTTCAGAGTCAAGCGTTTATTTTCGCTTTCGTCTGACTGACTACCGGGTTGTGAAGCCGCTTTCGAAGCCGCTTCACCGTGTCAGTGGAGGCGCATTATAGGGAGTTCTCAGAGCCTGACAACCCCTAATTTGAAAAAAACTTTCAAGCGTCGTTTTTTTACTCAAAACGGCACTAAAGTGACAGTTTTTCGAGCCTTTCAAAGCCGTAACGTTGTAAAACGGGCATTAATTGCGCAGTTTCAGGCGTGAATGCCATACAATAGGCAATATTCGGATCTGCAGACGCCGCTTCAGGCGCTTCATGTTCCAGTAACCAAACGGTACGCCTTGCAATCGCGGCACCGGAATCGATCAGCCTCGTCCCCTCAGGTAACACTTCCAACAGTTCTTCCTGTAATAAAGGGAAATGCGTGCAGCCTAATACAACGGTATCCGGCGGCTCCGACATCCGTAACCACGGCCGCAGGATTTTACGCAGCTCGTCCAGCGGTACAGGCTCACCATGAAGCTTCGCCTCCGCCAACTCCACCAGTTCGGCAGACCCCAGCATCTCAATTTTGCATTCGGTAGCAAATCGGGAGATAAGCTCGTGGGTATAAGGACGCTTGACCGTGCCGCGTGTTGCCAACAGACCCACAACCCCATTTGTCGTCAAACGCGCAGCCGGTTTAATCGCAGGCACAACGCCAACAACAGGGAAGTCGAACTTTTCGCGTAAAGCAGGGAGGGAAACAGTGCTTGCGGTATTACAGGCAATAACAGCGAGGGATAAAGGATAATGCTGCTGGACAGCAGTCACTATTGAGACCACCCGGTCGACGATAAACTCTTCGCTCTTTTCGCCGTATGGAAACGCCACGTTATCGAAGGCGTAGATGTAATGAAGATCCGGCAGAAGCTGCCGAATCTCATTGTAGACGGACAGCCCACCAACGCCGGAGTCAAAAACCAGCACGGTGGGATGTGCATCAGAAGGAGTAGCTGCCAGACAAGTAGTATTCCCGTCCTGCAGTATGGTAGCCATAAACCGTCTCGTAATCTTTATCGAACAGGTTAGCTATTCTACCACGAACGGTCAGCTGTGACGTGACTGGATACGACAAGGCAACATCCCACAGGCTGACACCGCCCATTTTCACGGTTTGATAGGTATTGAAATCGGTGTCGTAGCGTGAGCCCAGGTAATGATAAGTTACGCTCCAGTCCAGATCGTAGAGCGCCCAGTCAAGCTGGTACTTCACCTGTTGCTTAGCGCGACGCGCCAGCGGTGCATCGGTCAGGCCATTGCGAGCGTCAACATAGTCATAGCTAACGCTGTGCTGCACTGGCCCGGTATCAAAGGAAGCCGTCCCTTCAATGCCTTTGATATTGGCCTTGCCTACGTTGTAATAGCTGTTCGTCCCGCTGTTGAAGTCGATCAGGTTATCAACAAGGTTGCGGTAACCCGAAACGCGCCAGTTCACACCGGAAGTTAACCCTTCAAATGCGCCTTCCCACTGACGGCTTTCTTCTGGATTCAGATCTCTGTTCCCGTAGAAGCCAAACAGCTGCCCCTGGTTTGGCGCCTTAAACGCCGTACCGTAGGAGGCAATAAAGCGATACCCCTCAACAAATTCCCATGCCGCACTACTCTGCCAGGTGCCGTGATTACCGAACTCTGAGTTGTTATCGTTACGCGCGGCGCCTTCAAAGGTGAAATCACCCAGCTTTTGCAGCGCTGTCAGATAGACGCCGGTATTACGCTGGTCGTAGCCGTCAGTTACATAGTTAGTACCCGGTTCAGTGCTTTGCTTCTGCCAGTCAACGCCCGCCCCAACATTTCCTGCGCCGAGATCAACAGAGTTAGTCCACTGCAGGTTGTACTGCTTGATTTCATCCAGGGTAGCGCTTGAGTCGTAGCGACCGAGGCGCGGATCGAAATTGTAATCTTTGCTATGGCCGTAGCTGGAAATCAGCTGTGAGTGGAAGATATCGTTATTAAAGCGCAGTCCCGCGTCCCATGTCTGACTGTAGAGCTGACGGGTGTCCACCAGTTGGTTTGGCGTAAAGCTGCTATAAAGGCCGTCATAGGCCGTACGGTTATCGTAGCCGTAGCCACGCACAAAGCCGCTCCATTGCTCAGAAAAGCTGTGCTCAAGCGCTCCGTAAAGAGATTTACTCATAAAGCCGTCGCGATCGGGCTGACGCAGGCCGCCGGTATTACCCTCAGCCACAACGTCAAAACCTTTGGTGTACTCATAGTTGCCAGCCAGAGTCACGCGAGTGCTATCCCCCAGCTTTTGCTGCGTGCTGGCGTCATAGTTCTGGTAGCCGTTTGAGCCCACTCCCGCCGTCAGCGTTGTGCCGTCTTTATCTCGGGTGGTGATAATGTTGATGACACCGCCGATAGCATCAGAGCCATAGACAGCTGAACGAGGCCCACGGATGTACTCTACGCGCTGAACAAGAGAGACTGGAATCTGGCTGAGGTCGGAAGAGCCGGTCACGCCGGCCTGATTAAGGCGGATGCCGTCAATCAGCACCAGCACATGGCTGGAATTAGTCCCGCGAATAAACACTGAGGAGAGCTGACCAAGGCCGCCGTTCTGAGCAATATCCACGCCCGGCAATCTTCGCATCACGTCGTTTAAATCTTTTGACTGCCAGCGATCAATATCTTCACGCGTGACCACCGAAGTCGGCGCCAGAACGCTATTCACCGGCTGCTGAAAACGATTCGCAGTCACTACCAGGGTATTGTCAGTGTTGCTTTCCTGCGCCCAAACTGAAAAAGCCGTTGCGGACAGAGCCGTCAACAGCGAAACCTTCTTTATCATCATTTATATAAGCACCCGCTTTCGACCAGGATGCCGCAGATATGGCAAATAGCACGCGATAGCCATATCACTTGCGACGTCGTTCCGGCAGGTCTTCGGGCTTGGGGGCTTAAATAAGATGAGGACTTCCCGCTTATATAATAAAGCAGTGTCTGCTGAGTGCGTTCATCTTGCCGTTCCTTACCGCTGCGCGTCAGCCCCAGAATCACACTGGGTTCCCTTTTCACTCTCAGGAGGCCGGAAAAGCCATGCTACCGTTAGGCTTATACGGATGTCCAGACTTCCGGCTGAACTTCTTAACACGATCGGGCTGGACATCCCGGGGCGAATCCCTACAATCGCCGCGTAGTTTGTATTCATTGACCGACTGGATGGCTAGCCATGACCCCTGAACACCTCCCGACAGATCAGTACGACGCGCAACTGGCGGAAAAAGTCACTCGCCTCGAAGGCATGATGGCGCCTTTTGCCGCACCGGCCCCGGAGGTATTCCGCTCACCGGTAAGTCACTACCGCATGCGAGCTGAGTTCCGCATCTGGCATGAAGGTGATGACCTGTATCACATCATGTTCGATCAGCAGACTAAAAGCCGTATCCGGGTCAACAGCTTCCCGGCGGCCAGCGAGCTGATTAACGCCCTGATGCCAGCTATGCTGGATGGCGTCCGCGATATTCCAGCCCTGCGCCACAAGCTGTTCCAGATTGACTACCTGACTACCCTGAGCAATCAGGCCGTGGTGTCTTTGCTCTACCACCGCAAGCTGGATGATGAATGGCAGCAGCATGCCGAGGCGCTGCGCGACAGCCTGCGCGCCCGCGGCTTTAACGTGCATTTGATTGGCCGTGCAACAAAAACCAAGATTGAGCTGGACCAGGATTTTATCGACGAACGCCTGCCGGTTGCCGGTAAAGAGATGATTTACCGCCAGGTTGAGAACAGCTTCACTCAGCCAAACGCGGCCATGAATATTCAGATGCTGGAATGGGCGCTGAGCGCGACAGAAAATTCAAGCGGCGACCTGCTGGAACTCTACTGCGGGAACGGCAACTTCTCGCTGGCTCTGGCCCGCAACTTCGACCGTGTGCTGGCGACCGAAATCGCTAAACCGTCCGTGGCTGCGGCGCAGTACAACATCGCAGCCAACAATATTGATAACGTGCAGATTATCCGCATGGCGGCGGAAGAGTTTACCCAGGCGATGAACGGCGTAAGGGAGTTTAACCGCCTGCAGGGAATCGATCTCAAAAGCTATCAGTGCGAAACCATTTTTGTCGATCCGCCGCGCAGCGGCCTGGATGCTGACACGGTAAAAATGGTTCAGGCCTACCCGCACATCCTTTATATCTCCTGCAATCCACAGACGCTGTGCGAGAACCTGGAAACATTATCCCAGACTCACAGCATCACCCGTCTGGCGCTGTTTGACCAGTTCCCGTACACGCATCACATGGAATGCGGCGTACTGCTCACGCGCAAATAGAAAAAGGACGCCTCGGCGTCCTTTTTGCTATTTATCGGGCTTACTCAGCCGCTTCTGATTTGCGGGAGCGAACTTTAAACAAAATCCAGAACAGCACAACCACCGACAGAATCGAAGGGATAAAGTTAGAGCCAATCGCCGGGTATTCAACGCGAACCACTGAACTATAAAGCAACACACCTAACACAAAACAGGCTGCAGCAAGGCTCGGTAACCCAACCGGCATCGTACGGTTCTGATAGCGCTGATGCAGGCAACAAACCGCCAGCACCAGAGCAATAATAGGAAATATCGAGAACGGAACAACCGAGCTGAACAGCGCGGCAAAAGATCCGTTAATCGACAGACCAGCGATTAACGCCAGCGCCAGCGTACCTCTATCTTGTAACTGTTTCATTGCTCGTTCCTTCACTCTTCGGATAAATGAGCCAGTGCCATTTTTTCTTGTTCCCGGCGATACCAGTAGTAAGCCCCTTTCGAGATCATACGTAGCTGCAACACCAGTCGCTCTTCGAGCTGGCGACGCTGTTCAATATCAACGTCCAGCGCTTCGGCACCTGCACTAAAAACAATCGTGACCATCGCTTCCGCCTGCGCTTCGGTGAAGCTGCGAGGCATGCGATTTTCGAGTTCTAAATAGTCGGCAAGTTCCGCAATGAAGTGCTGAATTTCACGGGCAACCGCGGCACGAAACGCCGCAGACGTGCCTGAACGTTCACGCAACAACAGGCGGAAAGCGTTAGGGTTATTGCCGATAAACTCCATGAACGTTGACACTGAGGTACGGATCACGCTGCCGCCTTTGGCGATGCGCTGCCGCGCCTGCCGCATTAACTGCCGCAGCATCAGGCCACTTTCGTCTACCATTGTAAGACCGAGTTCATCAACATCGCGGAAATGGCGATAAAATGACGTTGGCGCAATACCGGCTTCGCGGGCAACTTCACGCAGGCTCAGGCTGGCAAAGCTTCTTTCGGCGCTTAGCTGGCTAAATGCTGCCTCGACTAAAGAACGCCTGGTTCTCTCTTTTTGTTGCGCTCTTACACCCATCATATTGCCTGAATCCTTCAAACAGAGCTGGAACTATATCAGAGAATCAAGCTACCGCTTTTATAGTGTATTGTGAATGATTGTTTACGGAACATTGACCTGCCCAGGCGGGAAAAAGCACAACGAGAATTGGGGAAATTCCTGGTTGATGTTACCATCGTGTTGCCTTTATGTATAAAAACAGGTAAGCCTTACCATGCCACAAACCTACGATTATGACGCAATAGTGATTGGTTCCGGTCCCGGAGGCGAAGGTGCCGCCATGGGGCTGGTGAAACAAGGAGCCAGGGTAGCGGTGATTGAGCGCTACCACAATGTCGGCGGCGGTTGCACCCATTGGGGCACCATCCCTTCGAAAGCCCTCCGCCACGCCGTCAGCCGCATTATTGAATTCAATCAAAACCCGTTATACAGCGACCACACTCACCTTCTTCGCTCCTCTTTTGCCGACATCCTGAACCACGCCGACAGCGTGATTAACCAGCAAACCCGCATGCGCCAGGGCTTTTACGAGCGTAACCGCTGCGAGATGCTGCAGGGCGATGCGCACTTTGTGGATGAGCACACTGTCGAACTTCTGTGCCACGATGGGTCGGTCGAAACCTACACCGCCGAGAAGTTTGTCATTGCCTGCGGTTCTCGCCCTTACCGCCCGCCAGAAGTTGATTTTACCCACCCACGTATCTACGACAGCGACTCAATTCTCAGCCTGCATCACGAACCGCGCCACGTGATCATCTATGGTGCCGGGGTGATCGGCTGTGAGTACGCATCGATCTTCCGCGGGATGAACGTCAAAGTTGATCTGATCAACACTCGCGATCGCCTGCTGGCTTTCCTCGATCAGGAAATGTCGGATTCACTTTCCTATCACTTCTGGAACAGCGGCGTGGTTATTCGCCACAACGAAGAGTTTGAGAAGATTGAAGGCGTGGACGACGGCGTGATTGTCTCTCTGAAGTCCGGCAAAAAAGTGAAGGCGGATTGCCTGCTTTACGCCAACGGACGTACCGGGAATACAGATTCACTGGCGCTGGAAAATATCGGGCTCGAAGCCGACAGCCGTGGACTCATCAAGGTCAACAGCATGTACCAGACCGCGCTGCCGCATATTTACGCGGTGGGTGACGTGATCGGTTATCCAAGCCTGGCTTCAGCAGCCTACGATCAAGGCCGTATCGCCGCTCAGGCGCTGGTGAAAGGGGAAGCCACGGGGCATCTGATCGAAGACATTCCGACCGGCATCTACACCATTCCAGAAATCAGCTCCGTGGGCAAAACGGAACAACAGCTAACCTCGATGAAAGTACCTTACGAAGTGGGCCGGGCGCAGTTTAAACATCTCGCGCGGGCGCAAATCGTGGGTATGAACGTTGGGACGCTGAAAATTCTGTTCCACCGTGAGACGAAAGAGATTCTGGGGATCCACTGCTTTGGCGAGCGCGCGGCCGAAATCATTCACATCGGCCAGGCGATTATGGAGCAGAAAGGTGGCGGTAACACCATTGAGTACTTCGTTAACACCACCTTTAACTACCCAACAATGGCAGAAGCCTATCGGGTAGCGGCGCTTAACGGCTTAAATCGCCTGTTTTAGCGCTGAGTCGAAATGGCCATCCATCTGCGTGCGGATGGCCTCTGCCAACTGCTCATAGCGGCTGCGCAGCGGCGATCCCGGACGATAAACCAGGCCGACGGTACGACGCGGTTCTGGTTTATAACACGGCAGATAAACTACGCCGTCTCGCTGGCGTTCATGCGGCACAGCCAGGGCTGGCAAAAGCGTGATGCCACTTCCTGCAGCCACCATGTTACGCAGCGTCTCTAAGCTTGTTGCCCGGAAATGGGTATCTTCATCCGCGCCCGCTTCAAAGCAAAAGCCCATAGCCTGATCGCGCAGGCAGTGCCCGTCTTCCAGCATCAGCAGCTTTTCACCGGCCAGATCGGACATCGGCACACGGTCACGGTTCGCCCATGGGTGATCCTGATAAACCGCCAGCACCATCGGCTCATCAAACAGCGGCACCTCGATAAACGCTTCGCTCTCTTTTACCAGCGCCAGAATGGCACAGTCCAGCTTGCCGCTGTCGAGCTGCGCCAGCAGCTGATGGGTCTGGGCTTCATGCAGATACATTTCCAGCTTAGGGAAAGTCTGATGCAGCATAGGAATAATTTGCGGGAGCAGGTAAGGCCCCACGGTTGGGATCAGGCCAATATGCAGCGGGCCGGACATGGCTTCGCCCTGCTGGCTTGCCATCTCTTTCAGTACTTTGACTTCACGCAGCACCGTCCGCGCCTGATCCACCAGCAGCAACCCCGCCTGGGTGAACAGCACTTTACGGCTGGTACGCTCCAGCAGCATAACGCCCAGTTCATCTTCCAGCTTGCGAATCTGGCCGCTCAGGGTCGGCTGGCTAACGTGACAGGCATCCGCTGCCCGACGAAAATGGCGGTGCTCGGCCAGCGCCACCAGGTATTCAAGATCTCGAATATTCATTCTCTATCCTCCTGCGCCACGATAGTTCATGGCGATAGATAGCATAGCAACGAACGATTATCCCTATCAAGCAATGTTGGTGAATAATAGCCAGCAACAGCAAGGCGCATCGCTCTGACTTACCCCGGAACGACGCGCGGCTGCAGAGACTCTCTGTTCTCTGAACCTGACGAATTATTAAAGCCAACGTGAACTTTTAGCGGACAGTATGTCCGCTTTTTTTTTGTTCAAATTTCGAGGGGATTAGACCAGGCGCTGTTTCGCGTCGGCGATAGCCTGAGCAACCTGCTTAGGTGAAACACCGCCTTTCGCGGCGCGCTTGTCGAGGCAGGATTGCAACGACAGAATCGGATAAACGTCGTCGCCAATAACCGCGCTGAATTTCTGCAGGTCGGCCAGGGTTAAGGCTTCCAGCGCTTTACCTTGTTTAATCGCTTCCACGACAGCCTCGCCGACAATGTGGTGAGCTTCACGGAACGGCACGCCTTTAGCAACAAGGTAATCCGCCAGCTCGGTGGCGTTGGCATAGCCTTGCTCAGCGGCTTCCTGGCAGCGAGGACGTTTAACCTGAATGCCGTCCAGCACCAGCACGGACATATGCAGACAATCAAGCCAGGTATCGAGGGCGTCGAACAGGCCTTCTTTGTCTTCCTGCATATCTTTGTTATACGCCAGCGGCAGGCCTTTGAGGGTCATCATCATACCGGTCAGGGCGCCCTGCACGCGGCCGCACTTGCCGCGGATCAGCTCCAGCGCATCCGGGTTTTTCTTCTGCGGCATCAGGGAGGAACCAGAAGTCACGCGATCGGACAGCTCAACAAAACCGGCCTCCCCGGTGTTGAAGAAGATCAGATCTTCTGCAAAACGGGACAGGTGAACCATGCCGATAGAAGCGTTGGACAGCAGTTCCAGCACATGATCGCGGTCAGAAACGCTGTCGAGGCTATTGCGGGTCGCGGAAGCAAAACCTAACCAGCCGGCAAGCTGTTCGCGGTCAATTTCATAGGCGGTGCCTGCCAGCGCGCCGCTGCCCAGAGGGCTGACGTCCAGGCGCTGCAGAGTGCTTTGCAAACGGCTTTCATCGCGCGCCAGCATCTCGACGTACGCCAGGCACCAGTGAGCAAAAGTGACCGGCTGCGCGCGCTGCAGGTGTGTATAACCCGGCATCACCGCATCCTGATTGGCTTCGGCTGTTTCAATTAATGCTTGCTGTACCTGGCGGGTGGCAGCCAGCAGCTCGCTGATTTGCATTTTGCACCACAGCTTCAGGTCGGTGGCGACCTGATCGTTGCGGCTACGGCCAGTGTGGAGTTTTTTACCCAGCGCACCGACTTTATCGATCAGCTTGCCTTCCACCCAGCTGTGAATATCTTCCGCGTCGCTTTCCAGAATAGCCTGCGGGTTAACCTGCACTTCTTCCAGCAAGACTTTCAGGGCCTGCTCAAGCTGCTGTTGCTCAGCTTCAGTCAGCACGCCCACGGTGACCAACGCTTTGGACCAGGCGACAGAACCTACGATGTCTTGCTCAGCCAGGCGATAGTCAAAGCGTAAAGAGTCATTGAATTGCTTAAACCGTTGATCGGCTGCCTGAGTAAAACGCCCACCCCAAAGTGCCATAATCATGCTCCATTCATCATATTGATATTCGTTTGCCCCTCACGCATTCCCGGCCTGGGAACACGTGAGGGTAAAAAATTACTTCTTAAGTTCGTTCAGCGCACGGATACGGGAAGAGAGCGAGAACAGACGGATAAAGCCGCCCGCGTGGCTGTGATCGTAAACTTCATCTTCGCCAAAGGTCGCAAACTCTTCGCTGTAGAGGCTGTTCGGGGATTTTTTCTGAATCGCCGTCACCTGGCCTTTATACAGCTGCAGCACAACTTCGCCGTTCACTTCTTCCGCCAGCGACTCGGCAGATGCCTGCAGAGATTTACGCAGAGGTGCAAACCAGCGGCCATCGTACACGACGTAGGACATTTCGAGACCCAACTGCTCACGCCATTTGAAAGAGTCACGATCCAGCACCAGCTGCTCAACGCCACGCAGAGCAGCCATCATAACGGTGCCCCCTGGGGTTTCATAGCAACCACGAGACTTAATACCCACCAGACGGTTTTCAACGATATCGATACGGCCAATACCGTGCCTGGCCCCGATAGCGTTCAGGGTTTCCAGACACTTGAATGGGCTCATTGCTTCGCCGTTCACGGCCACAACCTTGCCCTGCTTAACGGTCACAGTGACCTGTTCAGCCTGATCCGGTGCTTCCTGCGGGTCAACGGTCCATACCCAACAGTCTTTGTTCGGGGCATTCCACGGGCTTTCCAGCACGCCGCCTTCGGTAGAAATGTGCCAGGCGTTTTCGTCACGGCTGTAGATTTTTTCCAGTGAGGCAGTCGTCGGGATATCACGCTCTTTCAGGTAATCGAGCAGCGCTTCACGGGAACGCAGGTTCCACTCACGCCACGGGGCAACGACCTTCAGATGCGGAGCCAGCGCGGCCCAGGTAGATTCAAAACGCACCTGGTCGTTACCTTTACCGGTTGCACCGTGGCACAGCGCATCTGCGCCCACTTTATTCGCCACATCCACCAGCGCTTTAGCGATCAGCGGACGCGCCATAGAAGTGCCGAGCAGATAGCTGCCTTCATACAGCGCCCCGGTCTGCAGTACAGGGTAAACATAGTCGCTGATAAACTCTTCACGTGCATCGACCACGTAGCACTCAGACGCCCCGGAGCGCAGCGCTTTCTGCTCAACGCCTTTCAGATCTTCACGATCCTGACCGATATCCACCACGCAGGCGACCACTTCGCAGCCGCCGTAGTTTTCTTTCAGCCATGGAATGATGGCTGAAGTGTCGAGGCCGCCAGAGTATGCGAGAACGATTTTTTTGATGCCGTGATTTTGCATTGTCTTGTCCTTGTTAAAACTATTCTTTGTCTATGCCAGAATCCGGGTGCCGATAGCCACACCGTTGAATAAAGAGGGTAGCTGATCCGCGTGGCGCCATGAGGCAATATCCACCGGGCGTCCCAGGGTACGGGCCGCATCCAGCGCCGCGTTCACTTTCACAATCATGCCGTCGGTAATAATGCCTTGCTCAATCAGCTGTTCGGCTTTGGCCGCCGTCATCTCAGCGATGCGCTGACCTTTACCGTCCAGGATACCGCTCACGTCGGACAACAGAATCAAATCCGCGCCGAGCGTTGCGGCCAGCGCCGTTGCCGCCTGATCCGCATTGACGTTCATCAGCTCGCCTTCAGTGGTCACACCGATGGAGCTAACAATCGGCAGGAAGCCGTTTTCCAGCAGCGTATTAATCAGTTTTGGCGAACCCGGTTTAGCCAGGCCGACGTGACCAAGCGCTTCGTCAAGCTGAGTCACCGTAACGCTATCCCCGTCACCGAGGCTCAAGCCAACGCCGTTAATGCCATGCTTCTTCGCCCAGGCCAGCAGAGTCTTGTTGGCCGTGCCCGCCAGCGCACCGGTAATAATGTCAATCTGGTCGGCAGGCGTCACACGCAGGCCGTTTTTCTTTTGTACCGGCAGCGCCAGCTTCTTCATCAGCTCATCCACCAGGCAACCGCCGCCGTGAACAATCACCAGCGGACGCTGATGGGACTGGCGATAGTTCACCAGCGCGGTAAACAGGCGCTCCAACGCCTCTTCGCTATCCAGCAGCACGCCGCCCAATTTGATAATTAAAGGATTCATCATTTCACCCGACCGACGGTTAAATAAGGGACTGCGTTTCGGCGAAGCCAAAACGAATATTAAGACACTGTACTGCCTGCGCCGCGGCACCTTTCAGCAGGTTATCCTCGGTGGCAACAACAATCAGGTGCTCATCCTGCACGGCAAAGCCGATGTCGCAGAACGGCAGGCCAACCACATTTTTCAGCGCCGGAACGCCTTTTTCGTACAGGCGAACCAGCGGCTTGTCGCCGTAAGCCTGGCTAAACGTCTCCGCAATCTGCTGCTGCGTAACGCCAGCTTTCAGGCGACAGGTAATCGTCGCCAAAATGCCACGCGGGAAATTGCCGAGGTGCGGGGTGAAAATCACCGACGCGCCAAGATGGGTAGCGATTTCTGGTTGATGGCGATGATTAAAAACGCCGTAAGGCTGCAGGCTAACTTCGCAGAAGCTGTTGGAAATCGCGGCCTTGCGCCCGGCACCGCTGACGCCGCTGGTGGCGTTGATCACCGGCCACTGGTTCAAATCCAGCAGATCGGCATCAATCAGCGGCTTCAGCGCCAGCTGAGACGCCGTCGGATAGCAGCCCGGCACGGCAATTAAATTGCTCTCTTTGAGCGCAGCACCCTGCCATTCGGCCAGGCCATAAACCGCTTTTTCCAGCAGCTCAGGATGCTGATGGGTAAAACCGTAATAACGTTCATAGAACGCCGGGTCGTTAACGCGGAACGCGCCTGAGAGATCGATCACCACGCAGCCTGCCGCCAGGAACTGCGGAGCCAGATCGTGGCTGACTTCGTGGGCGGTGGCGAGGAACACCACATCCACACCCTCGCTGAACTCGCTGATGTCGGACATCGCCTGCAGCGGCAGATCAACAATGCCCTTTAACTGCGGATGCAAATCAGATATCAATTTTCCTGCATCTGAACTTTGCGCTGAAACCGTCAAAGCGGTTATGTTCATATCAGGATGGCGATTCAAATAGCTTACAAGCTCTGCGCCTGCATAACCGCTTGCACCCACAATCAGCGTATTCAACATCTGGGTCGTTCACCTTGTCTTTTCGGTCTGCTCAGAGTGCCAGCCTGACGCTTTCACCCACGTCCGTTAGCGTGGTTTTTTATTCACCGGAACGCTTAACTGTTCCTTTACGCTCAACGTTATTGTATTTTTATTCACAATTAATGCATGAATATTGATACTATCCTAACCTAAGGCCTGTCAACAGTGAAGATGAAATTACCGCCTTTTATCGAGATCTACCGCGCCCTGATCGCGACACCTTCCATCAGCGCCACCGACAGCGCGCTGGATCAAAGCAATGAGTCTTTAATCAATTTACTGGCGGGCTGGTTCCGCGACCTCGGTTTTAACGTCGAAATTCAGCCTGTGCCAGGCACTCGCAATAAATTCAATATGCTGGCGAGCAGCGGCCAGGGCGCTGGCGGCCTGTTACTGGCAGGGCACACCGATACTGTGCCGTTCGACGATGGCCGCTGGACGCGGGACCCGTTTACCCTGACCGAGCACGACAACAAGCTTTACGGCCTGGGTACCGCCGACATGAAAGGGTTCTTCGCGTTCATTCTGGATGCCCTGCGCGACGTGGATGTGACAACCCTGAAAAAGCCGCTCTACATATTGGCCACCGCCGATGAAGAGACCACCATGGCAGGTGCACGCTATTTCGCTGAAACAACCTCGCTTCGCCCGGACTGTGCGATCATCGGTGAACCGACATCGCTACAGCCGGTACGTGCGCACAAAGGACACTTGTCTAACGCCATTCGTATTCTGGGGCAGTCCGGCCACTCGAGCGATCCGGCGCGAGGCGTTAACGCCATTGAACTGATGCATGATGCCATCGGCCACATTCTCACGCTGCGCAATACGCTGAAAGATCGCTATCACCATGACGCCTTCACCGTGCCGTATCCAACCCTCAACTTAGGGCACATTAACGGCGGCGACGCGGCAAACCGCATTTGTGCATGTTGCGAACTTCACATGGACATTCGCCCGCTGCCGGGTATGACATTAAACGATCTGAACGGTTTACTGACCGAAGCATTAGAACCGGTAAGCCAGCGCTGGCCTGGTCGCCTGACTGTCTCTGAACTTCATCCGCCGATCCCAGGCTACGAATGCCCGCCGGACCACCAGCTCGTGCAGGTCGTTGAGAAACTGCTCGGCGCGCAAACGGAAGTGGTGAACTACTGCACCGAAGCACCGTTTATCCAGACCGTATGCCCAACGCTGGTGCTTGGTCCTGGCTCCATCAACCAGGCTCACCAGCCGGATGAATACATCGATACCCGCTTCATCAAGCCAACCCGGGAGTTAATCACTCAGGTAGTGCATCATTTTTGTTGGCATTAATTAATCGCGGTAAAAGGGGGTTTTACCCCCTTTTTAATCTGGAATAATCAGTATTCCTATAAGAAATGCTTATATGCGAAGTTGGTAATTAAATTTCATAAATTCGCGTCATTTCCTCGTTTGCTGAAACGATTTCGTAGCAATTGACGAATGGTTTATGACGTGGCTTTATAAAAGGCGGTGTTGAACCTTCACGGGTGAAATTAAGTTACATAATAGATTGGGCTGGAGTCATATGAACGAACGCTATTCTGCTTTGCGAAGTAATGTCAGCATGCTCGGAAAACTGCTCGGAGATACCATCAAAGATGCGCTGGGAGAAAATATCCTCGACCGCGTAGAAACGATCCGTAAGTTATCCAAGTCCTCCCGCGCCGGTAATGAAGCCAATCGTCAGGAGCTGCTGAGCACGCTGCAGAACCTCTCAAATGATGAACTGCTCCCCGTCGCCCGCGCCTTTAGCCAGTTTCTTAATCTTGCCAACACCGCAGAGCAGTACCACAGCATCTCCGCGACGGGCGAAGCGGCCAGCAACCCAGAAGTCATCGCTAAAACGCTGCAAAAACTGAAAAGTCAGCCGGGCATCAGCGAAGCAGACATTCGGGCAGCCGTTGAGTCTCTCTCTCTGGAGCTGGTGCTCACCGCTCACCCTACCGAGATCACTCGCCGTACCCTGATTCATAAACTGGTCGAAGTGAACAGCTGTCTGAAGCAGCTCGACCACAGCGATCTCGCCGACTACGAGCGCAACCAAATCATGCGCCGCCTGCGCCAGCTGGTTGCTCAGGCATGGCATACCGACGAAATTCGTAAGCATCGCCCTTCCCCGGTCGACGAAGCCAAATGGGGCTTCGCGGTGGTAGAAAACAGTCTGTGGGAAGGGGTGCCAAACTACCTGCGTGAGCTTAACGAACAGCTCGAAGAGAATCTGAATTACAAACTGCCGGTGGACTTCGTCCCGGTACGCTTTACCTCCTGGATGGGCGGCGACCGCGACGGCAACCCGAACGTAACGTCCGAAATCACCCGTCACGTCCTGCTTCTCAGCCGCTGGAAAGCCACCGACCTGTTCCTGCGCGATATCGCGGTCCTGGTTTCCGAGCTGTCGATGGTGGAATGCACGGCGGAGCTTAGCGAACTGGCAGGGCCGGATGCGGGCCAGGAACCTTACCGCCACATCATGAAAGGCCTGCGCCAGCAGCTGCTCTCCACCCAGGCCTGGCTTGAAGCCCGCCTGAAAGGCCAGCGTCTGCCGAAGCCGGAAGGTCTGCTCATTCAAAACGAGCAGCTTTGGGATCCGCTCTACGCCTGTTATCAATCCCTGCAGGCCTGCGGCATGGGCATCATCGCTAACGGGCAGTTGCTGGACACCCTGCGCCGCGTGAAATGCTTCGGCGTGCCGCTGGTACGCATTGATATTCGCCAGGAAAGCACGCGCCACAGCGAAGCGCTGGGCGAAATGACCCGCTATCTTGGCATCGGCGACTACGAAAGCTGGTCAGAGGCTGATAAACAAGCCTTCCTGATCCGCGAACTGAACTCCAAGCGCCCTCTGCTGCCTCGCCAGTGGGAGCCAAGCGCTGACACTCAGGAAGTGCTGGAAACCTGCAAAGTGGTAGCCGAAGCGCCACGCGGTTCCATTGCTGCCTACGTTATTTCGATGGCCAAGACGCCGTCAGACGTGCTGGCCGTTCACCTGCTGCTGAAAGAAGCGGGCTGTACCTTCGCCCTGCCGGTTGCGCCGCTGTTTGAAACCCTCGACGACCTGAATAACGCCGACGACGTCATGACCCAGTTGCTGAATATCGACTGGTACCGTGGCTTTATCCAGGGCAAACAGATGGTGATGATTGGCTATTCCGACTCGGCGAAAGATGCTGGCGTGATGGCCGCATCCTGGGCGCAATATGAAGCGCAAGATGCGCTGATCAAAACCTGTGAGAAAGCCGGTATCGCCCTGACGTTATTCCACGGGCGCGGCGGCTCCATTGGCCGTGGCGGTGCGCCAGCGCACGCAGCTCTGCTTTCTCAGCCACCAGGCAGCCTGAAAGGTGGCCTGCGCGTCACCGAGCAAGGTGAGATGATTCGCTTTAAATACGGCCTGCCAGAAATCACCATCAGCAGCCTGTCGCTCTACACCAGCGCGATCCTTGAAGCTAACCTGCTGCCGCCGCCAGAGCCGAAGAAAGAGTGGATTCAGATCATGAACTCACTTTCTGCGACGTCCTGCGAGATGTATCGCGGCTATATTCGCGAGAACACAGACTTCGTGCCGTATTTCCGTTCCGCCACGCCGGAGCTGGAATTGGGCAAACTGCCGTTGGGCTCTCGCCCAGCTAAACGTCGTCCAAACGGCGGGGTAGAATCTTTACGTGCGATCCCGTGGATCTTCGCCTGGACCCAAAACCGCCTGATGCTGCCGGCCTGGCTGGGCGCAGGCGCGGCGCTGCAAAAGGTCGTGGAAGAAGGCAAGCAAAGCGAGCTGGAAACAATGTGCCGCGACTGGCCGTTCTTCTCCACTCGCCTTGGCATGCTGGAGATGGTGTTTGCCAAAGCCGACCTTTGGCTGGCGGAATACTACGATCAGCGCCTGGTGAAGCCAGAGCTGTGGAAACTGGGCAAACAGCTACGTGACCAGTTGGAAGCCGACATCAAAGTCGTGCTGGATATCGCCAACGACTCACACCTGATGGAAGATTTACCGTGGATTGCCGAGTCGATTACCCTGCGTAATATCTATACCGATCCGCTGAACGTCCTGCAGGCCGAACTGCTGCACCGCTCGCGCCAGTCGGAAGAGAAAGGCGAAGCGCCTGATGCCCGCGTAGAGCAAGCCCTGATGGTCACCATCGCCGGGGTTGCCGCCGGGATGCGTAATACCGGCTAAGATTTTTTAGCTTCGTCATTTCCCCCGCAAACGCGGGGGTTTTTATTTCTAACTAGTGAAAACGCTCATCGCCACTCAACGCGCTTAACACGTTTATTGCCCCCGCCATCTTCAACAAATAAACAACAAAAAACCAAAAGCATTGGCCGTATAAATATCCCCGGAACAAGCCTGAAATTACGCTGTCATTATTCCGACACATTTTCTATATTGTGCGCAAAAGTCACCCAGCAATGGGTGACTTTTTTCGTGAGTACAAGCCACCGTAGCGTTCATAACTAAGGCTTACTTAAGGTTTTCTCATTACGGTTAATGATAATTTAATAGCACAGGCAAGAGTATGCACTTCACATTGAAACAGTCTGAACGGAAGTTCAGCATTAAAGCCCTTGGATGGGTTTTACTCTACTTTTGGTATTTTTCCTCGGTTTTGCAGATTGCCATCTTAACAACAGGCTACAGCGGTACAACGGGGCTGCGTGACTCCTTACTGTTTAGCTCTCTGTGGTTTATTCCTGTATTTCTGTTTCCACAGCGTACGCGCATTATTGCCGCCGTTATTGGCGTTATCCTTTGGGCAGCCTCAATCGCCGCCCTGGGTTACTACGTCGTCTACGGGCAGGAGTTCTCGCAAAGCGTTCTGTTTGTGATGTTCGAAACAAACGCCAGCGAGGCCAGCGAATACCTGAGTCAGTATTTCAGCCTGAAGCTGCTGCTCATTGCGGTTGCCTATACGCTGGGTGCCATCTTTCTTTGGACCCGTCTGCGCCCGGTTTATATTCCAAACCCGTGGCGCTGGTTGGTTTCCTTCGCCATCCTGTTCGGCCTGGTGCTCAATCCGGTGGGTAAAGAGTGGCTTATCAACAAACGCAGCCTTGGCGAATCCTTCTCCAGTATTTCTTATCGCCTTGAGCCTGCGGCCCCCTGGCAGTTTATCGTCGCCTATACCGAATATCGCCAGCAGTTGGACAGCCTGAATAACCTGCTAACGTCCAACAATGCGCTGCCGCCGTTGGCTAACCTGAAAGACGCCTCCGGTAATGCGCCGCGCACTTTGGTACTGGTTATTGGTGAGTCAACGCAGCGTGGCCGCATGAGCCTGTACGGCTACCACCGCCAGACAACGCCAGAGCTGGATGAGCTGCATAAAACTGACCCGCAAATGACGGTGTTTAATGACGTCGTCACTTCACGTCCTTACACCATTGAAATTCTGCAGCAGGCGCTGACGTTTGCAGACGAGAAAGATCCGGACCTCTACCTGACTAAGCCTTCGCTGATGAACCTGATGAAGCAGGCCGGGTACAAAACCTTCTGGATCACTAACCAGCAGACCATGACCGAACGCAACACCATGCTGGCCGTATTCTCGAAGCAGACCGACAAACAATATTATATGAACCAGCAGCGTACCCAGAGCGCGCGCGAATACGACACGAACGTCCTCGCGCCGTTTAAAGAGGTTCTGGCCGACCCTGCACCGAAAAAATTCATTATTGTGCACCTGCTCGGCACGCATATTCGGTATGACTTCCGCTACCCGGAAAACTGGAACAAGTTTGATGGTAAAACGGACGATTTACCGGCTGGATTAACCAAAGATCAGCAAGAATCCTACAACAGTTACGATAACGCCAACCTGTTTAATGACCACGTGGTTTCCACGCTGATCAAAGACTACAAGGCCAGCGATCCTAACGGCTTCCTGCTCTATTTCTCTGACCACGGGGAAGAGGTTTACGACACACCGCCGCATCAGACCCAGGGGCGTAACGAAAACAAACCTACGCGTCATATGTACACCATCCCGTTCATCGTCTGGACGTCACCGACCTGGCAGCAGGCCCACCCGCGTGACTTCTCGGGAGATATAAACCGCAAATACAGCAGCTCAGAACTGATTCATACCTGGTCTGATTTAGCCGGTTTAAGCTATGACGGCTACGACGCAACACGGGCCATCACCAGCCCGCAGTTTGTCGAAGCGACCCGCTGGATTGGTAACCCGTATGATAAAAATGCGCTGCGGGATTACGATGCGCTGCCTTACGGCGATAGCGGCAGTAATCAGTAACGCTTTTAGCCCGTAAAGTAAAAAGCCCCGCTCACAGTTGAACGGGGCTTTTTTTATGTGAAATCAATGTCTACAGCTTGGGTCGAACGCCTAAAGTGTGGCAGATCGCATAGCTCATTTCCGCCCGGTTAAGCGTGTAGAAGTGGAAATCCTTCACGCCTTCCCGGCTCAGGATTTTCACCATATCCATGGCAATGTTCGCGCCCACCAACTGGCGGGTTTCGGCATCGTTATCCAGGCCTTCAAACATTTGTGCCATCCACGACGGAATACGCACGTTAGTTATATCGGCAAATTTCTTCGCCTGCCGGAAGTTTGAGACAGGCAGAATACCCGGGATTATCTCGACATCAATGCCTGTGGCCGCGCAGCGATCGCGGAAGCGAAGATAGCTTTCAACATCAAAGAAGAATTGAGTAATCGCGCGGTTAGCACCGGCTTCAATTTTACGGCGCAGGCTGAGTAAATCCGCCTGGGCGCTTTTGGCTTCGGGATGGACTTCCGGATAGGCCGCAACGGAAATATCAAAGTCGCCGACTTCCTTGAGCAGCCCCACCAGGTCAGAAGCATACATATCCGGCTTACCGCTGCCAGGCGGTAGATCACCACGCAATGCAACGATATGGCGGATGCCGTTGTTCCAGTAGTCCTGCGCAATCGCCTGCAGTTCATCTCGCGTTGCATCGACACAGGTCAGATGCGGGGCTGCTTCAAGGCCGGTACGCTCTTTGATGCCTTTGATGATGCTGTGGGTACGGTCACGCTCGCCGGAGTTCGCCCCGTAGGTCACGGAAACAAACGTTGGCTTCAGGATGCTTAGCCTGTCGATAGACTTCCACAGGGTTTGTTCCATTTCACTGCTGCGCGGCGGGAAAAACTCAAAGGAAACATGAATATGCCCGGCCACTTCGGCCAGACTCTGGTTCAGCGCTTCCCGCTGATTCGCGTGAAAAAAGCTCATACCCTTACCTCGTCAATCGCATCGTTATCGTGTGGTGGCGTTTTATTGCTATCCAGACGTTTAGACGTCCAGATAGAAAGATGACCGAAAAGGCGAAAGGCGTCAATGAAAATGTCACCACAAAATGTGGAGGAATTCTCACATAAGATGAATTTTTTTCAGGAGAAACAGAGAAAGGGACATGCAGTAAAACGCACTCTCTTCCAAAGAAAGAGAGTGCGGGAAAGAAACTACAGCAGTTGTGCCAGGCGGTTCAGATCGGACTGAATGGCCCCGGCGGTAACATCGCGCCCGGCGCCAGGCCCGCGGATCACCAGCGGGTTGTCACGGTACCAGCGGCTTTCAATCGCGAAGACGTTGTCACACGGCAGCAGAGCGGCAAGCGGATGCTCTGCCCGCACGGCTTCAACCCCCACGCGAGCCTTGCCGTTCGCATCAAACCGGGCCACATAACGCAGCACCAGCCCCATCTCCTGGGCAGCCTCGAGCCGCTGCAGCATTTGCTCGTTCAGCTCATCACCGTTTTCAAAGAAATGGTCAATGGAGCCGCCTTCACAACCTGCGGGCACCAGAGATTCCACACGAACCTGATCCGGCTCGATGTCATAACCCGCCTCACGGGCCAGGATCACCAGCTTACGCATGACGTCTTTACCGGACAGGTCCACGCGCGGATCTGGCTCGGTTAGCCCCTGCTGCCAGGCCTGATCAACCAGTTCTGTAAACGGCACTGTGCCGTCAAACTGCAGGAACAGCCATGAAAGCGTCCCCGAGAAAATACCGCTGATAGCCAGAATAGCATCGCCGCTGTCACGCAGGTCGCGAACCGTATGGTTAACCGGCAGCCCTGCGCCCACCGTGGCGTTATACAGCCAGTGCCGGCCCGTTTTCTCAAACGCATCACGAATCTGGCGATACTTCTGGCCGTTCCCTGCGCCGGCAAGCTTATTGGCGCTGATCACATGGAAGCCATGGCTGGCGAAGTCCAGGTATTGATCGGCGAGTTGCTCGCTGGCGGTCACGTCCAGTACCACTAAATCATCATACGGATGAGCCCGCATCCACAGGAACAGCGACTCTTCGTCCTGCTGAACTGCCTCATCATTGAAGAAGGCCAACGCGCGACTGGCATCCAGACCGTCGTAATTCAGCAAGCTACGGCTGCTGTCCACCACGCCAGCCAGCACAAATTCAAACCCGGTACGGGCGGAGAGAATTTCCTGTTCGCGGGCAAACAGCTCAAGCCAGCGGGAACCGATGTTGCCTTTGCCGAACAGCATCAGACCAATACGCTTCTCAGCACGAAACAGCGACTTGTGTAGCCCCTGAATCAGGCTTTCCGTTGGGCCTACGCGCAGCACGGCCACCAGGCTAATGCCGTCTTCCGACTGCCAGATAAACTCCACGGGATGATCTTTCAACTGCTGCCAGAAACGGTGGCTATGCAGCGGGTTACGGCAAACGCCGGCCCCGACCATTGCCACCAGCGCCAGGCCTTCACGCAGACGAAGCTCGCCCTGCAGGCTGGCATTCTGGAGAAGTTGCAGCACGCTGTTGGCGACTTCCGAGGTGTAGCAAAGCTGCAGTAAATTACGATCGGGATGCACGCCAATCGACAGTGGACGCACCTGACCGCGCTTGAGGATCATATCCAGCTCTTTTTGCGCCAGCTTGAAATCCTGATGCGACGGCACCTGATATTCGATCAGGCAAACATCGTCGTGACTGGTGACAATCCGGGCACCCGTGCCGGACGCCAGAACGCGCTCAATACGGGTCGAACCTTGCTCTGGTGAATAGCTGCAGCGCAGTTGCAGGTCGATATCGCTGCCGGATACGGGCTGTAATGTACGAGCGTGTAGCACCGGCGCGGCAAGACGAGCCAGCTCGCTGGCTTCATCCAGGCGTAGCAGAGGCAACAGGCAGGCATCTTTCACTTTACGCGGATCCGCGCTGTAAACCCCGGCCACGTCGCTCCAGATAGTTACGCGAGAAACGCCAGCCAGCGCGCCAATCTGCGTCGCTGAATAGTCAGAACCGTTACGCCCCAGCAGCACAGTTTCACCCGCTTCATTGCTGCAGATAAAACCGGTCACAACCAGGCGTTTATTCGGGTGCTGGGCAAGCAAGTTTTGCAGCAGCGGCCAGGAACGGCCTTCGTCAACCTGTGGCTGGGCCGCACGTTCAGCACGCATAAAATCGCGGGCGTCCAGCCAGGCGGCTTCAACGCCCTGCTGATTCAGCACCGCAGCCATCAAACGCGCCGACCAGACTTCCCCGTGACCAACAACCTCTGCATAAACGGCATCGTTCATTTTACCGTCCAGCAGAACAGCAAGGCGCTCAAGGTCGTGGATAAACCCGGCAATCAGGCCATCCGCCACTTCCGGCGGCAATAAACCGCTAATAAGGTCGCTCTGATAGCGGCGCAGCGTTTGCTGAACCTGATGCGCGGAAAGCCTGTCGCTCTGGCTCAGCTTAAGCCAGTTAATCAACTGGTTAGTGGTACTGCCGGCGGCCGAAACCACCATCATGTCACCCGGTCTGGAATATTCGGTCATGATACCCGCCACGCGCAGGTAACATTTCACATCGGCAAGACTGCTGCCCCCAAACTTGTGCAGTTGACGAACCGGCGTCCCTGCTGGTGCTGAAACACTCATGCTTACCCCTCGGCAGCGACCCGGAAGGCATTTTCCAGATCGGCAATTAAATCTTCACTATCTTCTATACCTGTTGAAACGCGCAGCAGCGTTTCAGAAATGCCGGCGGCAGCTCGTGCCTCCGGCGCCATGCCCGCATGTGTCATGGTTGCGGCGTGGGAAATCAAGCTTTCCACGCCCCCCAGCGATTCCGCCAGGGTAAACAGCGACAGCGCCCCCAGGAAACGACGCAGCGTTTGCTCGTCACCGTCGAGCTCAAAGCTCAGCATCGCGCCAAACCCTTTTTGCTGACGGGCCGCAATCTCGTGGCCCTGGTTTTCCGGCAGTGAAGGATGATACAGCTTTTTCACCAACGGTTGCTGCTTGAGAAACTCAACAATGGCCTGAGCATTACGTTGAGCCACTTCCATACGTGGCGACAGAGTGCGCAGGCCACGCAACAGCAGGTAGCTGTCAAATGCGCTGCCGGTGACGCCAATGTTATTCGCCCACCATGCCAGTTCGGTGACCGTGGCAGGATCTTTTGCAATAACAACGCCCGCAACCACATCCGAATGGCCGTTGAGGTACTTGGTGCAAGAGTGCAGAACCAGATCGGCCCCCAGCGCCAGCGGGTTTTGCAGTGCCGGGCTCAGGAAGGTGTTATCCACCACGCTAATCGCACCCGCTTCACGCGCTGCGGCACAGATTTTCGCAATATCCACGACGCGCAACAATGGATTACTTGGACTTTCTACCAGTACCAGCTTTGGTTTTTCCGCCAGCGCAGAGTTTAAAGCCTCTTCATCATTCTGATCGACGAATAAAACGCGGTAAGCCCCACGTTTTGCCAGACTATCGAACAGGCGGTAGCTGCCACCATAGCAGTCGTGAGGCGCCACCAGCAGGTCGCCGGGTTTCAGGAATACGGTGGTGACCAGATGAATGGCCGACATGCCGGTATTGGTCATTACTGCCCCAGCCCCGCCTTCCAGCTCCGCTAACGCCCGCTGTACTACGTCGCGCGTTGGGTTACCCCGGCGTGAATAATCATGGGCACGCGGTTCATTAAAGCCGGTAAAGTTATAGGTGCTGGACAGGTGAATAGGTGGAACGACGCAGCCGTATTGCTCGTCATCATTCAAACCGCTACGAACTGCGATGGTTGCCTGTTTACGCGTCATGGTGTGCCCGATCCTTGCTGGTCGAATAAAAGTCAGGCCTCAGAGTAAACAACCGCAGTATAGACGTCAATACATCTGGACATCTAAACCTCTTTGCGTATAGATTGAGCAAAAGGCAAATAGCCGTTAAAATTATGCGTTTTAGAGTGTATATGTCTGAGTTTCACGCTCAGGAAAGGGTTATCCTGTGCTGTACACTAAAAGAGATAATCGTCAACGCCGCGGATTTACCCGGCTTTGGCACGTTTTCATAGATTAAGAGGATTAAGGTATCTCATGGCTGAATGGAGCGGCGAATATATCAGCCCCTACGCTGAGCACGGTAAGAAGAGTGAACAAGTAAAGAAAATTACGGTTTCCATTCCTCTGAAAGTGTTGAAGATCCTCACCGACGAGCGCACGCGTCGCCAGGTGAATAACCTGCGTCATGCGACCAACAGTGAATTGCTGTGTGAAGCTTTTTTGCACGCCTTCACCGGCCAGCCGCTGCCGAACGATGCTGACCTGCGTAAAGAGCGCAGCGATGAAATCCCGGAAGATGCGAAGGTCATTATGCGTGAACTGGGGATCGATCCGGATACGTGGGAATATTAAGATCTGATGTTAAGGCGTCTGCGGGCGCCTTTTCTTATTGCGTTACCGGATAACAGACACAAAAAAGGCGCCTTCAGGCGCCTTTCTCTTTCCAGAGTGCGAAACTTATTTCTTCGCGCCTGGTACGCTGAAGCGCTTGTTGAAGCGATCAACACGGCCGCCGGTAGCAACATCACGCTGTTTACCAGTGTAGAACGGGTGGCACTGACCACATACGTCCAGGTTCAGATCGTGACCTACGGTGGAGCGGATCTTGATAACATTACCGCAAGAGCAGTTTGCAGTAATTTCTTCGTATTTAGGATGGATATCTTTTTTCATGGTAAACCTCGGTAAAGGCCGCGTCGCTCTTCCAGCCCTAACGCCAGACACCACGCGATGTTAATAAATTAGGTTTTTTGATACCAAAACTGCGCATCAAAGGCGGCGAATCATACAGAAATTGCTCACCCGGTGCAAACTGATCCGCAATTTTGCAAGCGCTCAGTGTACACTAATACGTCATTTTTTTCAGCCTGGATGCTTTCATGCCCGTAGCCCACGTTGCACTGCCGGTTCCGCTGGCCCGTACCTTCGACTATCTGCTGCCAGAAGGCGTGCAGGTTAGCGCAGGCTGCCGCGTACAGGTGCCGTTTGGCAAGCAACGCGAAGCTGTCGGTATCGTCATGTCGGTCAGCCAGTCGAGCGATCTGCCGCTGGAAAAACTCAAGCCCGTTGGTGAAGTTCTCGATGGGCGCTCGCTGTTCACGCCGTCACTCTGGCGCGTGCTGCTGTGGGCTGCGGAGTATTATCATCACCCGATTGGCGAAGTGCTCTTTCACGCTCTGCCAATTCTTCTTCGCCAGGGGAAACCTGCGCACCATGCTCCGCTCTGGTACTGGTTTGCTACGGAAGAAGGAAAAGCCGTTGATCTGAACAGTCTCAAACGCGCGCCTAAACAGCAGCAGGCACTGGCGGCGCTGCGGCACAATATCGTCTGGCGGCATCAAATCGGCGAGCTGGAAATCAGTGAGCCGGGGTTACAGGCGCTGAGAACAAAAGGCCTGTGTGATTTAAAAAGCGCGGCGCCTGCGGAAGAAGACTGGCGGGCAAGCTATGCCGTTGCCGGTGAGCGGCTGAGACTGAATACGGAACAGGCCACCGCCGTGGGGGCTATCCACAGCGAATCTGACCATTTCTCCGCCTGGCTGCTCGCCGGCATCACCGGCTCCGGCAAAACTGAGGTTTACCTCAGTGTGCTTGAAAATGTGCTGGCGCAGGGCAAGCAGGCTTTAGTGTTGGTGCCCGAAATTGGCCTGACTCCGCAAACTATCGCCCGCTTCCGGGAGCGTTTTAACGCGCCGGTTGAAGTCCTGCACTCCGGGCTGAATGACAGTGAAAGGCTCAGCGTGTGGCTAAAAGCACGCAGCGGTGAGGCGGCCATCGTCATTGGTACCCGTTCTTCTCTGTTCACGCCGTTCTGCCGTCTCGGCGTCATCGTCATCGATGAGGAACATGACAGCTCCTATAAACAGCAAGAAGGCTGGCGCTATCACGCTCGCGATTTAGCCGTTTACCGGGCGCATGCCGAAAACATTCCGATCATTCTCGGCTCGGCAACGCCAGCATTAGAAACTCTGCACAATGTTCAGGTGGGAAAATATCGCCAGCTACGCCTGACTAAACGTGCCGGAAACGCACGCCCGGCTCACCAGCAGGTTGTCGACCTGAAAGGGCAGCAGCTCAAAGCCGGCTTAGCCCCTGCACTGCTCAAAAAGATAGGCGAGCATCTTGCCGCAGATAACCAGGTGATCCTTTTCCTTAACCGCCGCGGCTTCGCACCTGCCCTGCTCTGCCACGAATGCGGCTGGATTGCGGAATGCGCACGGTGCGATCATTACTACACGCTGCACCAGGGCCATCGCCATCTGCGTTGCCATCATTGCGACAGCCAGCGCGCGATCCCGCAGCAGTGCCCGCAGTGCGGCTCCACGCATCTGGTTCCGGTGGGAATGGGGACCGAACAGCTTGAACACAGCCTTGAGCCGCTGTTCCCGAACGTACCGATTTCCCGCATCGACCGCGATACCACCAGCCGCAAAGGCGCACTGGAACAGCAGCTGGCCGAAGTGCACCGGGGCGGCGCGAGAATTCTTATCGGCACACAAATGCTGGCTAAAGGGCACCACTTCCCTGATGTCACGCTGGTCGCCTTACTCGACGTAGACGGCGCGCTTTTTTCCGCAGATTTCCGTGCCGCCGAACGCTTTGCCCAGCTCTACGTCCAGGTTTCTGGTCGAGCGGGACGAGCCGGTAAGCAAGGTGAAGTCCTGCTGCAAACGCACCATCCTGAACACCCTTTGCTGCAAACCCTGCTGACCAAAGGCTACGATGCGTTTTCCAGCCAGGCATTGAGCGAGCGCCAAACGGTATTTTTGCCGCCGTACACCAGCCATGTATTGATTCGGGCCGAAGATCAGAACAACCACCAGGCCCCGCTATTTTTGCAGCAATTGCGTAATCTGCTGGAGGCCAGCCCGCTGCGCGATGAGCAGCTCTGGATCATGGGGCCAGTTCCCTCGCTGCAGCCCAAACGCGGCGGGCGTTTTCGCTGGCAAATCTTGTTGCAGCATCCATCGCGCGGGCGCCTGCAAAAACTGGTCAGCCATTCACTCACGCTGATCAACACGCTCCCCGAAGCCCGGAAAGTGAAATGGATGCTGGATGTTGACCCTATCGACGGGTAGCACAATCGGGCTGGTTATGCGAAGCCGATCGAAAAATCTAATACTCATCACATTTCTTGTGAAAAATTTGTAACCGCTTACAGCCAACTTCTGCTAAGAATGTGATGACTGTCAGACACACAGGAGTGTTGACGATGGCGGCGTGCATGTGAGGAGAAGAAGTGAAGCCGAAGAAACCGGTGGTGAATGCCACCATGAAAGATGTCGCCGTGCAGGCAAAAGTGTCTACTGCAACGGTATCCCGCGCCTTAATGAACCCGGACAAAGTTTCACAAAGTACCCGTAATCGCGTGGAACAGGCGGCGATTGAAGTGGGGTATTTGCCTCATTCTCTGGGGCGTAACATCAAACGCAGCGAATCACGCACTATTCTGGTCATCGTGCCGGATATCTGCGATCCGTTTTTCAGCGAAATCATTCGCGGGATTGAAGTTACCGCAGCTTCACACGGCTATCTCGTGCTGATTGGCGATTGCGCCCACCAAAATCAGCAGGAAAAAACCTTCATCGACCTGATCATCACCAAACAAATTGATGGCATGCTGCTGCTGGGCTCACGCCTGCCGTTTGACGCCAGCAAAGAAGAGCAACGCAATCTGCCGCCGATGGTCATGGCCAATGAGTTTGCCCCTGAGCTGGAACTGCCCACGGTGCATATCGACAATCTGACCGCCGCCTTTAACGCCGTTTACTATCTGCAAGAGCTCGGGCATCAGCGCATTGCCTGTATTGCCGGGCCTGAAGAAATGCCGCTTTGCCATTATCGCTTACAGGGATACGTTCAGGCACTGCGCCGCAACGGCATCGTCGTCGATCCTCACTATATTGCGCGCGGTGATTTTACCTATGAAGCAGGCGCCGCAGCGCTGGCACAGCTTATTGCCCTGCCCGAACCCCCAACCGCCATTTTTTGCCATAGCGACGTGATGGCGCTAGGGGCGCTTTCTCAGGCAAAGCGCAGCGGGCTTAAAGTCCCGGAAGATTTATCGATTATGGGCTTCGACGATATTGCCCTGTCGCAGTTCTGTGACCCGCCCCTCACCACCGTCGCACAACCCCGTTTCGATATTGGTAAGGAAGCTATGCTGCTATTGCTGGACAACATGAACGGCCAAAACGTTAACAGCGGCTCACGCCTGCTGGACTGCGATCTTATTGAGCGAGGCAGCACTGCCGCGCCCGGCAGCAGAAATTGAGCCGTTTTTAAGACTGCATAAACTGGTCAAAGCCCCGCCCCTTAAGTAACATGGCGGACTGATAAACGAATAAAGACAGCGAAACGATAGTGGCACAACGAGATTATGTAAGCCGCGGGCAATCGGCAGGGACGCGGCGCAAAAAAAGTACACCCCGCAAAAAGCAACGTAGTCTGCCCTCCGTCTCTCCAACGATGGTTGCCATTGCGGCCGCAGTCGTGGTGGCCTTTGTCGGCGCTCTTTACTTTATTACTCACCATAAGAAAGAAGAGATTGACGCGCTCCCTGGCCACAAAGTGACCGGCAATGGCTTGCCGCCAAAACCGGAAGAGCGCTGGCGTTACATTAAAGAGCTGGAAAACCGCCAGCCTGGCGTACGTGCGCCTACTGAACCTACCGCCGGCGGCGAAGTCATGAACCAAAGCCAGCTAACCAACGAACAGCGCCAGTTGCTGGAGCAAATGCAGGCGGATATGCGCCAACAGCCTACGCAGCTAAATGAAGTCCCGTGGAATGAGCAAACCCCTGCCCAGCGCCAGCAAACGCTGCAGCGCCAGAAACAGATTGTGCAGCAAACTCAGCCTGTGCAACAGCAGCAGTGGAACACGCAGACGCAGCAGCCTCGCGTTCAGCAGCGTGTAGCGGAACAGCCATACCAGCAGCCGCGTAACACGCAACAAACCACGCAGCCTTATCAACAGCCAAAAACTGTGCCGCAGCAACAGCCGAAAACCTCTACGGCAAATAATCAGCAGCCGTATCAGGATCTGCTGCAAACGCCACCGCACAGCCAGCAAAAAGCGCCACAGCAAACAAAACCGGTTCAGCGTGAAGCTCAGCCTGCACCAATTACGCGTGAGCCAGAAGTGGCTAAGCAGGCTCCTGCTGCTCAGGAGAAAAAAGATGAAAAACGCTGGATGGTGCAGTGTGGTTCATTTAAAGGCAGCGAGCAGGCGGAAACCGTTCGTGCTCAGCTGGCGTTTGAAGGCTTTGACTCCCGCATTACCACCAACAACGGCTGGAACCGCGTCGTTATTGGGCCAATCAAAGGTAAAGACAATGCCGATGGCACCATCAATCGGCTGAAGATGGCTGGGCATACCAGCTGTATTCGTCTTGCCGCCGGGGGTTGAAACCCCAAAATTGCCCCCCATTTATAATGGCATTAGGCCCTGCGCACCGCGCAGGGCTCCTGTTTAGCTGATGCAAAAGGGGTCCGATCGTGACAACAATAGTAAGTGTACGTCGTAACGGCCATGTGGTTATTGCCGGCGATGGCCAGGCCACGCTGGGTAATACCGTCATGAAAGGTAACGTCAAAAAAGTACGTCGCCTGTACAACGATAAAGTGATCGCGGGTTTTGCCGGCGGTACTGCGGATGCCTTCACGCTGTTCGAACTGTTTGAGCGCAAGCTGGAAATGCATCAGGGTCACCTGGTGAAAGCCGCCGTTGAGCTGGCGAAAGACTGGCGTACCGACCGCATGCTGCGCAAGCTTGAAGCGCTGCTGGCCGTGGCCGACGAAAGCGCGTCGCTGATCATCACCGGTAACGGGGACGTCATCCAGCCTGAAAACGATCTGATTGCCATTGGCTCCGGCGGCCCGTACGCCCAGGCCGCAGCCCGCGCCCTTCTGGAAAATACCGAAATGGGCGCGCGCGATATCGCTGTGAAAGCGTTGGATATTGCAGGTGATATCTGCGTTTATACCAACCACTTCCATACCATCGAAGAATTACCGTCTAAAGCGTAAGGATCTCCCATGTCTGAAATGACCCCACGCGAAATTGTTAGCGAGCTGAATAAACACATTATCGGCCAGGACAACGCTAAGCGCTCCGTCGCTATCGCCTTACGTAACCGCTGGCGCCGTATGCAGCTTGATGAAGAGCTGCGCCATGAAGTTACCCCTAAAAACATTCTGATGATCGGCCCAACCGGCGTGGGTAAAACCGAAATTGCCCGCCGCCTGGCAAAACTGGCCAACGCGCCGTTCATCAAAGTTGAAGCGACCAAATTCACCGAAGTCGGCTATGTGGGCAAAGAAGTGGACTCCATTATCCGCGATCTGACCGATGCCGCAGTCAAAATGGTGCGCATGCAGTCTATCGAGAAGAACCGCTACCGCGCTGAAGCAATGGCCGAAGAGCGTATTCTCGACGTGCTGATCCCACCGGCGAAGAACAACTGGGGTCAGGCGGAAGCCCAGCAGGAGCCATCGGCTGCTCGCCAGTCGTTCCGCAAGAAACTGCGCGAAGGCCAACTGGATGATAAAGAGATCGAAATCGATCTCGCCGCTGCACCGATGGGTGTAGAAATCATGGCACCTCCTGGCATGGAAGAGATGACCAGCCAGCTGCAGTCCATGTTCCAGAACCTGGGCGGCCAGAAGCAAAAGCCACGCAAGCTGAAAATCAAAGATGCGATGAAGCTGCTGGTGGAAGAAGAAGCGGCGAAGCTGGTGAACCCGGAAGAGCTGAAGCAGGACGCCATCGACGCAGTTGAGCAGCACGGGATCGTGTTTATCGACGAAATCGACAAAATTTGTAAGCGCGGCGGCAACAGCTCCGGCCCAGATGTGTCCCGCGAAGGTGTACAGCGTGACCTGCTGCCGCTGGTAGAAGGCTGCACCGTATCCACCAAGCACGGCATGGTAAAAACTGACCACATCCTGTTTATCGCTTCCGGCGCGTTCCAGGTTGCGAGCCCGTCAGACCTGATTCCTGAGCTGCAGGGGCGTTTGCCTATCCGCGTTGAGCTGCAGGCGCTGACCGTAGACGATTTCGAGCGCATCCTGACCGAACCTAACGCCTCCGTGACCGTACAGTACAAAGCGCTGATGGCAACTGAAGGCGTGAACATCGACTTTACCGAGGACGGTATTCGTCGTATTGCTCAGGCTGCCTGGCAGGTAAACGAATCTACCGAAAACATCGGGGCACGTCGCCTTCACACCGTGCTTGAACGTCTGATGGAAGATATCTCCTATGACGCCAGCGAGTTAGATGGTCAGTCCATCCTGATCGATGCCGAATACGTCGGTAAACATCTTGATGAGCTGGTTGCAGATGAAGACCTGAGCCGTTTTATCCTATAATCCGGCTAACGCATTTTCTTCATTTGAAATGGAGGGCTTATGCCCTCCATTTTTTTATCTAAACTGGCAACCAAATAATGAGCGATTCGCAACCTACAAGTGTCACCCAGGCCTGGCTGGAAAGCCTTCGCCCACGCACGCTACCTCTGGCGTTTGCTTCAATCGTCTGCGGTTCGGCCCTGACTTACTGGCAAGGTGTCTTTGACCCGGCTGTGGCGCTGCTGGCGCTGCTGACCGCCGGACTTTTGCAGATCCTGTCTAACCTCGCCAATGACTATGGCGACGCGGTCAAAGGCAGCGACAAAGAAGACCGTCTCGGGCCACTACGCGGGATGCAAAAAGGAATGATTACTCAGGCGCAGATGAAACGTGCGCTGGTCATCACCGTCATCCTCATTTGTTTGTCGGGTCTGTCGCTGGTCGCCCTTGCCTGCCATACCTTCTCCGATTTCATGGGCTTCTTGCTACTTGGGCTGCTGTCTATCGTCGCCGCCATTACCTACACCGTCGGCACCCGTCCTTATGGCTACATGGGGCTGGGAGATATCTCAGTGCTGGTGTTCTTTGGCTGGATTAGCGTGGCGGGTACCTGGTATCTGCAGGCTAATTCGCTGGCGGCGCTGGTGATTCTGCCGGCCACGGCCTGTGGGTTACTCGCCACCGCAGTGTTGAATATCAATAACCTGCGTGATATCGATAGCGATCGTGAGAACGGTAAAAATACCCTTGCTGTACGTCTTGGGCCCATTGTTGCACGCCGCTATCATGCCGCTCTGCTCATCGGGGCTTTGGCCTGTCTCGCCCTGTTTAACCTTATCTGGCTCAAGAGCCTGTGGGGATGGTTATTTGTTCTGGCCGCGCCGCTGCTGCTCAAGCAGGTTACCTACGTCATGCGGGAGCAAGATCCCGTGGCGATGCGCCCGATGCTGGAACGCACCGTCAAAGCCGCGTTGCTGACGAATCTGCTGTTTGCACTGGGCGTTGTCCTCAGTACCGTTGTGTGATGACTGACAAATATCAATTAACAATTGATGATTTTGCCAACAGTTAACAGAACGCGATATACTGACAACTCCTGCAGCAAATGAACCTTAATCCTATGAAATACGATACTTCTGAGCTTTGTGACATCTACCAGGAAGAGGTCAACGTCGTTGAGCCGTTGTTCTCCAACTTTGGTGGCCGCTCGTCATTTGGTGGGCAAATCATCACGGTGAAATGTTTCGAGGACAACGGGTTGCTGTACGATCTGCTCGAAGAGAATGGCCGTGGGCGAGTCCTGCTGGTAGACGGCGGTGGTTCAGTACGCCGCGCGCTGATTGATGCGGAACTGGCTCGTCTTGCGCTGCAAAACGAGTGGGAAGGCATTGTGGTTTACGGCGCGGTGCGACAGGTGGATGACCTGGAAGAGCTGGACATTGGCATCCAGGCGATTGCCGCCATCCCGGCTGGCTCCGCGGGAGAAGGCATCGGCGAAAGCGATGTGCGCGTCAATTTTGGTGGCGTGACCTTCTTCTCAGGCGACCATCTGTATGCCGATAACACCGGCATCATTCTCTCCGAAGATCCGCTGGATATTGAGTAATCCGGTCGATGAATAGCAAAACGGGCGCCTCAGGCGCCCGTTTTTTTTTGTCGGAAGCAGGAATTACACTTCTTCCATTTTGCCCAGCAGCGCGTGTAAACGCTCCTGCCAGACATGCTGTTGTTCTTTCAGGCTGCTGTTTTCACGCACCAGCTCTTCATGGTTGCTTTGCGCCTGCTGAACTTCCTGAGCCAGACCGTTATTTTTCTCTTTCAGCTCTTCGATTTCCATCTGTAACAACGTAATCGTGTCAACCGCCTGCTGAACTTTTGCTTCCAGTTTCTCAAACACTTCAAATGACATTTCGAACTCTCCTGAATGGCAAGGCGTTGATGGATGGCTATCCTCGTCCCGATTCTACGGCGACGCCTTTATGAACGTATGCACAACACGTAGCGTAACTCGATTGTAAGTAGCCCGGATGCCCGTGTCCAGCGGCTTACCGCGCTCTTTGCGTAACATGACGTTTTTCAGCCTATGCTGAAAGCCAGGGTTCACGGTCGATTCGAATTGTTAAAAAACACGTTAACAAAACGCGTAATTCCCCCCTCTTTCCCATGAGGCACCGCTCATTTTTTAGCGCGAAAACGCTCATTTTCTTGACGCAGCACGCACATTTTAAGTTCGATATTTCTCGTTTGTGCTCGTTAACGATAAATTAACACCATGCCTACATGGCATAAAGGTGACAAGGATGCTCGACAACAATAATCATCAATTTGCCTTCAGGACCCCACTATGAGTCAGACCGCTACAACAACCTTAAAAGGCCAGTGCATCGCCGAATTCATGGGTACCGCGTTGTTGATCTTCTTCGGTGTGGGATGTGTTGCTGCATTGAAAGTGGCCGGTGCCACGTTCGGGCAGTGGGAAATCAGCATCATCTGGGGCTTAGGGGTGGCAATGGCCATCTATATGACCGCAGGGGTTTCCGGCGCACATCTTAACCCGGCAGTAACGATCGCACTCTGGCTGTTCGCTTGTTTTGACGGACGCAAAGTCGTGCCGTTTATTCTTTCACAGTTCCTTGGCGCATTCTGCGCCGCCGCGTTGGTTTATGGCTTATATTACAATCTGTTCCTCGACTACGAACAAACGCACCATATGGTGCGCGGCAGCGTAGAAAGCCTGGATTTGGCGGGCATCTTCTCCACCTATCCGAACCCACACATTAACTTCGTCCAGGCATTCGCCGTAGAAATGGTGATCACTGCCATTCTGATGGGCGTCATTCTGGCGCTGACCGACGATGGCAACGGCGTGCCGCGTGGCCCACTGGCTCCGCTGCTGATTGGCCTGCTGATTGCGGTGATCGGCGCGTCCATGGGACCACTGACCGGGTTTGCGATGAACCCAGCGCGTGACCTTGGGCCGAAGACCTTTGCGTGGCTGGCTGGCTGGGGCGACGTCGCCTTCACCGGCGGGAAAGATATTCCTTACTTCCTGGTGCCGCTGTTTGCGCCTATTCTCGGCGCTTCCCTCGGCGCATTCGGCTACCGTAAATTGATTGGTCGCCACCTGCCATGCGACGTCTGCGTTGTCGAAGAAGACAAGCCGGACAGCAAGGTGACCTCTCAGCAAAAAGCACTGTAATACTGACTTCAGGACTTGATTATGACTACAGAAAAAAAGTACATCGTCGCTCTCGACCAGGGAACAACCAGCTCGCGTGCCGTCGTCCTGGATCATGACGCCAACATCATTAGCGTTGCACAGCGTGAATTTGAGCAAATCTATCCTAAGCCAGGCTGGGTAGAGCATGACCCCATGGAAATCTGGGCCACCCAAAGCTCCACGCTGGTAGAAGTGCTGGCGAAAGCCGACATCAACTCAGACGAAATCGCGGCCATCGGCATCACCAACCAGCGTGAAACCACAGTGGTTTGGGAGCGCGAAACCGGTAAGCCAATTTACAACGCTATCGTCTGGCAGTGCCGCCGTACCGCTGATATCTGTGAAGAGTTGAAGCGCAACGGCATGGAAGAATACGTGCGTCACAACACCGGCCTCGTGGTGGACCCGTACTTCTCCGGCACTAAAGTTAAATGGATCCTCGACCACGTCGAAGGCTCCCGCGAGCGTGCTCGCCGTGGTGAACTGCTGTTCGGTACCGTGGATACCTGGCTCATCTGGAAGATGACTCAGGGGCGTGTACACGTCACCGACTACACCAACGCTTCTCGTACCATGCTGTTTAACATCCACGAGCTGGACTGGGATGACCGCATGCTGGAAGCGCTGGACATTCCTCGCGCTATGCTGCCGGAAGTGCGCAAGTCTTCCGAAGTCTATGGCCAGACCAACATCGGCGGTAAGGGCGGCACGCGTATTCCTATTGCAGGGATCGCGGGTGACCAGCAGGCCGCGCTGTTTGGCCAGCTGTGCGTGAAAGAAGGGATGGCGAAGAACACCTACGGAACCGGCTGCTTTATGCTGATGAACACCGGTGAGAAAGCCGTGGCCTCCACCAATGGCCTGCTGACGACTATCGCCTGCGGCCCGAAAGGTGAAGTGAACTACGCGCTGGAAGGCGCCGTATTCATGGCGGGGGCATCCATTCAGTGGCTGCGTGACGAAATGAAGCTGATTGGCGATGCGTTCGACTCCGAGTATTTCGCCAACAAGGTGAAGGATACCAACGGCGTCTACGTTGTGCCTGCGTTCACCGGCCTCGGCGCACCTTACTGGGACCCGTATGCACGTGGGGCTATTTTCGGCCTGACCCGCGGCGTGAACTCTAACCACATCATTCGCGCCACTCTGGAATCAATCGCCTACCAGACCCGTGACGTGCTGGAAGCAATGCAGGCAGACTCCGGTATTCGTCTGCACGCGCTGCGCGTGGACGGCGGTGCGGTAGCCAACAACTTCCTGATGCAGTTCCAGTCCGACATTCTGGGTACCCGTGTTGAGCGTCCTGAAGTTCGCGAAGTCACTGCGTTGGGTGCGGCTTACCTGGCCGGTCTGGCCGTGGGCTTCTGGCAGAACCTCGATGAGCTGCAGGAGAAATCCGTCATCGAGAAAGAGTTCCGCCCTGGTATCGAAACCACCGAGCGTAATTACCGCTACGCCGGCTGGCAGAAGGCGGTTAAACGCGCCCTTGCCTGGGAAGATCACGAAGAGAAATAATCCCTACAAGGCCCCTGAAAAGGGGCCTTTCAGTCTCTGCCTTTCCCGCCCCTTTTCTCGCCTGTGCTAAACTCCCCGGCAATTCTGTTTGCTAAATGAGTCTGCTATGAAACGAGAACTTGCCATCGAATTTTCCCGCGTGACCGAAGCCGCCGCCCTTGCTGGCTACAAATGGCTTGGCCGCGGCGATAAAAATGTCGCCGACGGCGCAGCGGTAAACGCCATGCGTATCGTCCTTAACCAAATCAATATCGACGGTGAGATCGTCATTGGCGAAGGCGAAATTGACGAAGCGCCGATGCTCTACATTGGTGAAAAAGTCGGGACAGGGAAAGGCGACGCGGTAGATATTGCCGTTGACCCCATCGAAGGTACGCGCATGACGGCGATGGGCCAGGCCAACGCTCTGGCTGTGCTCGCGGTGGGAGATAAAGGCACGTTCCTCAATGCGCCCGATATGTATATGGAAAAACTGATTGTTGGGCCTGGAGCCAAAGGCGTCATCGACCTTAATCTCAGCCTCGAGGACAATCTTCACCGCATCGCCGCTGCGCTGGAAAAACCGCTTAGCGAATTGACCGTAACCATTCTGGCCAAGCCACGTCACGACGAAACGATCAAAGAGATGCAAAAGCTTGGCGTGCGCGTGTTCGCTATTCCGGATGGCGACGTAGCGGCTTCTATTTTGACCTGCATGCCGGACAGCGAAGTGGATGTCCTCTACGGCATCGGCGGTGCGCCGGAAGGTGTGGTTTCAGCGGCAGTAATCCGCGCGCTGGACGGCGACATGCAGGGCCGCCTGCTGGCTCGCCACCACGTAAAAGGCGACAGTGAAGAAAACCGCCGCATCGGCGAACAGGAACTGGCGCGCTGCAAAGCAATGGGCATTGAGGCTGAACGCGTGCTGAAGCTCGATGAAATGGCGCGTAACGACAACGTTATTTTCTCCGCTACCGGCATCACCAAAGGCGATCTGCTGGAAGGGATCACCCGTAAAGGCAATATGGCCACCACGGAGACGCTGCTGATTCGCGGTAAATCCCGTACGATCCGCCGCATTCAGTCTATTCATTATCTCGATCGTAAAGATACCGAGGTACAGAAGCATATTCTGTAACGTTTCTCGTTTGTTGGTTCGAGCTTTCCGGCTCGTTTGGGCTGGAAATGCTGCCACATTCTGGTGAAGATAGGTAAAAAGCAACGACGGGAGTACAACATGGCGGAGTGGGTTACAGGTAAAGTTACCAGAGTTCAAAACTGGACGGATTCTCTCTTCAGCCTGACGGTTCATGCGCCGGTGCATGCGTTTACCGCCGGGCAATTTACCAAGCTTGGGCTGGAAATTGACGGCGAACGCGTACAGCGCGCCTACTCCTACGTGAATGCCCCCAGTAATCCCGATCTCGAGTTCTATCTGGTCACCGTTCCCGAAGGGAAACTCAGCCCACGTCTGCATGCGCTCAAGCCTGGCGATGAAGTGCAGCTGGTAAGCGAAGCCGCCGGGTTCTTTGTTCTGGAAGAAATTCCTGAGTGCAAAACACTCTGGATGCTGGCGACCGGCACCGCGCTGGGGCCTTATCTTTCAATCCTGCAGGAAGGCAAAGACCTTGAACGTTTTGAGAATATCGTGCTGCTCCATGCGGTCCGCTATGCCAACGATTTAAGCTATCTGCCGCTGATGCTTGAACTACAAGAACGCTACCAGGGCAAACTGCGTATTCAAACCGTGGTCAGCCGCGAAACGGTCGCAGGTTCGCTCACCGGGCGTGTTCCGGCGCTGATAGAAAGCGGTGAGCTGGAGGCCGCCGTTGGTTTACCGATGGATATTGAAACCAGCCATGTGATGCTATGCGGTAACCCGCAAATGGTGCGTGACACGCAACAGCTCTTGAAAGATACCCGGCAGATGGCCAAACATCTGCGCCGCAGGCCTGGCCACATGACCGCCGAGCATTACTGGTAAATCAGCGGAATTTAACTTCGCTGGTCTCTTTCCCGAAACGGTTTTCACCCTGGGTGCCAATAAAAGCGCCCAGGTCCATCAGCACCATGACGAAAATCAGCGTCGGGATAAAACGCCCCAATCCCCACTGCCACAGGGTGCCAAAGGTTTCCCAGTTGCCTGCCACCAGCAGCCAGGCAGGAATAAAGAGCAACGCCCACCAGCCTTTTTTATCCCTGTCATGCAGGCGCTTCACAATCACCGCCGCAGTTGGAATCAGCGAGCCGGTGAGGAAGAAGCCCGCCGTGGAATACGGCATGATTTCGGCCCCGGCCAGGGTAAACAGAATAACCAGCCCGACTATCCACGCGCCGATCCAAATCCAAAAATCGCGGCGTCCAATACGCCCTTTAAAAGAGAACAACCATTGCTGTATGGTCATGGGTAAGGTCCTTATTATTTTATCGCGGCGTAGTGTACCCTGGTCACCGCCCGTTTTGACAAGCCAACGGATTGCCGATTTAATCGGGATGATGAACCCATCAGGAGAAGTGTGTCGATGAAATACCTGCTGCCTGCCCTCGTGCTGCTGGCGCTGCCTTTGGCGGTGAGCCGGGCAGATCCTGCGTCAGACGCAGTTTCTCAGCTTCCGGCGGCGCCTTATCTGCTCCCCGGCGCACCCACTTTCGATCTGACCATTACCCAGTTTCGTGGCAAATTTGATATTGATAATCCGTCGCTACCGCTGAACGAATTTCGCGCCGTGGAGAAGAGCCGTGACAAAGCCAATCTGACCCGCGCCGCTACCAAGATCAACGAAAACCTTTATGCTTCTGTGGCACTGGAACTCGGCACCCTAAAAATTAAGTCGATGCAGATAACCTGGCTCCCCATTCAGGGGCCGGAGCAAAAAGCCGCCCGTGGCAAAGCGCTGGAATACATGGCTGCGATCATCCGCAGCTTCACGCCAACGCTTTCCAAAGCGCAAAGCCAGCAGAAGCTGACCAAACTACTCAGCGACGGCAAAAATAAACGCTATTTCGCGCAGAACGACGGTGCTATTCGCTATGTCGTGGCAGATAACGGCGAAAAGGGGCTAACTTTCGCCGTTGAACCGATTAAGCTAACGCTATCTGAGACGCTAAACAGCGGCGAATAAATGACAAAAAGCAAAGCCTTTCGCCCGCCGACTCTCTATACTGTTTCACAGACCAAGCTGCCCGACGGGCAGTGATTCTTTTTATTGCTTACCGCGTGGAGAATTAAAATGCGACATCCTTTAGTGATGGGTAACTGGAAACTGAACGGCAGCAAACACATGGTTAACGAGCTTGTTGCTAACCTGCGTAAAGAGCTGTCTGGCGTGGAAGGCTGCGGCGTGGCTATCGCCCCACCAACCATGTACCTGGACCTGGCGAAACACGCTGCTTCCGGTAGCCACATCATTCTTGGCGCGCAGAACGTAGACGTTAACCTGTCCGGCGCGTTTACCGGTGAAGTTTCTGCAGAGATGCTGAAAGATATCGGTGCTAAATACATCATCATCGGTCACTCTGAGCGTCGTACCTATCACGCTGAGTCTGATGAGTTCATCGCTAAGAAATTCGCCGTGCTGAAAGCAGCAGGCCTGGTGCCAGTTCTGTGCATCGGTGAAAGCGAAGCTGAAAACGAAGCGGGCAAAACCGAAGAAGTTTGTGCACGCCAGATCGACGCCGTGCTGAAAACTCAGGGCGCAACAGCATTCGAAGGTGCGGTAATCGCTTACGAACCAATCTGGGCTATCGGTACCGGTAAATCTGCAACCCCAGCTCAGGCTCAGGCGGTACACAAATTTATCCGTGATCACATTGCTAAAGCTGACGCGAAAGTGGCTGAGCAAGTGATCATCCAGTACGGCGGCTCCGTTAACGATAAAAACGCAGCAGAGCTGTTTGCTCAGCCAGACATTGACGGCGCGCTGGTTGGTGGTGCATCCCTGAAAGCTGACGCTTTCGCGGTTATCGTTAAAGCAGCAGCTGAAGCGAAAAAAGCGTAATCACGCCAATAATATTGATGAACGGCTCCGCTTGCGGAGCCGTTTTTTTAGAGTTTGTGCAGCAGTTGGAACCAGCCATAGTCCAGCGGTAGCAAAATCGAAAACGTCACCACGGCCAGCGCCAGGCAAAGCTTCATCCCTTCCCTTGCCGGGACTTTTCCCAACCCCATCGCCACCACAATCGGCGACGCCATATACGGCAGAAGCGGCGTTGAGTAACCCAGCACCTGAATCATAATCACCGACAAAAGTGGAAAACCGGTCGCCTGTGAGAAGCTTTCGGCAAAAGTGGTATAGAGCGCGGGAACGCCGTTCGCAGTGACGATGAAGTTGAGCAGGCTGGTGATACCGGTTAGCGCGGCAAAGCTGGTGAACGGCCTGCTGGCATCCAGTGGCATAATCGCCATTAGCTTCTCGCCCACAAGTGCCCCAAGACCGATATGCGTCACAGTCGTGGCCAGCGCCAAAATGCCCGCCACATAGAAGCAGGTACGCACATTCACCCCGCTGGCAAACTCTTCGCCGGAGATAAACCCCACTCGCGGTAACAGCGTCACACAGGCGGCAATCAGCCCTATCCATGCAGGACCAATGCCGTGCCAGCTTTCCGTCACCCACAGCCCGAGCACAACGACCAGCAGCCACGCCAGCCGTTTTTCTTCAGGGCTCATCGGCCCTGGACTCTCAATTTGCTTTGGCGGCAGCGGTTTGCCAGGAAATAGCCAGGCAATCAGGCCTATCAGCACTAATCCTTTCAGAATGCCAAGCACCGGAGTGTGCAGCAGCAAATAAGGCAGATAGTTAAGATGCAGGCCATAAGACCCTTCCGCCGCTCCGCTCATCACCAGATTCGGCACATTCGCCGGTAAGATCGTCGCCGAGAGCTGGAAAGTGCCAAACCCCACGGCCAGCGCCAGACCGTACCAGGCGCGGGTGCCGTCGCCGATGGACGCTCTTTTCGCCATCGCCGCAACAATCGGCATCAACAGGGCAATGCGCCCCATATTTGAAGGCATAACAAATGCCAGCGCATAGCTTAGAAGCACGACGCTGCCGACCATATGTAGCCAGGAGTCGGTCAGCCGGGCGGACAGCGCCCGCGCAACTCGATCGGCCAAACCCGTTTTGCGAATCGCAATCCCCAGCACAAAACCGCTGAACACCAGCCAGAAGGCCGACGAGGCAAAACCACTAAAAATCACCTCGGCCGGGGCTATCTTTGCCACCATCGCCGCGGCAAAAAATAACAGTGCAGTCAGGTATTCCGGGAGGGCAGAAGTGGCCCAAAGGACAATGGTGATAAGGATAATAATGCCGGGCAGGATTAGAGGGTCCGACAACCAGAGCGACATACCTGTCTCCTGTAGAGTTTTTCAGCACTCTACGGGAAGATATTCTGCGAGTAAATGTCAGACCGTGGAAACAAAAATGGCCCCGCAGGGCCATTTAACGTTAACGCTTGCTGATTTGGTCGAAACTGCCGCCGTTGGAGAAGTGATCCTGCTGTGCTTTTGCCCAGCCGCCAAACTCTTCATCTATCGTGTAGAGCTTCAGTTTCGGGAATTCTTTTTCGTATTTCTTCGCGACTTCAGGATCGCGCGGACGATAGTAATTCTTCGCCGCAATCTCCTGGCCTTCAGGTGAGTAGAGATACTTCAGGTATGCTTCTGCCACGGCCTGAGTCCCTTTCTTCTCAACAACCTTGTCCACAACGGACACAGTCGGTTCCGCAAGAATAGATTCGCTCGGGGTCACAATCTCAAATTTGTCTTTGCCCAACTCATTGGTAGCCAGTAACGCCTCGTTTTCCCACGCAATCAGCACATCACCAATGCCGCGCTCAACAAAGGTGTTGGTCGAACCACGGGCACCGGAGTCCAACACCTCTACGTTTTTGAATAAGGCTTTAACGAAGTCCTGTGCTTTCGCTTGATCGTTATTGTTATGGTGCAGCGCATAACCCCACGCCGCTAAATAGTTCCAACGCGCGCCGCCGGAGCTTTTCGGGTTTGGCGTGATGACAGACACACCCGGTTTGATCAGGTCGTTCCAGTCATGAATTTGTTTAGGGTTGCCTTTGCGCACCAGGAATACGATGGTGGATGTATATGGCGCAGAGTTGTCTGGCAGGCGCTTGATCCAGTTTTTATCAATGCGCCCGCGCTCGGCGATGGCATCAACGTCATAGGCCAGCGCCAGGGTTACGACGTCGGCTTCAATGCCATTAATGACCGACGTTGCCTGCTTCCCGGATCCGCCGTGTGACTGGCGCACGGTGACCGTATCACCGGTTTGCTGCTTCCAGTGAGCACTGAACGCTTTGTTGTATTCTTCATACAGTTCACGAGTCGGATCGTAAGACACGTTGAGTAACTGAATATCCTTCGCCAGTACGCCACCAGAAGCCAAAAGTAATGTTAAACCCACGCCCCACTTGTTCATCGCACGCTCTCTTTATGAAGTTTGATGCGACCAGCCTGCCAGAAACTATTTCAAGGATTAAAGAATAAAAAAAGATTGGCTATAACTTTTGGCGATATAACAGGCAATAAAAAACCGGGCCATGCCCGGTTTTTACTGACAGCTATCTGGATTAATACAGCTTTTTAGCGCAATCCAGCCAGTCACCTTTGAACGGACGCTTCATGTTTTCAATCGCGTCGATGATGTCATGGTGAACCAGTTTTTCGTTCTGAATACCGACGCAGCGGCCGCCGAAGCCCTGTAGCAGCAGCTCGATGGAGTAAGCCCCCATACGGGATGCCAGAATACGGTCATACGCTACCGGGGAACCACCGCGCTGGATGTGGCCCAGAACGGTAGCACGGGTTTCGCGTTTGGTTTCGGTTTCGATGTATTTAGCCAGTTCATCAACATCGCAAATGTGCTCGGTAATAGCCACAATGGCGTGTTTCTTACCTTTCGCAATCCCGGCTTTGATTTCTGCCACCAGATCTTCACGGCTGAATTCAACTTCCGGCAGCACCACAAACTCACAGCCGCCGGCGATAGCCGCAGCCAGGGTCAGGTCGCCGCAGTAACGCCCCATCACTTCAACGATGGAGATACGCTGGTGTGAAGAGGAGGTATCGCGCAGGCGGTCAATCGCTTCAACCACGGTTTCCAGCGCAGTGAAGTAACCGATGGTGTAATCGGTACCTTTAATATCGTTATCGATGGTGCCCGGCAGGCCGATGCAAGGGAAGCCCATTTCGGTCAGGCGCATCGCCCCCATGTAAGAACCGTCACCGCCAATAACCACCAGCGCATCAATGCCGCGTTTTTTCAGGTTTTCGATAGCCACGGCGCGAATGTTTTCATCGCGGAACTCAGGGAAGCGAGCGGAGCCGAGGAATGTACCGCCACGGTTGATCATGTCGGACACGCTGTAGCGGTCCAGCTGCACCATGCGATCTTCGTACAGACCCAGGTAGCCATCATAGACACCCATAACTTCCAAACCTTCTGACAGCGCTGCACGCACCACACCGCGGATAGCCGCGTTCATGCCCGGCGCATCACCGCCACTCGTCAACACACCAATTTTTTTGATCATGACTACCTCTGAACTTTGAAAGCAAAATTAATCCTGTTGCCGGAAAACGCTGCGGGCAATCCGAAACTTCGACGCTGCCCAAATAGTATAACAACGGCTCCCAGCTGAATTGATTCAGGTCAGGCCAAATGGCGGTACATTATGCAAAAACTGCCAGTCAGCGCCAACTTTCCAACGTAAAACTAAAGCTCGAAATGCCCCTGCCGTCCCGTCGGAACAACAGAGCAAGGATCCTGGTGGATAATCACATCCGATCCTGGGAAACGCTGCAGAATCGCCTGCTCCACCTGTTCAGCCACAACATGCGCCTGAACCAGCGGTAAATTATCTTCCATCTCAATATGAAGCTGTATAAAGCGGGTCGGCCCTGACTGCCGCGTTCGGAGATCGTGAGCCCCTCTGACACCGGGCCACGCGTTCACGATATCAATAATAGCCTGACGTTCCTCGTCTGGTAACGCCCGATCAAGCAGCGATTGCACGGCTTCATAACCCATTCGCAGCGCGCTATACAAAATGTACACGCCAATACCCAAAGCAAACAGCGAATCAGCACGATGCCAACCGTACCAGGAAAGGGCCAGCGCAATAAGAATTGCGCCATTCATCATAACATCAGACTGATAATGAAGCATATCGGCCCGGACGGCCTGGCTTTGTGTTTTTCGTACCACCCAGCGCTGGAAGGTCACCAAAACTAAGGTGCTTATCAGTGCCACAATCGTCACCGCCACGCCAATGCCAGGATCTTTCATCGGTGAAGGGTCAGCCAGATGCTGAATACCGGTTAAAAACAGGAACAGGGCCGAGCCTGAGATGAACATGCTTTGTGCGAGAGCGGCCAGCGATTCCGCTTTGCCGTGACCGAATGTATGTTCTTCGTCTGCTGGCTGGAGTGAATAACGCACCACAAGCAAGTTCGTCAATGAAGCTGCGATATCGACCAGTGAGTCCACCAGCGCCGCCAGAATACTGACCGAGCCGGTATACCACCAGGCGAAAATTTTTATTAAAAGTAGCAACGACGCCATGACGGTCGCCGCGATTGCAGCCCGGCTAACCAGCTGCCCATATTGTTGATTCATGGGGGCTCCCGCAGGTGAATGCCGGTAGTATAGCGGATCAGACCTGAGCGTCAGGCAAAAAAAACCCGCCTGGTGAGGCGGGGAAGACAGGGATGGTGTCTATGGCAAGGAAAACAGGGTTTGTTACTGGTTACTACGGGTACTGCTACTACTCATGGCCTGCAGCGAAACCCCCTGCTGCAGTTCCGACAGTTCACGGAGATGGTCCATGCGCTGCTGGTGTTTCTCATTTAAAGCGGCTTGCTGTTCCGGACTGAGTAAGTGGTACATTTGGTTGCGTACTTTTGCCATCTCGACCTGGCGGGCAACCTGTTCTTGTGCCATTTTTTCAGCCTGAGCTTTCACTGCCACTTCATCAAATTTATCGGCGGTGATCAGACGATGCATGATCTCCATTTCGCTAACATTAACGGGTGGGCTATCATGCCTTGCCCGGTGCATAAGATCTCGCATCTGTTGGCGCTGTTGCTCAGTCAAACTTATGCCGTCAAACATGTGGTTCTGAGCGTTGTTTCGTTTTGCCAGATTATCGCTTTGTGGCCAGTTAACGCCGGTCGGCAAATCATCGGCCGAGCTGGCTAAAGAGATCAATGCCAGTGTTGAGGCCATGACGACAGCGGTAACATTGCGCATCACTTGCTCCCGAAATCTGTGTGTGCTGCGATTCAACGAGAGCCAGTCTACGATTCCCGCTGCAAACTAGCGTCAGGGGGTGTAAAACAACGTAAAGTCATGGATTAGCGCGCCTTGATGACGTAATTTCTGCCTCGGAGGTAATTTCACAATGAATAAAATCCTGTTAGTTGATGATGACCGAGAGCTGACTTCCCTGCTAAAGGAATTGCTCGACATGGAAGGTTTTGACGTGATTGTTGCTCACGATGGTGAGCAAGCGTTGACGCTTCTGGACGACAGCATCGACCTGTTATTGCTTGACGTAATGATGCCCAAGAAAAACGGTATTGATACGTTGAAAGAACTTCGCCAGACACACCAGACACCCGTCATTATGCTTACCGCTCGCGGTAGCGAACTTGACCGTGTACTCGGCCTTGAGCTGGGTGCCGATGACTACTTACCAAAACCCTTTAACGATCGTGAGCTGGTCGCCCGTATTCGCGCCATCCTGCGTCGTTCACACTGGAGCGAGCAGCAACAAAACAGCGACAGCAGTTCACCGACGGTAGAAGTCGATGGGCTGAGCCTCAATCCAGGCCGCCAGGAAGCGAGTTTCGACGGACAAGCGCTGGACTTAACCGGCACAGAGTTTACGCTGCTGTATCTCCTCGCTCAGCATCTGGGCCAGGTGGTTTCTCGTGAACATCTGAGCCAGGAAGTATTGGGTAAACGCTTAACACCGTTCGACCGCGCCATAGACATGCATATTTCCAACTTGCGTCGTAAATTGCCGGATCGCAAAGACGGTCATCCGTGGTTTAAAACCTTACGTGGTCGCGGCTATCTGATGGTTTCCGCTTCATGATAAGTAGCCTTACCGCGCGCATTTTTGCCATCTTCTGGCTGACACTGGCTCTGGTACTGATGTTAGTTTTGATGCTGCCGAAGCTGGATTCACGCCAGATGACCGAGCTGATGGAAAATGAGCAACGTCAGGGCTACATGATTGAGCAACACGTCGAAGCTGAACTGGCAACCGATCCACCGAATGATTTGATGTGGTGGCGGCGTCTGTTCCGTGCCATCGACAAATGGGCACCTCCAGGCCAGCGTTTGCTGCTGGTCACCAGCGAAGGGCGCGTCATTGGCGCCCAACGCAACGAAATGCAGATCATCCGTAACTTTATCGGCCAGTCCGATAACGCCGATCATCCCCAGAAAAAGAAATATGGGCGAGTTGAGCTGGTTGGCCCATTTTCGGTGCGAGATGGTGAAGATAACTACCAACTTTACCTGATTCGCCCGGCCAGCAGCTCTCAATCTGACTTTATCAACCTGCTGTTCGACCGGCCTTTACTACTGCTAATTGTCACCATGCTGGTAAGTTCTCCGCTATTACTTTGGCTGGCCTGGAGCCTCGCGAAACCTGCCCGCAAGCTCAAGAATGCAGCAGATGAAGTCGCCCAGGGCAACCTACGCCAGCATCCAGAACTCGAGGCTGGGCCACAGGAATTCCAGGCCGCGGGCGCGAGCTTCAACCAAATGGTGACTGCGTTGGAGCGAATGATGACGGCGCAGCAGAGGTTGTTGTCGGATATCTCCCATGAACTCCGCACGCCGCTGACCCGCCTGCAGCTTGGAACCGCGCTACTGCGTCGCCGCAGCGGTGAAAGCAAAGAGTTGGGGCGCATAGAAACAGAAGCCCAGCGTCTGGACGGCATGATTAATGACCTGCTGGTGATGTCGCGCAATCAGCAAAAAAATGCGCTGGTCAGCGAAACAATGAAAGCGAACCAAATCTGGGCAGAAATGCTGGATAACGCTGCGTTTGAAGCAGAGCAAATGGGTAAGTCGTTGGAAGTCACCTATCCGCCGGGTCCGTGGCTGATGTACGGTAACCCAAATGCCCTGGAAAGTGCGCTGGAGAATATTGTTCGCAATGCTCTGCGTTACTCGCACACCAAGATAGCTGTGAATTTCTCCGTCGATAATCAGGGCATTACCGTCACCGTTGACGATGACGGCCCGGGCGTCAGTCCGGAAGACAGAGAGCAGATTTTCCGTCCGTTTTATCGTACGGATGAAGCGCGCGATCGCGAGTCGGGGGGGACAGGTCTCGGTCTGGCTATCGTGGAAACCGCCGTGCAGCAGCATCGTGGCTGGGTAAAAGCTGACGACAGCCCGCTGGGCGGCCTGCGTCTGACGCTCTGGCTGCCGCTTTATCACCGCTGACAAACAGGATAAACATTCGCAATACCAGGCTCTACGGAGCCTGTTTTCATTTCTGCTCAGGCGCTATTTTGCTATTCTGCGCCCCTAGTTGATGGGGGTTGTATGTTAAATATCGTTTTGTTTGAGCCAGAAATTCCGCCCAATACCGGGAACATTATCCGCCTGTGCGCCAACACTGGTTTCCGCCTGCACATCATCGAGCCAATGGGCTTTCCCTGGGATGATAAACGCCTGCGTCGCGCCGGGCTGGATTATCACGAATTTACGACAGTGCTGCGCCATCGCGACTATAACGCCTTTCTGGAAGCCGAAAACCCTCAGCGCCTGTTTGCTTTAACAACCAAAGGAACACCCGCCCACAGTGCTGTGAGCTATCAGGCTGGAGATTATTTGATGTTTGGCCCGGAAACTCGCGGGCTACCCGCTGAGATACTGAACGCCATGCCGCCAGAACAAAAGATTCGCATTCCCATGATGCCGGACAGCCGCAGCATGAACCTCTCTAACTCGGTGTCCGTAGTGGTCTATGAAGCCTGGCGCCAGCTAGGGTATCAGGGCGCTGTTCTCAGAAGCTAAATGCCGTCGCCGTATTCAAAGCCTGCGCCGTTGAAGTGCTGATCCATATCTATCGCTGGCTTGTCACTTCCCGGCGTACCCACGATTCGCGCCGGCACGCCAGCTGCCGTTGTATGCGGCGGAACAGGCTGGAGCACGACGGAGCCTGCGCCAATTTTTGCGCCGGTTCCAACCTCAATATTGCCGAGGATCTTGGCACCCGCACCAATCATTACGCCTTCGCGGATTTTCGGATGGCGATCGCCACTGGTTTTACCGGTACCGCCCAGCGTGACCGATTGCAGAATAGACACATCGTTTTCGACGACCGCAGTCTCACCAATGACAATCCCGGTGGCATGGTCAAGCATAATCCCGCACCCAATTTTTGCCGCAGGGTGAATATCAACCTGGAAAGAGACGGAGACCTGGTTCTGCAAGAAGATAGCCAGCGCCTGTCGCCCCTGCAGCCAAAGCCAATGGCCAATGCGATACGCCTGCAGCGCATGGAAGCCTTTAAGATAAAGCAGCGGCGTTGAATACTTGTCTACCGCGGGGTCACGCGTACGCACCGCCTGGATGTCGCAAGCGGCAGAGGCAATCATCTGCGGATCGGCAGCGTAGGCCTCTTCAACCACTTCGCGAATGGCAATGGCCGGCATAATCGGCGAAGCCAGCTTATTGGCCAACATGTAGCTGAGCGCATTTCCAAGATTATCGTGCTTGAGGAGCGTCGCATGATAAAAACTGGCCAACATGGGTTCACAATCCGCAAGCGCTCGCGCTTCGGCTTTAATATTGCTCCACACCAAATCCAGTTCTTCAGACGACATTGCTCTCTCCAGACAGAAAAACAACGCCCGACACCAGGGTCGGGACGTTTCAGTTATTGCGGTGTATTAAGCGATCCTTCATTTGCCGCTTCGTTCATCCTTACGAGTACGACCAAGCAACGTTAATGCTGCCTCGCGCGCATTTTTTCCGCAATACAATACCTGATAAATTTCCTCGGTTATTGGCATTTCGACGCCTACCCGAGCCGCCAGCTCGCGCACTTCTTTGGTATTGCGATAGCCTTCAACCACCTGGCCAATCTTTTGCTGTGCTCCATCTACATCCATTCCCTGACCGAGCATCATGCCAAAGCGACGGTTGCGGGACTGGTTGTCGGTACAGGTCAGCACCAGATCGCCCAAGCCGGCCATGCCCATAAAGGTTTCCGGCGAAGCACCGAGCGCGCTGCCAAGGCGAGTCATCTCCGCGAGACCACGGGTGATAAGCGCGGTACGCGCATTGGCGCCAAACCCGATGCCGTCCGACATCCCTGCGCCAATAGCGATAACGTTTTTAACCGCACCGCCAAGCTGAACGCCGATGAAATCAGGATTGCTGTAGACACGGAAGCTTTTACCGCAGTGCAGAAGATGTTGGAGGTCATCCGCAAACGGGTCATCGGTTGCCGCAAGCGCAATCGCCGTCGGTAAACCTGCTGCCAGCTCTTTCGCGAATGTTGGGCCAGAAATGACGGCCAGGGGAACATCATCCCCCAGCGCCTCACGGGCAACATCCTGCAGTAGACGACCCGTTTCAGCTTCCAGACCTTTTGTCGCCCACACAATACGTGCATCCGGGCGCATCAGCGGCTTGATTTGGCGCAACACTTGCCCAAACACATGGCTCGGTACAACCACCAGAATATTACGGCTGGCGGCCAGCGCTAGGGCTAAATCACTCTCAAGATGTAAAGTGTCGGGAAAAGGGACATCGGGCAGGAAAGCCGCATTGCAGCGATCGGCCTGCAGCGTGGCAATATGTTTGGCATCATGACCCCACAACACAACGTGGTGGCCATTTCTCGCAAGGGTGATTGCAAGAGCGGTGCCGTAAGAGCCGGCACCGATAACAGTCATTGAAGCATTAAGGCTGTTCATCAGGCATCCTGATGGTTTTCAGCACCTTCGCCAGCTTGCTGCTGCAGATAATTCATGAACAACGCATCGAAGTTAACCGGTGCAAGGTTCAGCTGCGGGAAAGTGCCGCGAGAAACCAGGCTAGTGATACATTCACGCGCATATGGGAACAGAATGTTCGGGCAGTATGCGCCCAGGCAATGCGCCAGCTGCGTGCCTTCGATACCGTCAACGGAGAAGATACCCGCCTGCTGAACTTCACACAGGAAAGCGGTGTCTTCACCCAGCGTAGCGGTCACGGTTACGCGCAGCACAACTTCATAAACATTTTCAGCCAGTTGGCTGGATGCAGTATCCAGATCCAGTTTTACTTCCGGCTGCCAGTCTTTCTGGAAAACGTGCGGTGCGTTAGGTGCTTCGAAAGAGACATCCTTGGTGTAAACACGCTGAATCTGGAAACCCATTTCTGTATTGTTTTGTTCTGACATTGTTAACCCTTAAATTTAAACGTCCTTACTCTGCGATACACGGCAGACAAACCGCACTAGCTCAGCAGGGGATCGAGTCCACCACGCGCATCCAGTGCGTACAAGTCATCGCAACCGCCAATGTGCTGTGCGTCAATAAAAATCTGCGGTACCGTGGTGCGACCACTGCGTTTGATCATCTCTTCCCGCTTAGCGGCATCACCATCAATAGGTAATTCCTGAAACGCCACGCCTTTTTCGTTCAGCAGGGCTTTTGCACGGTGGCAAAAAGGACAAGTCGCTTTGGTATAGATCTCAATATTCGCCATGGTTTACCTCAGTTTTCCAGATTATTTACCGCGAACCAGCGGCAGGTTTTCCCCGCTCCAGCCGGCAATACCTTCTTTTAGCAGCGCAACCTGCTCAAAACCAGCCTTGTGCAACAAAGCCGCTGATTCTTGTGAAGAAACACCGTTAGCGCATACCACAATAATGGGCTTCGCTTTATGCTTTTCAAGTTCACCCAAGTTGCCGTTTTTGATTTCAGTTGGCAGCACGTTCAGTGAATTTGCAATGTGGCCTTTACGGAAGTCGTCACGCTGGCGCACATCAACCACCACCGCATCTTCTTTGTTAATTAAGCGAGTAGCTTCACCACGAGTGATCACTTTAACTTTAGAGGCCAGGCCTTTAAAGGTCATGAAAAGTACCGCGGCCAGCAGGCCAACCCACGCCAGACTAAGTATGGGGTGGCGACCAACGAATTGCATAATTTCTTGCATGGGGGGTAATAACTCCCGACTAAGTAATGATGAGAAAACCAGGTGGGGAGTATACCTTCGCGTTGTGGCAATTACAGCCAGTCTGAATAATGTTATGTGGATTCTGCGGGCTGTTACGGAAAAAAAGAACCAGACTGATGAAATCCGATCGCTATCCAACCTCTTTCTTTGATCTTCTGCGGCTATTCGCCCGGATCGGCTGTAGTAAAATTACGCAAATTTTGTCTTAGACTCAGAGGTTGTTGCAATGTCGGTTACTAAAAAACCTATGGTCCTGGTCATTCTCGATGGCTATGGCCACCGCGAAGAGCAGCAGGATAACGCGATTCTTAATGCTAAAACGCCGGTGATGGATAGCCTGTGGGCCCAGCGCCCGCATACCCTGATCAACGCATCAGGCCTGGAAGTCGGCCTGCCAGACGGGCAAATGGGTAACTCCGAAGTGGGCCACGTCAACCTCGGTGCCGGCCGCATCGTCTACCAGGATCTGACTCGCCTGGACGTTGAAATTAAAGAACGTGCTTTCTTTGCTAACCCGGTCCTGACCTGTGCGGTAGACAAAGCCGTTGCCGCCGGTAAAGCGGTACATATCATGGGTCTGGTTTCTCCCGGTGGCGTTCACAGCCATGAAGACCATATTCTGGCGATGATCGAGCTGGCGGCCGAGCGAGGCGCTGAAGCTATTTATCTGCATGCTTTCCTTGATGGCCGTGACACGCCGCCACGCAGCGCAGAGTCTTCCCTGAAGAAATTTGCCGACAAGTTCGCTGAGCTGGGCAAAGGCCGCGTTGCCACCCTGATTGGCCGTTACTACGCTATGGACCGCGACAACCGCTGGGATCGCGTTGAGCTGGCTTACGACCTGATGACTCAGGCCAAAGGGGAATTCCAGGCAGACAATGCGGTTGCTGGTCTGGAAGCCGCTTACGCTCGTGACGAAAACGATGAATTCGTTAAGCCAACCGTGATTCGCGCCGCAGGTGAAGCCGAATCTGCTATGAACGACGGCGATGCATTAATCTTCATGAACTTCCGTGCTGACCGTGCCCGCCAGATCACTCGCGCCTTTGTTAACGGCGATTTCGACGGCTTCAGCCGCAAAAAAGTGGTGCAGTTTGGCGACTTCGTGATGCTGACTGAATATGCCGCAGACATTAAAACGGCCTGCGCTTACCCACCAGCGTCACTGACCAATACTTTCGGTGAGTGGATGGCGAAACACAATAAAACTCAGTTACGCATCTCCGAAACCGAGAAATACGCTCACGTGACCTTCTTCTACAACGGCGGCGTTGAAGAGCCGTTCGCGGGTGAAGATCGCGTCCTGGTGAATTCTCCGAAAGTGGCGACCTACGATTTGCAGCCTGAAATGAGCTCTGCTGAACTGACCGATAAGCTGCTGAGTGCCATCAACAGCGGCAAGTACGACACCATCATCTGCAACTACCCGAACGGTGACATGGTTGGCCACACCGGCGTCTATGATGCTGCGATTTCCGCCGTTGAAGCCCTCGACAACTGTGTCGCTCAGGTGGTTAAAGCCGTTGAGGCCGTTGGCGGTCAGCTGTTGATCACTGCAGATCACGGTAACGCTGAGCAAATGCGCGACCCGGCTACCGGCCAGGCCCATACCGCGCACACCAGCCTGCCGGTCCCGCTGATCTATGTGGGTGAAAAAAACCTGAAAGCTGTCGCTGGCGGCAAGCTTTCGGACATCGCGCCAACCATGTTGAGCCTGATGGGAATGGAAATCCCGCACGAGATGACTGGCAAGCCGCTGTTCATCGTGGAATAATCCCTCCCCATGAGGGGAAAGGCGATTTTTTCAAAGACATGGGCTGTGAAGCCCGTTATCTACGCCAGCGTGTTTAGCGCTGGCGTGTTGTTATGGCCTTTTTCCAGCCACGCTGACGACAAGCAGCAGCTGCAATCCATTCAACAGGATATCGCTGCCAAAGAGCGTGCGGTGCGTCAGCAGCAGCAGCAACGCTCCGTTTTACTCGCTCAGCTCAAAGCTCAGGAAGAAGCGATTTCCGCGGCCAGCCGTAAGCTGCGCGAAACCCAGAACACCCTCGCCGATTTAAACAATCAAATCGCGACGCTGAACAACTCCCTCGCCAAACTGCAAAAACAGCAGGCAACCCAGGAACGTAACCTGGCTGCTCAGCTAGATGCGGCGTTTCGTCAGGGTCAGCATACTGGTATTCAGTTGATTCTTAGCGGCGAAGAAAGCCAGCGTGGCCAGCGCCTGCAGGCCTATTTCGGTTACCTTAATGCTGCGCGTCAGCAGACTATCGAAGCGTTAACACAGACCAAAGCAGAAGCCGCACAGCAGAAAACCGAGCTGGAAAGTAAGCAAAGCGAGCAGCAAACCTTGCTGTATGACCAGCAGGCGCAACAGGCCAAGCTGGAGAGCGCCCGCAACGAACGCAAAAAGACGCTGGCAGGCCTGGAATCCTCCATTCAGCAGGATCAGCAGAAGCTGAGTGAGATGCGCCAGAACCAGACGCGCTTACAAAATCAGATAGCCCGTGCAGAAGCAGCGGCAAAAGCTCGAGCCGAGCGTGAGGCACGCGAAGCAGAGCAGGTTCGTAATAAACAGCAGGAAGCCTCCAACAAAGGCACAACATACAAGCCAACCGAAAGCGAACGTTCATTAATGTCGAGAACAGGTGGCCTGGGTGCGCCACGTGGGCAGGCATACTGGCCGGTTCGCGGTTCGTTACTGCATCGCTATGGCGAACAGCTGCAAGGTGAACTACGTTGGAAAGGTATCGTTATTGCGGCGTCAGAAGGCACAGAAGTTAAAGCCATTGCCGACGGACGCGTGATCCTTGCCGACTGGCTTCAGGGCTATGGTCTTGTTGTCGTCATTGAACACGGTAAAGGCGATATGAGTCTCTACGGCTACAACCAGAGCGCGTTGGTCAGCGTCGGCACCCAGGTACGTGCCGGACAACCTATTGCACTGGTCGGTAGCAGTGGCGGCCAGGGCCGTCCGTCACTCTATTTCGAAATTCGTCGCCAGGGCCAGGCAGTGAATCCACAACCGTGGTTGGGAAGATAAGTTTTGCCTCAGTTCCGCACCGTTTTTTTCGCCGCCGCCAGCGGGCTAATGCTGGCAACCTCCGCGTGGGCCGGTAAGCTCTCAATCGTCATCGACGACTTCGGCTATCGTCCTCAACAGGAAAACCAGGTTCTGGCCCTGCCGACTAACGTCTCTGTCGCCGTGCTACCCAACGCACCACACGCTCGCGAAATGGCCACTAAAGCCCATAATGCCGGGCACGAAGTTCTGATCCATCTGCCGATGGCGCCACTTAGCAAACAACCGCTAGAGAAAGATACGCTCCGCCCGGACATGAGCAGCAGCGAAATCGAGAGAATTATCCGCGACGCGGTGAACAAAGTCCCTTATGCAGTTGGGATGAATAACCATATGGGCAGCGCGATGACCTCCAGCCTGTTCGGTATGCAAAAAGTGATGCTGTCGCTGGAGCAGTACAATCTCTATTTCCTGGACAGCATGACCATCGGTAACAGCCAGGCCACGCGCGCCGCGGCCGGCACTCGCGTCAAAGTGATTAAGCGGAAAGTGTTCCTCGACGATACTCAGAACGAAGCGGATATCCGCTTTCAGTTCAATCGCGCTATCCAGCTTGCTCGCAAAACCGGGTCAGCAATCGCCATCGGTCACCCCCACCCCTCAACGGTTCGTGTCCTCCAGCAGATGGTGTACAACCTGCCACCGGACATCACGCTGGTGCGGCCGAGCAGCCTGCTTAATGAGCCACAGGTAGATACCTCAACGCCGAATAATACTCAGCCGGGGAAACTGCCACCGCCGCGTAACCCGTTCCGTGGCGTGAAGGTGTGTAAACCGAAACAGCCTCTTGAGCCGGTGTACGCCACCACCTACTTTAAAGTCATCAGTGAAAGTATTGCCCAAAGCGCGCTGGTGAAATATCTCCAGCATCAGTGGCAGGGTTGGGCCAAACAGGCCTGATTGAAAAACCAGAGGGCGCGATGCCCTCTGGTTCAATGATTAATCCCAGCTCAGGATAACTTTGCCGGACTGCCCGGAGCGCATCGCGTCAAAGCCTTTCTGGAACTCATCAATAGAGAAGCGGTGGGTGATAATCGGGGACAGATCCAGGCCAGACTGAATCAGGGCGGCCATCTTGTACCAGGTTTCAAACATCTCGCGGCCATAGATGCCTTTAATAAACAACCCCTTAAAGATAACTTTGGTCCAGTCGATAGACATATCTGACGGCGGGATCCCCAGCATCGCAATACGGCCACCGTGATTCATGGTGTCAAGCATGGTGCGGAACGCCGGTGGTGCGCCGGACATCTCCAGACCCACGTCAAACCCTTCGGTCATCCCCAGCTCGCTCATCACGTCCTGCAGGCTTTCTTTGCTGACGTTGACCGCACGAGTGATTCCCATTTCACGCGCCAGCTCGAGGCGGTATTCGTTCACGTCGGTAATCACTACGTTACGCGCACCGACATGCTTTGCTACTGCCGCCGCCATGATCCCGATAGGGCCCGCGCCGGAGACCAGCACATCTTCGCCCACCAGGTCGAACGAAAGTGCCGTGTGCACTGCGTTGCCGAACGGGTCGAAGATGGAAGCCAGGTCGTCTGAGATATTGTCCGGGATCTTGAACGCATTAAACGCCGGGATAACCAAATACTCAGCAAAACAGCCAGGGCGGTTCACACCCACGCCGGTAGTGTTACGGCACAGGTGGGTACGCCCACCACGGCAGTTACGACAGTGTCCACAGGTGATGTGCCCTTCGCCGGAAACGCGATCGCCAATCTTGAAGCCTTTCACTTCCTGGCCTATGCCGACCACTTCACCCACGTATTCGTGGCCCACAACCATAGGAACAGGAATGGTTTTTTGCGACCATTCGTCCCAGTTGTAAATATGGACGTCGGTCCCGCAAATCGCCGTTTTACGAATTTTGATCAGCAGATCGTTATGACCCATTTCCGGCTTGGGAGCATCCGTCATCCAGATGCCTTCTTCCGCCTTCAGTTTTGCTAATGCTTTCATGACCGCTCCCTTAAGCGATAACGCCTAATTGCTTACCGATGCGCGTAAACGCATCTACCGCACGTTCAATTTGCTCAGGAGTATGCGCCGCCGACATTTGGGTGCGAATACGCGCCTGACCTTTTGGCACCACCGGGTAGAAGAAACCGGTGACATAAATACCTTCTTTTTGCAGCTCGCGCGCAAAGTTTTGCGCCACAACTGCTTCACCAAGCATCACTGGAATAATGGCGTGATCTGCACCTGCAAGCGTAAATCCGGCAGCGCTCATTTTTTCACGGAACAGACGAGCATTTGACCACAGACGCTCACGCAGCTCTTCGCCTGACTCCAGCATTTCCAGTACCTTGATAGAGGCGGAAACAATGGCTGGCGCGAGTGAATTTGAGAAAAGGTAAGGACGGGAACGCTGGCGAAGCCATTCGATAACTTCTTTGCGACCTGCGGTATAGCCACCAGAAGCACCGCCCAGCGCTTTACCCAGCGTGCCGGTAATAATATCAACCCGGTCCATGACATCGCAGTATTCGTGCGTACCGCGCCCATTGGCACCAACAAAGCCCACGGCGTGGGAGTCATCGACCATAACCAGCGCATTGTACTTATCCGCCAGATCGCAAACGCCCTGCAGGTTGGCAATCACACCGTCCATTGAGAACACGCCATCGGTGGCAATCATCACATTGCGAGCACCGGCCGCACGAGCCTCTTTCAGGCGAGCTTCCAGTTCCTGCATATCGTTGTTGGCATAGCGATAACGCTGTGCTTTACACAGGCGCACACCGTCGATAATTGAGGCATGGTTCAGTGCGTCAGAAATGATGGCATCTTCCGGCCCGAGCAGCGTCTCAAACAGGCCACCATTGGCGTCGAAGCAGGAAGAGTAAAGAATCGCATCGTCCGTTCCCAGGAAATCGGCCAGCTTGCTTTCCAACTGTTTATGGCTGTCCTGAGTACCGCAAATAAAGCGGACCGAAGCCATCCCAAAACCGTGTTTATCCATCCCCTGTTTAGCCGCTTCAATCAGCTGCGGATGGTTAGCAAGACCCAGATAGTTGTTGGCGCAGAAGTTAATAACGTGGCTACCGTCCGCGACGGTGATGTCCGCCTGCTGGGCGGAGGTGATAATACGTTCTTCTTTAAAAAGCCCTTCTGCTCGAGCGGTTTCGAGTTGGGAAGTCAGCTGTTGGTAAAAATCTTCGCGCATCGCGATTCTCCAGGCATGGCAAGTTTTGGCATATATTACCCAAACCTATACCAGGAGACGAGATTACGCTTCAGTGAATCTGATTTTTGCAGGATAAATCACGAGGGTGAAAAACTTCCGCTCATTAGGCGGGTCTTTCAATGTAATGGTATGATAAGAGCCATTAGCGCATCGGGTATATGGCCTGAAAGCCCCACTTTTTGAAGGTTAAATTTATGATTATCGTTACTGGCGGCGCCGGCATGATCGGCAGCAACATTGTTAAGTCACTGAACGAAAAAGGCTATCGCGATATCCTGGTGGTAGATAACCTGAAGGATGGGACCAAATTTGTTAACCTGGTTGATCTGGACATCACCGACTACATGGATAAGGAAGACTTCCTGATCCAAATTATGGCCGGGGAAGAGTTCGGTGATATCGACGCCATCTTCCATGAAGGGGCTTGCTCGTCCACGACCGAGTGGGACGGCAAGTACATGATGGACAACAACTATCAGTACTCTAAAGAAATCCTGCACTACTGCCTGGAGCGCGAAATTCCGTTCCTGTATGCCTCTTCTGCCGCCACCTACGGCGGGCGCAATGCAGATTTCATCGAATCCCGCGAATATGAACAGCCGCTAAACGTGTACGGTTACTCAAAATTCCTGTTTGATGAATATGTTCGCCAGATCCTGCCAGAAGCAAACTCTCAGGTGACCGGCTTCCGCTACTTTAACGTCTACGGGCCGCGCGAAGGCCACAAAGGCAGCATGGCGAGCGTGGCATTCCATCTCAATACTCAGTTGAATAACGGTGAGAACCCAAAACTGTTTGAAGGCAGCGACGGCTTCAAGCGTGACTTCATCTATGTGGGTGATGTTGCCGCCGTTAACCTCTGGTTCTGGCAAAATGGCGTTTCCGGTATTTTCAACTGCGGTACCGGTCGTGCGGAATCCTTCCAGGCCGTGGCAGACGCAGCGCTGGCGTATCACAACAAAGGCAGCATCGAGTACATTCCTTTCCCGGAAAAGCTAAAAGGTCGCTATCAGGCTTATACTGAAGCTGACTTAACCAATCTGCGCGCTGCGGGTTACGACAAGCCGTTCAAAACCGTTGCCCAAGGGGTTGCGGAATACATGAAATGGTTAAATCGCGACGCATAAGCTGCACAGGAAAAGCATGAAAATTCTGGTGATTGGCCCGTCATGGGTGGGCGACATGATGATGTCGCAAAGTCTTTATCGCACGCTCAAGGCGCGTTATCCCCAGGCGATCATTGACGTGATGGCACCCGCGTGGTGCCGTCCGCTATTATCGCGTATGCAGGAAGTGAACGAAGCCATCGCCATGCCTTTGGGTCACGGTGCGTTGCAAATCGCAGAGCGTCGTCGCCTTGGACGCAGCCTGCGGGACAAACGCTATGACCATGCGTACGTTCTGCCAAACTCGTTTAAGTCCGCGCTGGTGCCTTTTTTTGCCAACATACCTCACCGTACGGGTTGGTTGGGCGAGATGCGTTACGGCCTGCTGAATGACAGCCGTAAGCTGGACAAACAAGCCTGGCCATTGATGGTAGAGCGCTACGTCGCCCTGGGTTATGAAAAAGGCATAATGCAGTCGGCTAAAGACCTCCCGCAGCCGCTCCTGTGGCCTCAACTACATGTTAGTGAAGGTGAAAAAACACTGACTTGCGCTGCTTTTAATCTTGATCCACAGCGTCCGATGATTGGTTTCTGCCCTGGAGCAGAGTTCGGCCCGGCAAAACGTTGGCCGCACTATCATTACGCCGCGCTCGCAGCAAAACTCATCGATGCGGGCTATCAGGTTGTGCTCTTCGGCTCAGCCAAGGATAAGGACGCAGGTAAAGAGATTCTTGCTGCTCTCACCACTGAACAGCAGGCATGGTGCAGTAACCTTGCCGGGGATACCCAGCTTGAACAGGCCGTGATATTGCTTGCCGCTTGCGAGGGTGTGGTCACCAATGATTCCGGCCTGATGCATGTCGCAGCTGCGCTCAACCGTCCTCTGGTCGCACTTTATGGCCCCAGCAGCCCGGATTTCACCCCACCACTTTCCCACAAAGCGAGAGTTATTCGCTTGATCAGCGGCTACCATAAAGTGCGTAAAGGCGATGCCGCTGAGGGCTATCATCAAAGCCTGATCGATATCACACCAGAAAGCGTGCTGGTTACATTGACTGAACTGCTAACCAGCAGCAAGGAAGACTAATGCGCGTCCTTCTCGTTAAAACGTCTTCGATGGGCGATGTTCTTCATTCACTTCCTGCGCTGACGGATGCGATGCATGCCATTCCAGGTATTAAATTCGACTGGGTAGTTGAAGAAGGCTTTGCCCAGATTCCGAGCTGGCACCCCGCCGTGGATAAAGTCTTTCCGGTTGCGATCCGTCGCTGGCGTAAAAGCTGGTTTGCTTCTAAAACACGCGCCGAACGTGAAGCATTCTATCAGGCACTGAAGGCCAGAAAATATGACTGCATTATCGACGCCCAGGGGCTCGTAAAGAGTGCGGCGTTGGTCACACGCAAGGCGCAGGGTATCAAGCACGGCATGGACTGGAACAGCGCACGTGAGCCATTAGCCAGTCTGTTCTACAACGTAAGACACAGCGTGGCCAAGCAGCAACACGCAGTTGAGCGCGTACGTGAGCTTTTTGCTAAGAGTTTGGGGTATACCCAATCCGATCGGCAGGGCGATTATGCAATTGCGCAGCATTTCCTGAACTTGCTGAACGCGGGTAATGGCCAATATGCCGTATTCTTACATGCGACGACACGAGATGATAAACACTGGCCCGAGAGGCACTGGCGTGAGCTCATTAGCCTGCAGGAGGGTTCAGGGATTCGCATTAAGCTTCCATGGGGAGCGCCACATGAAGAAGCAAGGGCAAAACGATTGGCTGAAGGGTTTGATTTCGTAGACGTCTTACCGAAAATGACGCTTGAAGAAGTGGCTAAAGTATTAGCGGGGGCAAAATATGTCGTTTCCGTTGATACAGGCTTAAGCCATCTTACCGCAGCATTAGACCGCCCGAATGTAACGCTTTACGGACCGACAGATCCGGGGCTCATTGGCGGGTATGGGAAAAATCAAAAAATTTGCCGTTCTCCTAAGAATAATTTAGAACTACTTAATCCTGAATATGTTAATAGCAAGCTCAAAGCAATTTCAGAATGAAATAGAGTGGATATATTATCCACTCCCAATGCATTTAAATATTTTTTCTGTCCTGATTGCTTAAGAACAAAACAGACAGCAGCAGGCATACTATCCAGGAAGCGGGGATAGGCTTATCGTGCGTGATAACATCACTTATCCCAAACAGCATAATGGTTGCAGGGAAAACCAACAATAAATACTTCTTCTCGCGGATACAATAATATATTAGCGAAGAATAAAAAATCACCAAGAATACGACACCAAATATGCCTTTGGTAGATAATGCTTCAGCAATTTCATTGTGCATATGAACATTCAGAAACTGAGCAGCTCCCTCATATCGGCTGTCTTTTTTACTTAAATCAAGAATATTAGCAGCTCGCTGCTCAAGAGACTGCCATTCTATTCCATGAGGAGCGCTTTTAAACCCTGCAAGGATCATAGAAAAACGAGCTCCCACGGAAGACATGCTATCGTTTGATTTTGTAAATAATGAGACATCACTTTTCAATTCATTAAAACGCCTGTCAATTTCTTTATTGAACAACAATCCGCAGCATAAAAATAAAACAAGAAAACCACTTAAGCTTTTTATTACAAATTGTCTCTGTCGGCCATATTCTATGAATAATATAGCTATTACCATGGCAGGATAGACAACAATAGCCGCCCGAGTCTCCGTCATCATAATTGCTGTAAAGCTCAATGCAAAGCTTGCATAAAAGATAAACCATTTATATTTTGATTCTAACTTAATAAAAACAATAGCAGAATATAGTCCAAAGAACGTTACGACATAAGCTGCAATCGTCGCCGCGCCCATTTCGCCACTGTTACCATCCATCGCTGATAGAGCTATTCTTTCTGAATGCAAATATAAAGACTGATAAAATGCACGGCTAAACATTATTATTTGGGTGAGGAAGATAACCGGCACATGAAATCTGGATATTACTCTAAAACGAATGTTGCTTAATGCAAGAAAAGTAAATGAACTAAAAACCAGAAGCTTTCCTGCTTCTAAATAACCTCTATAACCATTTTTGTAAATCACATCACCGGTTTTATAAATTCCATACCAGATCAGATCTATAGCCCCCAAAAGTAAAAGGCCCAATGTTAATATAACAATGCTTTTCCTGTAATTATGCCATGGGCTAAATATCACAACAAAGAATGATAAAACGCCTGTTGCATTTATTATTTTGGTTGTTGTATTTAGATCAATAGGGATGAATATTACACCAATCAAATACAAAGCGAATATAAACCCACACCCAATGAATTTTATAAAGCTCATCATTAAACCCATGTTAGCTTTTAAATTAAAATGAATAATTTTTTATTTAAAAAATGAGAAAAAGAAAACTTTTATCCATGAACGAGTTACTTTCATTTTCTTTTGAATATAACTACGCGGACGTTTTTTTTCGGCCACTAGTGCTCGTTCGCTTTCAAGATGACTATTAGTCCCATTGAGTATTGGATGTTCTATGATTTCATCAAGATAGAAATCATTTATTATATTTTTTTCATCCATCAAAAACCAGCTATCAGCTCGATAAGTGCCATAGGATTGCGTCAGCTTAAGAAGATTACGTGCCATATCTTTATTCATTAAATAACTACATGTTCTACGGATTTTTCCTCTGTTGAAGGTCACTCTTTTAAAAGTACAGGTACTTACATTGATTTTACTAAAATGGCTCAACCCAAGCACTGGATAATCGTGCAATCCTTTTTGTCCGCCAAGTAAGTAAAGGTTATTATTATTTAATTTATCATATTCATTTTCGTTGAAAGAAGATAGGAATTTTGCAAAACGAGAATCCACAATCACATCATCTTCAAGAATGACTGCCCATTCATATGATTTATCTACAATATCCTTATATATAAACTGGTGGCTAAGTGTGCATGCAATTTCACCATCGGTCATATCAGCACTTTCCCCAGCAACTCTCATACTTTCTATTATTGATTTATTACGTGGATCTTTAGCGTCAACAGCATCAAAAAAAACGAAATCAATATTTAAATCAGAAAATATATTTTTAATTCTGTTTCTTCTTTCATCATCTCTTAATAAAGAAACAACATAAACTGGGACAGTCATTATGAATCACCCTAACATGGTCATATTTACAATAAAAATCAAACCAAACAGAATCGTTTAATCTCATTAACGCAACGGTTCATTTCTTTATTAAAAAGTCACTGGAGTTTATAAAAATAATATTTAGCCCAGCAGACCATAGCAAGAAGGTATTTTTTTTGCTTGGAGAAATGCTTCGCAGCGTAACGGCTTTGTGTTGCGGTAACAGGTTCAAGGAGTTTTTTATTATTCCATGGCGACTGTTTTTTTGCATGCATAAATGGCTGGCTTGATATGTAATTCCCCCAAGCATGCCAAGGTTTAGTGGGCCCTATATAGTGAATAAAAACAGTTTCTGTTTTTATTGGGATATCAACTTTTTCTTTTAATTCATAATTGAGGCTGAACTGTGTATTGTATTTTATATTTAAAAAATACAAGTGGCCTGCAAGCAAGATATTTATAATATCTTGATCAGGATACGATATGTATTCCTGAACCTCGCGATCGTTAAGCAGAGCCAGTGCCTTTTTAGTTATTTCTTGGCTAACCCACCTATTAGGGTCAACCAAGAGAACACCTGAGTTAAAATATCCGTTCTTAATAGCAGGGGAACGTAACTGGTTCGCTCGTTTCTCCCACCATTCTTTCGACTCATCTGCAACTACTGCGGCAATGTTGTCATCCAAATCCAGATGAATAAGCTCATCCAACGAATGCTGACAAACAATATCGGAATCGAGATACAACACCCGGTCGCATTTTTTATTGAAATAATCAAAAATTATAAATCGATAGTAAATCGCCTTAGTCCAATTTTTTGTTATTGGTAAACCATTCAATTCGCTGCTATCAATAATATAAATAGTTAGCTTTATTTTATATCTCTTAGCTAATATTGAAAATTCATCGCTGTCTTGCGTAGAGAACTCATCGGTAAAAATATGAAATGAGAATTTATGCTGAGGATTACTAATCAATATTGAAGTAATAGCAACCCCACATCCTAGCAGGAAATTTTTATCTGTACCAAACGAAATAGCCAACGCATCAAGATTATTATCATCCTGAAAATCAAATTCAATTTTATCGCGAATTACATTGGACTCGTCAAAATAAGAAAAATTCATTTTGCACTCAACATTTAATAAAGTATAGCCGAATTAATTCTATCAAAGTATGCTTCATCATAAAAATCAGATATTGTTGAAGGTATATTTTTGCGATTTATAATTATATCTCCAGAAATGGTTTTATCTAACAAACCGATAAATTCATTGAGATCGGATGGCTCATATAAATATCCATTAATGCCATTCTGAATAATATCTTCAGGGCCGGTCACGCAATTAGAACTGATGCACGGAATACCATAAGATTGCGCTTCAAGCAAAGTCATAGGAAAACCTTCGAATGATGAGGTTAACAATAGCGCATTCACTGACTTTATTTTATTTTTCACCAAGCCCCAAGGATCTGCTTGCCAGCCATGCCAGATAATATTGGCGTCAATATTGAGCTGCTTACCATATTCCTTACATTTTGAAAAATCAGAACCATCCCCTATGACATGCAACTTCCACTGACCATCAGCCCTTGCCAGGCCATCAAGCAAATCTTTGATTCTCTTTTGGCCTTCAAATTTCATCCTTCCTACATAGAGAAAAGTGGTTACCTCACCGTTCTCCGGCGCGTGTATAATGTCTGGTTTTCGACTCACAGGGTTGTACACTAATGTAATGTCTGATGCCGAAACCCCTCGCATCTGCATTTGTTTCTTGATACCTGAACTTATTGCTAAATGCCGATCAGCGTAGACGATATATTCAGCATGCTTTTTATGGTCAAGTGAGAAATGTGGCCAAGAGAAAATTTTAAAATTTACACCCGCTTTTTTCCTGGCTTGATTTACCAGTAAGCAGGAAATCACATCAATGCATATAACTACATCAGGGCGATATCCTTTTATCCATTTGCTAAAAGCAGAAACATGTTTCAACTTTCGGAAAAAGGATATCCTCTGATTGCTAAAAGAATAATTAACATCAATATTCTCCAGCCATTGCTTGTCCATTTTGTCATTACGGCAAAAGAAAAACATGCTGCAGTCATCAGGTTGTTCTTTATTCTGAAAAGCATTAATGACGCCTTTAATTACCGTTTCCATTCCACCAAATCCAGAAACGGCCTCACCGACAAAAGCTATTTTCATGATTTTCACACATCAATAAATTAAAGAGATCTACGAATTGTACGCTCACGAATTTTTTCCGCTTTATCTTCTGCTTTAGCCAGCAATGCATGTTCCGTTTCTAGCACACCTCTAAGTGGCTGATTAGAATACGTCACCATAAAGCGCCAAATATCACGCTGTGTCAGCCCAATGTTCATCGATGAAAAATAGAGTCCAATGAGATCTTTATCCCGCCAGCGTCGAGGAACTTTTGTTCGAATCTGCGCACGATGCAGGTCAATCACCGAAACCTTCAGTTCGCTTTCCCGACCAGAAAAGGGGAGATGCAATAAGAAATGGCAAATATAACAATCCCGATGATTTACGCCACCACCGTGCATTTTACGTACCATTGTGGCTACACGCTCAATCAGCATCCGCTTGATTTTTACGTCAGGTGGATTCGTCGCCCAATCAGCACAGTAATCTTCGAGACTGATCGTAGGCGTTAAATCTTCAGTAATGATGAACGACGTTTTGTTGATTGGGTTTAACCCCTTTTCACCAAAACCAACGCCCTGCATCGTGTCGACATCCAGAGTTTTCAGCCGGTGAATCGCCTTCCACTCGCGATCGGCCCCTAAAACCGGCATTCGCAGCGAAATAAGATTTTTTATCACTTCTTTGATAGACGTTCCCTGGTGCCATTTTAAGAAATAGCTTTTTCCTGCGGCCTCGAAACGTAGCGTGCGGCGTGTTTCCAGTTCGCGGAAAATTTCCCCCTGAAGTTTTCTGACTTCAGCAAAAACGTCCTTTCCTTTCCAAAGAGAGGTAAAAGGTTCTTTTAACTCAACCACGCGGCTCTCCCACTATGATATCTGCTGCCTTTTCGGCCAGGCTATAAATATCCTGGGTTGAGGCATAATGACGAGCGTGACTCGCCCAGCTCAGGCGCTGCTCTGCATTACCCAGAACGTCAGATAAAGCCGCATTAAGCGATGCCTGGCTAAACGGTTCTTTGATAACAACCCCACACTCAGCGTCTGCAATATAATGTGCATAGCCGCAAACTTCCGTCACAAGGATTGGCAATCCGGCAGCTATCGCCTCAAGCAAGACAATACCGGCAGCTTCCTGGTAGGCAGGATGAATCAAAACATCCGCAGCCATCATCAGTTCAGAGACGTCATCTCTTCCGGAGAAGAAACTAACCCGGCTCTCTACGCCACGTTTCTGCGCTAATGTCTTAAACCGCCCGGGTTTATCCTGCCCGACAACAAACAAAGTGGTTCGACTACGGATGGCCTCAGGCAAAGCAGCCAACGCTTCAATAGAGCGATCAACGCCTTTACGCGAGAAATCGGAGCCTACCTGCAAAACGAGGTAGCCATTCACACCAATGCCGTTTTTTTCTCTGTAACGCTCCCGGCTACCCTGCGGATGGTTGTCGAATCGACGATCGGGGTAAATACCTGGAGGCAGGATCAGAAAACGCGAAGATTCCGTACCATAGTGTTTTTCAAAATCAGCAATTTGCTTATCAGTCAGCATCAGCAACTTGGTTGATTTTCCTTGCTCGAATGTGGCTTTTTCAAACTGTGAATAATGCCGATATCGGGCGGTCAGGCGATAAAAGAAACCTTTCTCTTGTGCTACTTTTTCGGCGTAACAAACGTCTGCTGCATAATAAACATCGAGACCCGGCATTTTATTAAAACCCACTACGCGGTCTACCGGATGCTGACTCAGATGAGCCTTCACCCATTGATAATATTCAGCATTACGACCGTGGTTCGTTTTTGACCGCACAGGAACGATGACGATATCAAAGGCATCAGGTTTCTCGCCCTGCCAGGACTGCACATAAACCCGGACGTTATGCCCACGCGATGCAACAGCCCCGGCGATACGCATAAAATCGCGCTGCAGGCCGCCAAAGGGAAAATATTTATACAGACAAAAAGCAACTGTCATCATGCTTCGTCTCTTGGTGATAGCGCCGCAGCGGCAGGAAGCATTTTAGAAATGGCGGCAATCACATCCTCAGCAGGGATCACCGACATATATTTTTTATTGCGGTCGAGTTGAGCACGGGACGGCATAGATTGATAGTTACCTGCCCAGAATTGCGTAATTTGCTCTGTCCATGGACGCCAGTAAACATGGTCCGTTGCACCAAACAGGCTAATGACAGGCGTTTTTACCGCCGCAGCAATATGCCCAGGCGCTGAGTCCACCCCAATAAACAATGCTGCATGATCGATTAAAGCGCCCAACTCCGGGAAGGTTGTTTTGCCGGCAAGCGCCACAACGGGCATTATTTTGCATCCTTGAGCTATCTCATTAACGCAGGCGAGATCGTCCCGACCCGGTCCAGAGGTCAATACAACCGGGAATCCTTCATCCTGCAAGTAATCAATGATCTGAGAAAACTTATCGTTGTCCCAACACTTAAAGAGCTGTCGGGCCGTGGGCTGAATGACAACATACTTGTCAGCAACGCTTTCAGCATCAAGCACTTCACGGATCTTTTGCCAATCGGCCTCAGTGTAGTACAGCGTTGTTTCTGTAAAAAAATCCGTAATTCCTAAAGGAGAGAGCACTGAGAGGCTAGCTTCAACGACATGTTTACCAACGACAGGGGCAAGGTGAGTGAAGCTTTTTTTCCAGAATGAAGACTGCCGGTGAGCGTAATCCTGGGAAATTTTTACTGCCGGCCCAAGGCAGCGAACCATCCATGCCACGCTCCGCTGATCGGTCAGGTTAACAATCAGGTCATAATGATTGCTCCGCAAGCGGCGAATCAAGGAAAGAAAATTACTGATTTTCTTTCCTGTTTTAACGCCTTTGTTGCTTATACCATAGCGCGCATTTATTTCTGGATTTCCAGAAAGAATGGGAAGGGTATCCTGATACTGCAGGACATCTATTTTTGCTTCAGGATAGTTGCGCTTAAGGGTACTGATCACAGGCGTTGTCAGCAACATGTCGCCGTGAAAGCGCATTTTAATCACTAAAATTCTTTTAAATGTCGTATTCACCGTCAGCTCTTAATATCAGCAATACTGAAAAATAAAAAATACGCTACCGCCCCAGGCTCCACAGCTACCTGTTCACTGACAACGTGTTCATTTTTATGTGTAGTGTACCACTTATCGCTCCCATTCCGAAGGATACGCAAGCCAAGACAATTCATTGATAAATATATGAATTAAAATAATTTATTTTCCTTAAACTCAAAGACCATTCACTTTTGACTTTTGCACAACTGCTCAATCCAACCATTGCCTGGCAATACATACCTTTGACACAAGCCATCAACCTGGTTTTCGCCCAATTTCCGCAAAAGTAATGGCAAAGCTCAGGTTAAATACATAGAATCCCCAGCACATTCATAATGCCAGCCGTATCCTATGCTCCAATTGCTTTACACCGTACTGCTTTACCTCATACAGCCACTCATCTGGCTGCGATTATGGGTGCGCGGTCGTAAAGCTCCTGCATACCGCAAACGCATTGGCGAGCGCTACGGCTTCTATAAAAAGCCGCTCAAGCCAGGTGGTATTATGTTGCATTCGGTTTCCGTTGGGGAAACGCTGGCCGCCATACCTCTGGTTCGCGCGCTTCGCCACCGCTATCCAGAATTGCCGATTACCGTCACGACAATGACACCAACCGGCTCAGAAAGGGTCATGTCCGCTTTCGGAGAAGACGTCCAGCACGTCTATCTGCCTTACGATTTGCCGTGTGCGCTCAACCGCTTCCTAGATAAAGTCGATCCAAAGCTGGTACTGATTATGGAAACCGAACTTTGGCCAAACCTGATAGCCGCGCTGCACAAACGCTATATCCCATTAGTGATTGCCAATGCCAGGCTTTCCGCACGCTCGGCAAAGGGCTACGCAAAACTTGGTGACTTTGTCAGAACGCTGCTGCAGCGCATTACGCTTATCGCCGCACAGAACGAAGAAGATGGTGAACGCTTCATCTCACTAGGTGCAAAACGGAGCCAATTGACGGTTACCGGTAGCCTTAAGTTTGATATTTCGGTGACACCGCAGCTGGCCGCTCGAGCCGTGACGCTGCGCCGGCAGTGGGCACCGCACCGCCCGGTCTGGATAGCTACCAGCACGCACGAAGGCGAAGAAAGCATCGTCGTGCAAGCTCATCAGTCGCTTTTAAAGCAGTTTCCTAACTTACTGCTGATCCTTGTACCACGCCACCCGGAACGCTTCCCGGATGCCATCAATCTGGTCAGAAATGCTGGATTAAGCTACATAACTCGCTCTTCTGGAGAGGTACCGTCTTCCAGTACGCAGGTCGTCATTGGCGATACTATGGGTGAGTTAATGTTACTGTACGGGATTGCCGATCTGGCTTTTGTTGGCGGCTCGTTAGTTGAGCGTGGTGGCCATAATCCCCTCGAACCAGCCGCACATGCTATTCCAGTGTTAATGGGTCCACATACCTTTAACTTCAAAGATATCTGCGCGCGCCTGTCGCAGGCAGATGGCCTAATCACCGTGACGGACGAGCAGTCATTAGTAAAAGAGATTGCGTCTTTGCTCACAGATGAGGATTATCGTAACTTCTACGGGCGCCATGCTGTGGAAGTGCTTTACCAGAACCAGGGTGCATTGCAGCGCCTGTTACAGCTACTGGAACCTTATCTCCCCCCTAAAACACACTAAGGTCAGATATGCAAAAGCGGGCAATCTATCCGGGGACTTTCGATCCCATCACCAACGGCCATATTGATATCGTTACCCGTGCAGCCAGTATGTTTGACCAGGTGATCCTTGCGATTGCAGCAAGCCCCAGCAAGAATGCCTTGTTCACCCTGGATGAACGCGTTGCGCTGGCGCAGCAGGCACTTGCGCATTTACCCAACGTTCAGGTTCTCGGTTTCAGCGATTTAATGGCAAGCTTTGCACGTAACCAGCAGGCGAACGTGCTGGTGCGTGGGTTGCGTACCGCGGCTGATTTTGAATATGAAATGCAGCTGGCCCACATGAACCGCCATCTCATGCCTGAACTGGAAAGCGTGTTCCTGATGCCATCTAAAGAGTGGTCGTTTGTCTCTTCTTCCCTTGTCAAAGAAGTGGCGCGCCATCACGGAGATGTCGCCCACTTCCTGCCAGAGCATGTCTGTAAAGCGCTTATCGAAAGGCTTAAATAGCTATCGCTGACAGCGGCGACAATAGTAAGTGCTACGCTGGGCGTGCTTAGCGGCGGAAATCGGCGTACCGCATACCCTGCAAGGCTCTCCTTCCCGGCCATATACCTGCAGCTCCTGAGCAAAATAGCCGGGTTTGCCATCGGACTGAAGGAAGTCTTTTAAAGTGGTTCCACCTTGTTCTATTGAGCGTTGCAATACAGCTTTGATAGCTGCGACCAGAGTTTCAGACTCTTTTTTTGATAGCGACTGTGCGCTACGGTCGGGATGGATCCCCGCTGCGAACAAGGATTCGCTGGCATAGATATTCCCCACCCCAACAACCAGTTTGTTATCCATTAGCCAGGGCTTGATAGCCGTTTTCTTTTTGGCCGATTTTTCGCGCAGGTATTCTGCACTGAATGTGTCGCTCAAAGGCTCCGGACCAAGGTGAGACAATACATTGCTCCCTTCCAGCTCTTTGACCCACAGCCAGGCGCCAAAGCGGCGGGGATCGGTATAGCGCAGAACTTTGCCGTTACTCATGATCAGATCGACATGATCGTGCTTTTCCGCAGGAAGTTCTTCCGCGAGGATCCTCAGGCTGCCGGACATTCCCAGATGAATGATGATCCAGCCATCCGGTAGCTCCAGCAGCAAATACTTCGCCCGCCGCTGTACGCTCAACACCGGCTTATCGCTCAGAGCATGTATTTCATCAGAAACCGGCCAGCGCAGTCGAGCATTGCGCACAACGGCATACAGGATGGTTTCACCCACCAGGTGCGGCTCAATACCGCGACGACTGGTTTCTACCTCTGGTAATTCAGGCATCTCTCCTCCGGGAAGCAGGCATAAAAAAACCCGGCCTGAGCCGGGTTTCTTCAACAAAGTTACCAGAATTATTTAATTTTGGCTTCTTTGTATACAACGTGCTGACGGACAACTGGATCGAACTTTTTCAGTTCCAGTTTTTCCGGCTTAGTACGTTTGTTCTTCGTGGTGGTATAGAAGTGACCAGTACCAGCAGAAGAAACCAGCTTGATTTTCTCACGAATACCTTTAGCCATGATTTATTTCCTCTAAGTACTTAGTACTTTTCGCCACGGGCACGCAGTTCGGACAGAACTGTATCGATGCCTTTCTTATCGATTACACGCATACCTTTAGCAGATACACGCAGGGTGACAAAACGCTTCTCGCTCTCAACCCAGAAACGGTGAGAGTGCAGGTTCGGCAGGAAACGGCGTTTAGTCGCGTTCAGTGCGTGGGAACGGTTATTACCGGTCGCCGGACGCTTGCCAGTAACTTGGCAGACTCGGGACATGTCTATTCTCCAAAAATCAAATTAGCTCGAGCTTCGTATAGGGTTAGGCGCCTCGTCAGGCTGCAAGCCTGGTCCCTGGCGGTTCAATGTGAACCACAGTGCCAGGCGCATAATGCCAAACCCGAGATTCTCAAAGGTGGCGTAGTATACGCTGTGTGAGGCATGTGCTCAAGTCCCGAACAGACAAAGATCCCAATGGATCGCGCCTGATGGCTTAAATCCACCCTCGTTCAGCGAAAGAAACGTATTCTCCGTGACCAATAACCAGATGATCAAGCACTCGAATTTCCATAAACAGGCAAACTTTCACGATGCGTTCCGTAATAGCCCGGTCTGCTTTACTGGGTTCGGCCTTACCTGACGGGTGGTTGTGCGCCAGTATAATGGCACCGGCGTTGCATTTCATCGCTTCACGGACAATTTCTCTCGGGTGAACTTCAACGTGACTTAGCGTTCCGGCAAACAACCGCTCACATTTAATAACCTGATGCTGATTATTCAAAAACAGCACCATAAAGATTTCACGCTGCTCGGTCGTCAACTGACTCTGCACATACTCCCGCACCTTTCCAGGCGTAAGCAATGAGAGTTCTTTGATACCCTGAGACGAGTAATAACGCCTCGCCAGCTCGGCAATCGCGTTTAGTTGAGTGTATTTCGCTTCACCAATCCCCTTCACGCCCTTGAAATGGGAATAATCTGCCGACAACAAGCGGTGCAGGGAACCAAACTCACGCAGCAGCATATTGGCAAAAACCAAAACGTGCATTCCCTGGTGGCCCGTACGTAAAAAGAGCGCAAGCAGCTCAGTATCGGTGAGAGCACCCACACCGAATTGCAGCAGCTTTTCCCTGGGTAAATACGCGTTTTCAATCTCATTATCCCTGTCCATCGCACCTCTCCCTCTCTTAACACTTTCATGATGCGGCCTTTTTTATTATCAGGCGATGAGCGGGTTTTGGTCTTGCGTAGTGCCTCGCAAACTGCAAAAAGTCGCCTGTCAGGGATTGTGATAAAATGGCCATTCGACTGTGACTTCCAACGGATAAAAATCATGATGGGACTTTCCGGCAAGAAAATTGTTCTTGGTGTGAGCGGCGGTATTGCGGCCTATAAAACACCTGAGCTGGTTCGTCGTCTGCGCGATCGCGGAGCGGATGTACGAGTGGTAATGACCGAGGCGGCGAAGGCCTTCATCACGCCACTAAGTTTGCAAGCAGTGTCCGGTTATCCTGTGTCCGACAGTTTGCTAGACCCCGCAGCAGAAGCCGCCATGGGCCACATCGAACTCGGCAAATGGGCAGATTTAGTGATACTCGCACCTGCGACAGCAGACCTGATTGCGCGCGTGACCGCAGGCATGGCAAACGACCTGGTCAGCACTATTTGCCTGGCAACCGCCGCACCGGTTGCCGTTGTTCCGGCAATGAACCAACAAATGTTCCGCGCGGCCGCCACTCAACATAATTTGGACGTGCTAAGCGCTCGTGGTCTCCTGATTTGGGGCCCGGATAGCGGAAGTCAGGCCTGCGGTGATATTGGACCAGGCCGAATGTTAGATCCGCTAACGCTGGTTGATATGGCCGTTGAACATTTCTCCGTAGTCAAAGATCTGCAACATCTGAACGTCATGATTACCGCCGGCCCAACGCGCGAACGCCTGGATCCCGTCAGATACATTACTAACGACAGCTCAGGAAAGATGGGGTTTTCTATAGCCGCCGCAGCGGCAGCGCGCGGGGCAAACGTAACCCTGATTTCAGGCCCGGTAAATCTGCCTACTCCGGCATGGGTCAACCGCATTGACGTCACTACGGCGCTGGAAATGAATGAAGTGGTCCAAAAACGCGTCACCGGGCAGCATATATTCATTGGCTGTGCCGCCGTTGCCGACTATCGAGCAGCCGTGGTTGCTGACGAGAAAATTAAAAAGCAAGGCGATGAAATTACGCTAAAAATGGTCAAAAACCCGGATGTTGTTGCGGGTGTTGCGGCGCTTTCTGAAGGACGTCCCTATGTAGTAGGGTTTGCCGCCGAAACAAATAATGTGGAAGAATACGCCCGGAAAAAGCGTGCCGCTAAAAACCTGGATCTGATCTGCGCTAATGACGTATCTCAGAATAATCAAGGGTTTAATAGCGATAATAACGCATTGCACCTTTTCTGGCAGGAGGGAGACAAAGTCTTACCGCTTGAGCGTAAAGCACTCCTTGGCCACCTTTTACTGGACGAGATCGTTACCCGCTATGATGAAAAAAATCGACGTTAAAATTCTGGACCCGCGAGTTGGTCAGCAATTCCCGTTACCAACTTACGCCACCTCCGGCTCTGCCGGTCTTGACCTGCGCGCTTGCCTGGATGACGCCGTAGAACTTGCACCTGGTGCAACAACGCTGCTGCCAACCGGCCTGGCTATTCACATTGCTGACGCCTCTCTGGCAGCGGTCATCCTGCCTCGTTCCGGCCTGGGCCACAAACACGGTGTTGTGCTGGGTAACCTGGTGGGGCTGATTGACTCCGATTATCAAGGCCAGCTGATGGTTTCTGTCTGGAACCGCGGCCAGGACAGCTTCACCATTCAGCCCGGCGAACGCATTGCGCAGATGGTCTTTGTACCTGTTGTGCAGGCCGAATTTAACCTGGTTGAAGATTTTGACGTCAGCGACCGTGGCGAAGGCGGATTTGGTCATTCAGGCCGCCAGTAATACCGTTTTATCAACGTAACCCTACCGCGTAGATAACGTTAAAACAGACCGCAAACCAAGCGTTTGTGGGCGCGGTTCGGTGCTTACCTGACAAGGTATTTTTCAGGGGTATTTTAGAACATGGCAGAAAAACAGACCGCGAAAAGGAATCGTCGCGAGGAAATACTTCAGTCTCTGGCCCAAATGCTCGAATCCAGCGACGGCAGCCAACGCATTACGACCGCTAAACTAGCGGCAACCGTTGGCGTGTCCGAAGCCGCACTTTATCGGCATTTTCCCAGCAAAATGAAAATGTTCGATAGCCTGATTGAGTTTATCGAAGATAGCCTGATTACCCGCATTAACCTGATTCTAAAAGATGAAAAAGACACGCTGGCCCGCCTGCGGTTGATCGTACTTTTGGTGTTGGGTTTTGGTGAACGGAACCCAGGTCTGACGCGTATCCTCACCGGGCACGCGCTGATGTTTGAGCAGGATCGCCTGCAGGATCGCATCAACCAGCTATTTGAACGCATTGAGGTTCAGCTGCGCCAGGTCATGCGTGAAAAGAAAATGCGCGAAGGCGAAGGGTTTAGCACCGATGAATCCTTGCTGGCGAGCCAGCTACTGGCTTTCTGTGAAGGAATGCTGTCACGATTTGTGAGAAGTGATTTCCGCTATCTGCCTACGGATGATTTTGATACCCGCTGGCCGCTGATTGCTGCTCAGCTTTACTAGTCAATAAGGGCCGGAAGGCCCTTATTTATTTTCCGACTTAGACGCCGAACTCTTCGCGATATTTACGCACTGCAGCCAGCTTGTCCGCCATTTCTGGCTTCTCTTCCAGGTAAGAAATCAGGTCTTTGAGCGTGATGATCGAAATGACTTTGCACTGATAGTCGCGCTCAACTTCCTGAATGGCGGAGATATCCGCACGGCCACGCTCCTGTCGGTCAAGAGAAATAAGCACCCCGGCAAGGCTCGCACCGTTCGCGGCAATGATCTCCATTGACTCACGAATAGCGGTCCCAGCCGTTATCACGTCGTCCACCAGCATAACGCGGCCCTGAAGCGCACTGCCCACCAAATTACCGCCTTCGCCATGATCTTTCGCTTCTTTGCGGTTAAAGCAGTAAGGCACATCGCGCTCGTGATGCTCAGCCAGTGCCACCGCGGTCGTTGTCGCGATAGGAATACCTTTATAAGCCGGGCCAAAGAGCAGATCAAAATCGATGCCGGAGTCCATCAGAGCGGCAGCATAGAAACGCCCTAATAACGCCAGATCGCGCCCGGTATTAAACAGCCCGGCGTTGAAGAAATAGGGGCTAGTGCGCCCGGATTTCAGCGTGAATTCGCCAAACTTGAGTACCTGTTTGTTAAGCGCAAACTCAATAAACTGGCGCTGATACGGTTTCATGGATTTGCTCCTTAGCATTGTGACACGGACATAAAAAAGCGACTTCTCAGTCGCTTTTAAAAAATTAATTTTCTAACGCCGCCTTCTGCGACGCGATGATGGAATCAATGCCCCCTCGAGCCAACGCCAGTAGCGCCAATAACTCTTCGTGGGAGAACGGCTCACCTTCCGCAGTACCCTGCACCTCAATCATGCGCCCGTCTTCCATCATGACAACATTCATGTCGGTTTCGGCTGCCGAGTCTTCGACATATTCCAGATCGCAGAGAGCTTCACCGTTGACGATACCAACGGAAACCGCCGCAACCATCCCTTTCATAGGATTAGTTTTCAGTTTGCCAGAAGCGACCAGACCGTTTAACGCATCGGCCAGCGCTACACAGGCACCGGTGATGGACGCGGTGCGAGTGCCGCCGTCGGCCTGCAGAACGTCGCAGTCGAGGGTGATAGTAAATTCACCTAATGCTTTTAGATCCACCGCTGCGCGTAATGAACGGGCGATGAGACGTTGAATCTCGAGAGTACGGCCACCTTGTTTGCCTTTTGCCGCTTCACGGGCATTACGGCTATGGGTTGCACGCGGCAGCATGCCGTATTCAGCGGTGATCCAGCCCTGACCCTGGCCTTTCAGAAAGCGAGGCACGCCTTCTTCAAGGGTCGCGGTGCACAACACTTTGGTATCACCGAACTCGACAAGCACGGAACCTTCAGCGTGTTTAGTGTAATGACGGGTCAGGGTAACTGGGCGCACTTGTTCGGCGCTACGACCTGATGGACGCATGGGCTTTTCTCCGGCTAAAACGAATGTGGCTGCGCATTATACGGACTTCAGGCGCTTATTCCTATCCTGCAAGACCCCTGATGGCTATAATCCCCCCATACATTAGCTGAAAACGGGTACGTACTATGATCCGCAGTATGACCGCCTACGCCCGGCGTGAAGTAAAAGGTGAATGGGGCTCCGCCTCCTGGGAATTACGCTCGGTAAACCAGCGCTATCTTGAAACGTATATCCGCATGCCGGAACAGTTCCGCAGTCTTGAGCCTGTTGCTCGTGAGCGCATTCGCAACCGCCTCACCCGCGGAAAAATTGAGTGCAACCTGCGCTTTGAGCCCGATGCCCGTTCACAAGGATCGCTGATTCTTAATGAAAAGCTGGCTAAGCAGCTGGTTGAGGCCGCTAACTGGGTCAAAATGCAAAGCGATGAAGGTGAAATCAACCCGGTTGATATTCTACGCTGGCCAGGCGTGATGGCCGCTCAGGAGCAGGATCTTGATGCGATTACCGCTGAAATCCTTTCCGCCCTTGATGGCGCCCTGGACGACTTTATTGTTGCCCGTGAAACCGAAGGTCAGGCCCTGAAAGGGCTGATTGAACAACGCCTGGAAGGCGTCAGCGCCGAAGTGGTTAAAGTCCGTGCTCAAATGCCAGAAGTAGTGAAATGGCAGCGCGAGCGCCTGGTTAACAAGCTGGAAGAGGCCGAAGTTCAGCTTGAGAACAACCGCCTTGAACAAGAACTGGTGCTGATGGCACAGCGCATTGACGTCGCGGAAGAGCTGGACCGTCTGGAAGCCCACGTCAAAGAGACCTACAACATCCTGAAAAAGAAAGAAGCCGTTGGTCGTCGCCTCGACTTTATGATGCAGGAGTTTAACCGCGAGTCGAATACTCTGGCCTCCAAGTCTATCAATGCCGACGTGACCAATTCAGCTATCGAGCTGAAAGTCCTGATCGAGCAGATGCGCGAACAGATTCAGAATATCGAATAGCGTGACATAAGCCTGCGTTCAGCAGGCTTTTTCTTTTGATGCGTACTAGGTATACGCCAATAGCTGCTCCGCAGTGATAAGCCTCATCTTTTCAAGCTGAATAGCTACCGCTCTCGGAGAACGTTCAAACTCATCCCCCAGGGTTTCGATAGCGCCAGTTTGCTCAAATCGCTCTGCAAGGATCAGTTTCTCTTCTTCGGCCCAGGGAAAGTGAGACTTAGCCGGACGCCCTTCGGCAAGGTTACGCTGCTGTCTCTCCTCAGGGGTTAGCCTGGGCTTTTTCTGTTTTTCCGGGCTCACCGACAGCTCCTCAGCCAGGGCAAACAGCGCTCTTATCGCTTCCGGCTTATTGGCTGTTGATTTAGCGCCAAGCACCTCTCCAGTTTCTGGATTGACGCCATTTGCTAGCGCTTTTAACATCGCCGATATTTTCATTGCGCCTCCTTAAATACTTCTACTAATCCATTTAATTTTAAAAGAACCTGACAACACCCAAATATAAAGGACAAATTTTATATTTTGGATAAATAAAACTAATCCATATTCATTCAGCTTAGAAAATCTCAATCGTGACATAGTGCACAAAACGTTACCCTCTGCCGGTATTCTGAGGGGACAAATATGCTGCTACACATTCTTTATTTGATTGGTATTACGGCGGAAGCCATGACCGGGGCCCTGGCCGCCGGGCGTCGTCGCATGGATACGTTTGGCGTCATTATTATCGCCACTGCCACGGCGCTGGGCGGCGGTTCTGTCCGCGATATTCTGCTGGGCCACTATCCCCTCGGCTGGGTGAAACACCCTGAGTACGTAGTGATTGTTGCCGTTGCGGCAGTACTCACAACCATCATGGCTCCCGTAATGCCGCACCTACGCAAACTCTTTTTGGTACTGGATGCGCTGGGTCTCGTTGTCTTTTCTATTATCGGTGCGCAGGTTGCTTTGGATATGGGCGAAGGCCCAATCATTGCAACCATTGCCGCCGTTGTCACCGGCGTCTTTGGCGGTGTGCTAAGAGATATGTTCTGCAAACGAATTCCCCTCGTGTTCCAGAAAGAACTGTACGCTGGTATCGCCTTTGCTTCAGCCGTGCTGTATATCGCGCTGCAGCACTACGTCAGCAGCCATGACGTCGTGGTTATAGCAACCTTATTGTTCGGCTTTAGCTCTCGGCTACTGGCACTGCGCCTGCGGCTTGGTCTACCTGTATTCCATTACAAACACGCCGATCACTAATGACCAAAACCCGGGATGTTATGCTGGCCAAGGAAGGCGGCCAGGGCAATCACCTGTGGATGCTTCATAAAATCGACTAACTGACTTGCCCGCTTAGCCCCCACTCCGGGTAAAGTTTGCCATCGGGATTGATCCCAGTCGCCAAGCTGCTGCCAGTGCTTGTCTTTAAGAACGGCATGCGAACTTCGCGGCAGCGGCATCCCTAAGGCCAATACCCAGCGGATAAACGGCTGTTTTCGGGACAGAGAAAACTGATGCCATAACAGCTCGGCTTTTTTCACTGAAATTCCCGGTAAACCAGACAGAATTGTCTTGTTCAAATCCAGCCATGAAAAAACGTGCTGAAAGCGTGACGTCATGTGTAAATGGCGCCAGGTGCTTTGACTAACGCCAGCCAAATCCAGAACTTGCTTTTGGCTCATCCCCGTCAGACGGGCAATAAATTGTTCTGCGCATTCAGATGAAGCATAAAGGCAAGTCACCGGTGTAAAAGCCACCATTTCCGGTATGGATGAGTCTCGCTGGCTGACGCGCCAGACGACTTCGTCCATCCGAGGTATTCCCTGTCCCGCCAGACTTATTTTTACTTTATCACCGGCCACAACATCCCATTCCTGCCAGCGCTTTAGTGAACCGATATTCACTCGTCGAACACGTTTATCGTCGAGCTGAACCTCTTCCAATTCAAGCACGACGGACACCTTACCCGTTCGCCCTACGGCAAAATCAACGTTATGGACCACGGCGATTTGCTCAGCAGGAGGATATTTCCACGCGATGGCCCACTCCCCCTGCCCCGGCTGCCAGAATTTAGCCTCGGGTTCACGTTCCTGACGAATCACAATGCCATCCGTGACAAAGGGAAGAGACTGGCGAAACCACCCCTCACGTAAGCGGGCAATTTCATCAATGTTTGTTACAGGCCGGGACCATAGAGCCGTCAGAGAAAACCCGGCATCACGCAATATACTGCCTTTTTCAGCATGGCTTTTGGGGCCATCTGGCCATGCCCAGATAAAAATGCCCAGCGCGTCTGGATCGCTAACCGCCCCGGTACGAAGCATTTCCCCGGCAACTTTAGATCTCGCATTCACACCTCCAGCCAGGCTTTGAATATGGCCTTCCCGTTTCAGGAAAAGCTCGCCTTGCAGCACACTGTTCGCAAGAGATCCGGCAAGATGAAGGGGTATGGCATCAATACCGGCAGCTTTATGCGTCCAGTCCTCTCCTTTAATGCCATTGCCACGGCTTAGCATTTTCACCAGCCGCCCTTGTTGATAGACCAGTGTGATAGCCACCCCATCTACTTTGGGCTGAACCCATAAGTTCTGTCGGCCTGCAGCCCATAGCTCGACTGCACGTTTATCCGGTAACTTTTTCAGCCCTGTATGCGCAACAGGATGAGACGAGTTTCCTGCTGCTCCCATCCTTGCAGATTCCGCCTCTTGCCCCTGTTTAATGCAGCGCCTCCAGACAGACAATGTCTCCTTTAAGTCATCGTAAACGGCATCGCTCACCAAACTTTTTCCCTGCTGGTAATAGGCGTCATCCCAGAGGGATAGCTGGTGCGTAAGGCGTTCAATCTCCTTCTGTGTTCTGACATCAGACCATGCTGGACACGATGCCATTACCGTTGATGAAACCCCCAGTAAAATGACAAAAACTGCTAACGCGACCCCTTTCATACCACCCTCCATTTCCTTTCTCCGGGGAGGTATAACCGTGTCCAGCATCAATCGCGAGCATGAAAGATCCTGCGTACGAGATACGTCCCTAAAAACTAATCTCGTTGCATCGAGAATGACAAAAAGGTGGAAAACATCGCGTAAAACACGAGAAAAAACGTACCTGGCAATGACAAAACCTACGTACTGGGGCAGCGGTGTGTATAATATGCCGGTAGACGCTCTTCCCTTTATGCATACCGATTAAGTTAGAACTCATGGCTCAAGGCACGCTTTATATTGTTTCCGCTCCAAGTGGCGCGGGTAAATCCAGCCTCATCCAGGCTTTGTTAAAGACGCAACCGCTGTATGACACCCAGGTTTCCATCTCGCACACCACTCGCGGTGAACGCCCAGGTGAAAATCACGGGGAACATTACTTCTTTGTCAGCAAAGACGAATTCCAGCAGATGATCGCTGAAGACGCTTTTCTTGAGCACGCGGAAGTATTTGGTAACTACTACGGTACATCCCGCCAGGCGATCGAAAATGTGCTGGCGACCGGCGTAGATGTGTTTTTAGATATCGACTGGCAGGGTGCAGAGCAAATTCGTAAGAAAATGCCGCAATCCCGCAGTATCTTTATTCTGCCGCCGTCAAAAGACGAGCTGGACCGGCGCCTGCGTGGTCGCGGTCAGGATAGCGAAGAGGTGATTGCAAAACGCATGGCGCAAGCCGTTGCAGAAATGAGTCACTATGCGGAGTATGATTACCTTATCGTTAATGATGACTTCGACACTGCCCTGTCTGATTTAAAGATAATCATTCGTGCCGAGCGTCTACGAATGGGTCGCCAAAAGATGCGACATGACGCTTTAATCAGCAAACTATTGGCAGACTGACACCAGTTTCAGTATCATGCCCAGTCATTTCTTCACCTGTGGAGCATTTTAATTATGGCACGCGTAACCGTTCAGGACGCTGTAGAGAAAATTGGTAACCGTTTTGACCTGGTACTTGTGGCCGCGCGTCGCGCTCGTCAGATGCAGGTTGGCGGTAAAGATCCGCTGGTACCGGAAGAAAACGATAAAACGACCGTTATCGCACTGCGTGAAATCGAAGAAGGGTTGATCACCAACCAGATTCTCGATGTTCGTGAGCGCCAGGAACAGCAAGAGCAGGAAGCCGCAGAACTGCAGGCCGTGACTGCTATTGCTGAAGGTCGTCGTTAATTAGCCTGCGGGTAGCCCTTGTATCTGTTTGAAAGCCTGAATCAGCTGATTCAAAACTATCTGCCAGAGGAGCAAATTAAGCGCCTCCGGCAGGCATACCTTGTCGCACGTGATGCTCACGAGGGACAAACACGTTCAAGCGGTGAACCCTATATCACCCATCCCGTCGCCGTTGCCTGTATCCTGGCCGAGATGAAACTCGACCATGAAACGCTAATGGCAGCGCTTCTGCATGACGTGATTGAAGACACCCCGGCCACCTACCAGGATATGGAACAGCTGTTTGGCAAAAGCGTTGCCGAACTGGTGGAAGGGGTTTCTAAGCTAGATAAACTGAAGTTCCGCGATAAGAAAGAGGCTCAGGCCGAAAACTTCCGCAAAATGATCATGGCGATGGTGCAGGATATTCGCGTCATTTTGATCAAGCTTGCCGACCGCACGCACAATATGCGCACGCTTGGGTCATTGCGCCCAGATAAACGCCGCCGTATTGCCCGTGAAACCCTCGAAATTTATAGCCCACTCGCTCACCGTCTCGGTATTCATCACCTGAAAACCGAACTGGAAGAGCTTGGCTTTGAAGCGCTTTATCCGAACCGCTACCGCGTTATTAAAGAAGTGGTAAAAGCGGCGCGAGGTAACCGCAAAGAGATGATTCAAAAAATCCTCTCTGAAATCGACGGGCGTCTTCAGGAGGCAGGCATTGCCTGCCGCGTTAGCGGTCGCGAAAAGCACCTTTACTCCATTTACTGCAAGATGACGCTCAAAGAACAGCGTTTCCATTCGATCATGGATATCTACGCGTTTCGCGTCATTGTCCATGACATGGATACCTGCTATCGCGTCCTCGGGCAGATGCACAGCCTCTATAAACCTCGTCCAGGGCGGGTGAAAGACTATATCGCCATCCCGAAAGCGAACGGCTATCAGTCCCTGCACACCTCAATGATTGGGCCGCACGGCGTCCCGGTTGAAGTGCAAATCCGTACTGAAGACATGGATCAGATGGCGGAAATGGGGGTTGCTGCGCACTGGGCTTATAAAGAGCAAGGCGAAAGCAGCACGACGGCACAAATCCGCGCTCAGCGCTGGATGCAAAGCCTGCTGGAGCTGCAGCAAAGCGCCGGTAGTTCATTTGAATTCATCGAGAGCGTAAAATCCGATCTGTTCCCGGATGAGATTTACGTTTTCACCCCGGAAGGCCGCATTGTAGAGCTGCCCGCAGGTGCAACGCCGGTGGACTTCGCCTACGCGGTACATACCGATATCGGTCACGCCTGCGTAGGCGCTCGCGTCGATCGCCAGCCTTACCCGCTTTCACAGTCGTTGACCAGCGGGCAGACTATCGAAATCATCACCGCACCCGGGGCGCGTCCAAACGCCGCATGGCTTAATTTTGTTGTCAGTTCCAAAGCTCGCGCCAAAATTCGCCAAATGCTGAAAAATCTGAAGCGTGATGATTCCGTCAGTTTAGGGCGTCGCCTGCTCAACCATGCGCTCGGTGGCAGCCGTAAACTGGCTGAAATTCCTGCCGAAAATCTCCAGCGTGAACTGGACCGCATGAAGCTTGCGTCACTTGACGACCTGCTGGCCGAAATTGGCCTCGGGAACGCAATGAGCGTCGTCGTGGCGAAAAACCTGCAAGGGGAATCACCGGTTGCTGCTCAGTCAGGCACAGCGCCTTCAGCAAATCACAGCAACTTGCCAATCAAAGGTGCAGACGGCGTTCTGATTACCTTTGCCAAGTGCTGCCGCCCAATTCCGGGAGATCCTATCGTCGCTCACGTCAGCCCAGGTAAAGGGCTGGTTATCCATCATGAGTCTTGTCGAAACATTCGTGGCTACCAGAAAGAGCCCGAGAAGTTTATGGCCGTGGAATGGGATAAAGAGATCGAGCAAGAGTTTATCACCGAGATCAAGGTGGACATGTTTAACCACCAGGGTGCGCTGGCAAACCTGACCGCGGCAATAAACACTGCGGGCTCTAACATCCAGAGCCTGAACACCGAAGAGAAAGACGGCCGCGTATACAGCGCCTTCATTCGCCTGACAGCCCGGGATCGCGTCCATCTGGCGAACATCATGCGCAAGATTCGCGTGATGCCGGATGTGATTAAAGTGACCCGCAACAGAAACTAGAGTTATGAATCCTCAACGTTATGCGCGTATTTGCGAGATGCTCGCCAGACGCCAGCCGGACCTGACCGTTTGTATGGAGCAGGTGCACAAGCCCCATAACGTCTCCGCCATCATCCGTACCGCCGACGCCGTAGGCGTGCATGAAGTGCACGCCGTTTGGCCAGGGAGCCGTATGCGCACCATGGCGTCTTCCGCCGCAGGAAGTAATTCCTGGGTTCAAGTCAAAACACACAAAACTATCGGCGAAGCCGTCCGGCAGCTCAAAAGCGGCGGCATGCAAATTCTGGCGACTCATCTTTCCGATAAAGCCGTCGACTTCCGTGAGATAGATTACACTCGCCCCACCTGCATTCTGATGGGTCAGGAAAAAACCGGCATTACCGAAGAGGCGCTCGCGCTTGCCGATCAGGACATCATTATTCCTATGATCGGTATGGTGCAATCCCTGAACGTGTCCGTCGCCTCGGCGCTGATTTTGTACGAAGCCCAGCGCCAGCGCCAAAACGCAGGCATGTATCAGCGTGAAAACAGTACGTTACCGGAAGCTGAGCAGCAGAGACTGCTGTTTGAAGGTGGCTATCCTGTGCTGGCGAACGTTTCCCGCCGGAAAGGCTTACCGTACCCACATGTGAATCAGCACGGTGAGATAGAAGCTGATGCCGCATGGTGGGCCACGATGCAGTCGGCGAAATAAGCCATGAAAGGCCGCCTGCTGGATGCCATACCGCTAAGCACGCTTGCCGGAGTAGGCGCCAGCCAGAGCGGAAAGCTGGCCAAAATAGGCCTGCATACCATCCAGGATCTGCTGCTGCACCTGCCGCTTCGCTACGAAGACCGTACCCATCTTTACCCCATTAACGACCTTCAGCCGGGCCTGTACGCCACGGTGGAAGGCGAAGTGCTGAACAGCAATATCACCTTCGGCGGACGCCGGATGATGACCTGCCAGATTAGCGACGGCACCGGCATTCTCACGATGCGTTTTTTCAATTTCAACGCCGCGATGAAAAACAGCCTTTCTGCCGGCAAGCGCGTGCTCGCCTACGGTGAAGCCAAACGCGGCAAATACGGTGCCGAGATGTTCCACCCTGAATACCGCATTCAGGGCGACCTCAGTACGCCGGATCTGCAGGAAACGCTCACGCCGGTTTACCCGACGACCGAGGGAATCCGCCAGGCTACGCTACGTAAGTTGACCGATCAGGCACTCGAGCTGCTGGATACCTGCGCAATTACCGAACTTCTGCCCGCCGAACTGAGTCAGGGCATGATGAGCCTGCCGGAGGCATTACGCACCTTGCACAGGCCGCCGCCGGACATGAAACTGGCCGATCTGGAAACCGGTAAACACCCGGCTCAGCAGAGATTAATCCTCGAAGAGCTACTTGCCCATAATCTGAGTATGCTGGCGCTACGAGCCGGGGCACAGCGCTATCATGCGCTACCGCTGGTTAATCACGACGCACTAAAAAACCAGTTACTTGCTGCCCTGCCCTTTAAGCCTACCGGAGCTCAGGAGCGAGTCGTCGCAGAAATAGAACGAGATATGGCGCTGGACGTACCTATGATGCGTCTGGTGCAGGGCGACGTAGGTTCCGGTAAAACGCTGGTTGCCGCCCTGGCAGCCCTTCGTGCTATCGCACACGGTAAGCAGGTTGGCCTGATGGCCCCCACAGAATTGCTGGCTGAGCAACACGCCAATAACTTCCGTCAGTGGTTTGAACCATTAGGTATCGAGGTAGGCTGGCTGGCAGGGAAGCAAAAAGGCAAAGCCCGGATTGCGCAACAGGAAGCCATTGCCAGCGGCCAGGTTTCGATGGTGGTTGGCACTCACGCTATTTTCCAGGAGCAGGTTCAGTTTGCCGGGCTGGCGCTGGTTATCATTGATGAGCAGCACCGTTTTGGCGTGCATCAACGCCTGGCGCTGTGGGAAAAAGGTCAGATTCAGGGCTTCCATCCTCATCAGCTGATCATGACCGCAACGCCGATTCCACGCACGCTGGCGATGACTGCCTATGCTGACCTCGATACCTCAGTCATCGATGAATTGCCGCCGGGACGAACGCCAGTCACTACCGTGGCAATAGCGGACACCCGCCGCAGCGAGATAATTGAGCGAGTACGCAACGCCTGCCGCGACGAAAAACGTCAGGCATACTGGGTTTGTACGCTGATTGAAGAGTCTGAACTGCTGGAAGCCCAGGCTGCGGAAGTGACCTGGGAAGAGCTAAAAACCGCCCTCCCGGAGCTTAACGTTGGTCTGGTACACGGGCGCATGAAGCCACAGGAAAAACAGGCGGTAATGCAGGCCTTCAAGCAGGGCGAACTGCATCTTCTGGTCGCCACCACGGTGATTGAAGTCGGCGTGGATGTGCCCAACGCCAGCCTGATGATCATCGAAAATCCTGAGCGTTTAGGGCTTGCGCAACTCCACCAGCTCCGCGGCCGTGTTGGCCGTGGCGCCGTGGCCTCTCACTGCGTGCTGCTGTATAAATCCCCGCTATCCAAAACGGCACAGCTTCGCCTGCAGGTGCTGAGAGACAGTAATGATGGTTTTGTGATTGCGCAAAAAGACCTGGAGATCCGCGGGCCTGGCGAGCTGCTAGGAACTCGCCAGACGGGTAACGCAGAATTCAAAGTGGCCGATCTGCTGCGGGACCAGGGAATGATCCCGCAGGTTCAGCGCCTGGCGCGCCATATCCACGAACGCTATCCTGAACAGGCTAAGGCGCTGATCGAACGCTGGATGCCGGAAACCGAGCGTTACTCCAACGCTTAAGCAAACAGCGGTAGCATCAGGAACAGCTTGATCACCACCGCATTCACGATGTCGATAAAGAACGCCCCCACCATCGGCACCACCAAAAATGCCATATGCGACGGACCAAATCGCTCGGTAATCGCCTGCATATTAGCAATCGCCGTCGGTGTGGCGCCCATGCCAAAACCACAGTGACCAGCGGCCAGCACCGCCGCATCGTAGTTTTTGCCCATCAAACGCCAGGTGACAAAAATGGCGTACAGCGCCATAAACAACGTTTGTACGGCCAGAATAGCCAGCATCGGTAACGCCAGAGAGGCCAGTTCCCAAAGTTTAAGGCTCATTAACGCCATCGCCAGGAACAGCGAAAGGCTGACGTTGCCCAGTACGGAAACTGCCCGTTCGAAGACACGATAGAAACCCACGGCCGCGAGCAAATTACTGAGAATCACGCCAATAAACAGCACGCAGACAAACGTCGGCAGCTCAAAAGGTGTGCCCTGCAATAACCCAGCAACGACACGCCCTACCGTCAGGCAGATAGCAATCAGGGCGATGGTTTCAATCATCACCAAAGAGGTAATGACCCGCCCGACATCTGGCTTTTCAAACGCGCCTGGGATCTCGTTGTCTTCAGGCGCACCATTCGGCGTAGACGAATGTTTAACCAGGTAGCGGGCAACCGGGCCACCAATTAAACCGCCCAGCACCAGGCCAAAAGTCGCACAGGCCATAGCGACTTCCGTCGCATTCTGGAAACCATAGCGTTCGGTAAAGAGTTTGCCCCAGGCTGCACCGGTACCGTGCCCGCCGGACAACGTTATCGAACCGGCCAGCAGCCCCATCAGCGGATCGAGCCCCAACATGCTGGCCATACCGATGCCAATGGCGTTCTGCATGACCAGTAGCCCAACGACGATAAACAGGAAAATCCCCACCACCTTCCCGCCTTTGCGCAAACTGGCGATATTCGCATTCAGGCCGATTGTGGCAAAGAAAGCGAGCATCAAAGGATCTTTGAGGCTCATATCAAACTCAATTTCCCAGCCCATGCTCTTTTTCAGGACAAGCAGGGCTATCGCCACCAGCAGCCCACCGGCCACGGGTTCAGGAATAGTGTATTTTTTGAGGAAAGGGACCGAGTGGACCATTTTACGCCCCAGAAGCAGCACTAACGTGGCGGCCACCAGGGTAGAAAGGGTATCAAGATGAAACATTGCAGGGCTCCTTTTATTGCGCATCCATCATTCGCGCTTAATTATCCTTCGCTGTTATTTCCTTCATGGATGAAATCAGCCGGCGCATTTTAACCAAAAAATGCGCCTTCGTTATAACTAATGCTCAATTCATGACATTTCGCTCTTATCCCATCAAGCTAGCAATCGTTTGCTTTTGCCGTTCAGTCCGTTAAAATTAGCGCTTTTCCAGCCATGAGATCGTCACTGATGTCCGTGAATGCCGTAGAGTCAGATAATGCGCAACCGGTTGCGCAGACTCGCCCGAGCGAACTAATTTATCGCCTTGAAGACCGCCCGCCGCTGCCACAAACCCTTTTTGCCGCCTGCCAACACCTGCTGGCGATGTTTGTGGCTGTGATTACACCGGCATTGTTAATTTGCCAGGCGTTGGGGTTACCGGCATCGGACACACAGCACATTATCAGCATGTCTTTGTTTGCCTCTGGCGTGGCTTCGATTATTCAAATCAAAGCCTGGGGGCCAGTAGGTTCAGGTTTGCTGTCGATTCAGGGCACCAGCTTTAACTTTGTCTCTCCGCTGATTATGGGCGGCATGGCGCTGAAAAATGGCGGTGCGGACGTGCCGACGATGATGGCGGCACTCTTTGGCACGCTGATGCTTGCCAGCTGCACGGAAATGCTGATTTCACGCGTGCTGCATCTTGCTCGTCGTATCATCACTCCTCTGGTTTCCGGCGTGGTGGTCATGATTATCGGTCTGTCCCTGATTCAGGTTGGGCTGACCTCTATCGGCGGTGGCTATGGCGCCATGGCCGATCACACTTTCGGCGCACCGAAAAATCTGCTGCTGGCAGGCGCAGTTCTGCTGGTTATTATCCTGCTGAACCGCCAGCGTAATCCGTACCTGCGCGTCGCGTCCCTGGTCATCGCGATGGCCGTGGGCTATCTGCTCGCCTGGGCTCTGGACATGCTGCCAGCCACGACTCAGGCCGCGAACACCGACCTCATCATGGTTCCTACGCCGCTGTATTACGGACTTGGCATCGACTGGAGCCTGCTGATCCCGCTGATGCTGGTGTTTATGGTGACCTCGCTGGAAACCATCGGCGACATCACCGCCACCTCCGACGTCTCCGAACAGCCCGTTTCCGGCCCGCTGTACATGAAACGCCTGAAGGGCGGCGTACTGGCTAATGGTCTGAATTCCTGCGTTTCTGCCGTGTTCAATACCTTTCCGAATTCCTGCTTTGGCCAGAACAACGGGGTTATTCAATTGACCGGCGTTGCCAGCCGCTATGTGGGCTTTGTTGTCGCCCTGATGCTGATCTTGCTGGGCCTGTTCCCGGCAGTAAGCGGCTTTGTACAGCATATTCCTGAACCTGTTCTCGGCGGCGCAACGATTGTGATGTTCGGCACCATTGCCGCTTCCGGGGTGCGTATTGTCTCCCGCGAACCGCTGAATCGCCGTGCGATTATGATCATCGCCCTGTCGCTCGCCGTTGGCCTTGGCGTGTCCCAGCAGCCACTGATCCTTCAGTTCGCGCCTGACTGGCTGAAAACCCTACTCTCTTCGGGCATTGCTGCCGGTGGGATCACGGCCATCGTGCTTAATCTGATTTTCCCGCCAGAAAAAGAGTAACGCCCATACGCGCCGGCAATGATTTTTTGCCGGCGCGAAATCTCCTTTGACAATCCCCTCCTTGAGCTACAGCGGTAAATCGGGCATAACACCCTTAGCGAAACTGAAAGGGGTGGAAGGCAATGAAATTCCTCGGAAAGCTGGTTCTTATCCTGTTGGGCCTTGTGATACTGGCGCTGGTTGCCTTTTACATCCTGCTGCAAACCCGCTGGGGCGCGGGCCAAATCAGCAGTTGGGTGAATGAAAAAACGAGCTACCACCTCTCTTTCAATGAGATGGCGCATGACTGGTCTTCGCCCACCCATCTGGTGTTCCATAACGTTACTTTTGGCCGCACCGGCCAGCCTGCGACTCTGGTCGCGAAGAGCGTGGATATTGGCCTGAGTACGCGCCAGTTTTCTCAGCCTCTCTATGTCGACACTATTTTGCTCCAGCAAGGGACGTTAAATCTCAGCGCAAATGCGGTTCCACTCCCGCTTGAGGCAGATAAGCTGCAGTTGCAGGGTATGGCGATTAACAGCCCGGATAGCGAGTGGAATCTCAGCGCCCAGCGCGTTGAAGGCGGCGTGGCCCCCTGGCTGCCGCAGGCCGGAAAAGTGCTGGGTAACAAGGCCACTATCGCTTTCAGCGCAGGTTCTCTGACGCTCAACGGGATTAACGCCAGCAACGTCCTGCTGCAAGGGACGCTGGATAATGAACAGGTCACGCTGACCACTATCGGGGCGGACGTTGCTCGCGGCTCGCTGACGGGTAATGCCCACCGCAACGCCGACGGCTCATGGCAGGTGGGCAGCCTGCGCCTCAATGACATTCGCCTTCAAACGGCAAAATCACTCACCGATTTTCTTGCGCCAGTAACATCTGTTCCCTCGTTAACTATCGATCGCCTTGAAATAACCGATGCACGACTGGAAGGGAAAGAGTGGGCGGTAAGCGACCTTGCCCTTAGCCTGCGGAATCTGTCGCTGGCGAACGGGGGATGGCAAAGCGATGACGGCCAGCTGTCGATGAACGCCAGCGAATTCATTAACGGTTCTCTGCATTTGCAGGATCCGATCGTGAACGTCGATTTTGCCCCGGCAGGTGCCACGCTCCGGCAATTTAGTTCGCGCTGGGAGGGCGGCCTGGTTCGAGCTTCCGGGCAATGGTTGCGCGACGGTAATCAAGCGGTGATGGATGAAGTGGTCGTAGGCGGGCTGGAATACACACTCCCGTCCAACTGGAAGGCCCTGTGGATGGAGAAACTGCCTGACTGGTTGAACAGCGTTACGGTGAAAAAGTTTTCGGCAAACCGTAATCTGGTTATCGATATCGACCCGAACTGGCCATTCCAGCTCACCGGGCTGGATGGCACCGCCACCAATATCCAGCTGGCACGAGATCATCAGTGGGGTATTTGGTCCGGCAATGCCTCGTTTAATGCCGCGGCGGCCACCTTTAACCGCATTGACGTGCGGCGCCCGTCGCTGTCGCTGACGGCGAACCAGAGCCAGATCGCGATCACGGAGCTAAGTGCGTTCGCGGGTGAAGGCTTACTGGAAGCCAGGGCAAACGTAAGCCAGACGCCTCTGCGTGCGGTGAGCGTTAGCCTGAAGGGCCAGAGCGTGCCGGTGAATGTGTTACACGCCTGGGGCTGGCCCGCTCTGCCGCTCGAGGGGAACGGAAATCTGCAGCTTTCGGCGACCGGGCAGGTGGCCGCAGGTACTGCGCTGAAGCCCACCGTAAATGGCACCTTGCAGGCCACCAGCGCCAGTGGGCAACAGATTCAGCAGACTATGCGCCACGGAGATGTGCCCGGCGCGTAGCTTGTATCCTAACCTATTCCTCTTCGTTTCCGCCCTCTTCCAGAGGGCCGAACGGCTTAGCTGGCAGCACCAGATAGACGCCTTCAAACACCGCGCCGGGCGTGTCATTGCCGTAAAGCTCGACTTCAAGCGCTACGCGAGCTTTGCGGCCCCGGGCCAGCCTGTCGAGATCGCCACTCAGCGACCCCAGGTCAGCCGTAGCCCCCGGTTTTCCGGTGATCGGTTTGCTATAACGGATATGGGCATCGGCCAGAATAATCGTCCCGCCGAGATGCCGCTCACGCAGCATCAGCCAGATAAGCCCCCAGCCGGTTAACGTGGCCAGCGAGAACAAACTCCCCGCAAAAAGCGTGTGGTGCGGGTTTTGGTTGCCCGTTTCCGGCATCGTGGTGATAAATTTTTGCCCAGTGTACTGCTGAATACGCACGCCCATTTTCTCGCTCAGCGGAATATGTTCGTACCAGGCCTGTTGAAGCTGTCCGCACCAGTCGCCCCGATGCAAGATGTCATCAAGCGTAGCGACCGGCTTAATCATCAGGAAGTGGCGTACCGGCGTGGTTTGCGGGGTGGTGATTTCCCCTTGATTCACAAAGCCAAGCTTTGCAAAAAATGGAACGGCATCTTCACGTGCGCTACAGGTCACGCGCTTAACGCCTTCCTGGCGCGCCACGGACTCCAGCGCCATCGCCACCAGCGTCCCTAAGCCTTTATCCTGAACCGACGGGTGCACCGCCATAAAGCGAATCGCGGCTTCGTTATCGGCATTGATATAGAGGCGGCCCACGGCAACGGTATTGCCCTCTTCATCGACCACCATCTGATGATGCGCCATTGCATCCCAGGCATCGCGCTCGGAACCTTTTGGCTGATGCAGCGGTTTGCGCAACATTTCCCAGCGGAACTGGTAATAACGATCTAGTTCTTCTTCTGTTTGTGGCACACGAAGGTGATACATACATTGTTCTCTCGTTGCGCGAGCCGGATGGCGAGGGTTACACCTGCAGCCAGAACGTCACCGGCCCGTCATTAATTAGCGAAACCTGCATATCGGCGGCGAAACGCCCGGTTGGGGCGTCGATACCTTGTTGTTTGCAGCGCTCGACAAAATATTCATAAAGGGTTTCAGCCTGCTGTGGCGCTGCGCCACCGGAGAAGCTCGGACGCATCCCGCGTTCCGTGTCCGCCGCCAGCGTAAATTGAGACACCACCAGCAGGCTGCCGCCCGCCTGCTGGACGTTCAGGTTCATCTTGCCCTGCTCGTCGCTGAAAATTCGATACCCTAATACACGCTCGCACAGGCGATTGGCTTTCTGTTCGTTATCTTCTTTTTCGACACCCAGCAACACCAAAAGTCCGGGACCAATTTCACCCGTCACTTCACCCTCCACGGTGACGCTGGCACGGGTAACGCGCTGAATTAATGCAATCATTGTTCTTCCAGTTCTTCCTGCTCTGCAGCCTGTCGCAATTTACGGTAGTCGCCCAACGAAGCGGTGATTTCCGCCCCCAGCAACACGATACACCAGGTCCAGTAGACCCAGACAAATAATATGGGGATCACCGCCAGCACGCCGTAAATCAGCTGGTAAGAGGGGAACATGGTGATATAGAGGGCAAATCCCTTCTTACCCAGTTCAAACAGCAGCGCGGCAACCAGCGAGCCTATCATGGCGTCCTTTGCCCGCACGCTGGTCGTCGGCACCAGGCTGTAGAGCAGCCAGAACGCAAGCCAGGACAGCAGCAGAGGAAAAATACGCAGGACTTCATCAAGCATGCTGTTGAGTTCTGAGGCCCAGCGTAGAGAAAGGAGGTAAGAGCTTATCGCCAGGCTGGCCCCGGCCAGCAGCGGCCCGAGCGTCAGGATCATCCAGTAAATGGCAAAGGAGTACACCTTTGGCCTCGCGCGCTTACTGCGCCAGATAGTGTTCAACGCGCTATCTACCGCATACATCAGCAGCAGCGAGGTGACGATCAGACCAATGGCCCCCACCGCCGTCATTCTGTTGGAGTTAGCGACAAACTGTTCGATGTAACGCTGAATTACATCGCCAGTGGCGGGCATAAAATTGGCAAAAATGAAGTGGCGCAGCTGAACGCTGATATCGGCAAACATCGGGAAGGCGGCAAACAGCGCAAAGACAACCGCCACCAGCGGCACCAGAGACAGCAATGACACATAGGCAAGGTTACCCGCCAGGGTCGTCATGTTGTCCTGGTCGATACGCTGCCACAGCAGTTTGCCCCAGGCCCAGAGAGGCCTGAGGCGATGCACAGTTTTACGGGGCACGCTTTTAATCATCCCTGTTTAGCAAACCAGTCGGGGATAGTCTGCTTGTCGATCACCTGAATGCTGGTGATGCCCAACGCTCGTGCACCGTGAATATTGTCGGCATTATCATCGAAGAATACGGCCTGATCGGCAGAGAAGCCTTCTTCCTCTAGCACCTTAAGGTAGATTTCCGCGTCCGGCTTGCGCATCCCCATTTCCTGGGAGAGGTAGATTTTATCGGCCGACTGCGCCACTTCCGGGTATTCATCAGGCCAGAAACCCGTATGCAGGCGGTTGGTGTTGGAAAGCACCACCACGCGATGCCCCTGCTCGCGCAGCTTCTGCATGACGCCAATGGTCTCTTTGCGCAGGCCAATGAAAATCGCCTGCCAGCCCGCGGCAAACTGCTCGTAGCTCAGCGCCACGTCCATCTCGTGGCATAAGCGTTCGGCAAACACTTCGTCCGTTATCTGCCCACGTTCATGCTGATGGAAGGTTTCTCCCATCGCGAAACTTTTCTGCAGGTTGGCTAACGGCACCCGGCTGTAATCGCTCCAGACGCCGAGCACGCGATTAAAGTCGATATCAACGATGACGTTACCTAAATCAAAGATATACAGCATGCGCACCTCCTTTCCGACATGGAGAAATAACTGTAGCGGGAAAGGCTGACTTTGACTATCAGAGGAAGGCGAGGTTGCGCATTCTAAGGCAGAAATAAAAAAGCCCCGCCTTTACAGGCAGGGCTTCAGCAGACTGCAGAAAAGAAACTTAAGCTTCTTTGCTACCACGACCCGCACGTTTACGGTCGTTTTCAGTCAGGTGGCGCTTACGGATACGCACGGACAGCGGAGTCACTTCTACCAGTTCGTCATCATCGATGAACTCCAGAGCTTGCTCCAGGGTCATTTTCTGCGCAGGAACCAGGGTGGTCGCTTCGTCAGTACCGGAAGCACGCATGTTGGTCAGCTTCTTACCGGTCAGGCAGTTTACGGTCAGGTCGTTAGAACGACTGTGAATACCGATGATCTGGCCTTCGTAAACTTCAGCCCCGTGGCCCAGGAACAACTTGCCGCGATCCTGCAGACCGAACAGCGCAAACGCAACCGCTTTACCCTGACCGTTAGAGATCAGTACGCCGTTCTGGCGCTGGCCCACTTCGCCCTGACGGATATCGTCATAGTGGCTGAAGGTGGAGTACAGCAGACCGGTACCGGAGGTCATGGTCATGAATTCGTTACGGAAGCCGATCAGACCACGGCTTGGGATAACGTAGTCAAGACGCACGCGGCCTTTGCCGTCTGGATTCATGTTTTTCAGGTCGCCTTTACGCTCACCGAGCGCCTGCATCACGGCACCCTGATGCTGCTCTTCAACGTCCAGAGTCACGTTCTCGAACGGCTCTTGTTTACGGCCGTCGATTTCGCGGAAGATAACTTTCGGACGGGATACCGCCAGCTCGAAACCTTCACGACGCATGTTTTCGATAAGAACAGACAGGTGCAGTTCACCACGACCGGAAACGCGGAATGCGTCCGCATCTTCGGTTTCTTCAACGCGCAGCGCAACGTTGTGAACCAGCTCTTTGTTCAGACGATCCAGAATCTGACGAGAGGTCACGAACTTACCTTCTTTACCGCAGAACGGAGAGGTGTTGACGTTGAAGAACATGGAAACGGTTGGTTCATCTACGGACAGCGCTGGCAGCGCTTCAACATTTTGCGGATCGCAAATGGTGTCGGAGATGTTCAGTTCGCCCAGGCCGGTGATAGCGATGATGTCGCCAGCTTCAGCTTCGGTAGACTCGATACGCTCCAGACCCAGGTGAGTCAGTACTTTACCGACTTTACCGTTACGGGTTTTCCCTTCGCTATCAATGATAGTGATCTGCTGGTTTGGCTTCACTTTACCGCGTTTGATGCGGCCGATGCCGATTACGCCAACGTAGTTGTTGTAGTCCAACTGGGAAATTTGCATCTGCAGTGGACCATCGAGGTCAACGCTTGGTGCCGGTACGCGATCGACAATGGCCTGGTACAGTGGCGTCATATCCGCCGCCATATCATTGTGATCCATACCCGCGATGCCGTTCAGTGCGGATGCATAGATGATTGGGAAGTCGAGCTGTTCGTCGGTCGCATCAAGGTTAACGAACAGGTCGAAGACCTGATCCACAACCCAGTCAGGACGCGCGCCAGGGCGGTCAACTTTGTTGATAACCACGATCGGCTTCAAACCATGGGCAAACGCCTTCTTGGTTACGAAGCGCGTCTGCGGCATTGGGCCATCCATTGCGTCAACCACCAGCAGAACGGAGTCAACCATTGACATTACGCGCTCAACTTCACCACCGAAGTCGGCGTGTCCTGGGGTATCAACGATGTTGATACGATAGTCATTCCATTTGATAGCGGTGTTTTTAGCGAGGATGGTAATCCCACGCTCTTTCTCCAGGTCATTGGAGTCCATCACGCGTTCAGTAGTTTCAGCACGCTCACTGAAGGTACCAGACTGCTGCAGCAGCTTATCAACCAGGGTAGTTTTACCGTGGTCAACGTGCGCGATGATGGCGATATTACGCAGATTTTCGATCACAACTTTGCCTCAGGCATTAGAAATAGCGCGTTATTGTACACGTATTAATCGAAGGACAGAACAGGATCACAAAGAACCTTTACAAACAATGCAGAAAGTAAGGGTTTGTGATCGCTTTCACGGAGCTAAAAAGGGAGCCATAACGTAAATTGCACCAATATGGTGCTCAGGTTTCATACTGAAGCACTATATTGGTGCAAATTATTCATCCTGGTGCAGCCCTTTTGCACTATGGTGCGCATGATAGCGCCTTTTTAGGGTGATTTAAAAGTTGGCACAGATTTCGCTTTAAACATTTTATGGCGAAAAGCCACATTAAGAAGTGTTTGATTACCTCGTTACCACGACGACTACACCAATCCGGGAGAGTTTAAGTATGTCCGCTGAACACGTTTTGACGATGCTGAATGAGCATGAAGTTAAGTTTGTTGATCTGCGCTTTACCGACACTAAAGGTAAAGAACAGCACGTCACTATTCCTGCTCATCAGGTAAATGCTGACTTCTTCGAAGAAGGCAAAATGTTTGACGGCTCCTCGATTGGTGGCTGGAAAGGTATCAACGAATCCGACATGGTGCTGATGCCAGACCCAACGACGGCGGTAATCGACCCGTTCTTCGCGGACTCTACCTTGATTATCCGCTGTGACATTCTCGAGCCAGGCACTATGCAGGGCTACGACCGTGACCCGCGTTCTATTGCAAAACGCGCTGAAGACTACCTGCGCTCTACCGGCATCGCAGACACCGTTCTGTTCGGGCCAGAGCCAGAATTCTTCCTGTTCGACGACATTCGTTTCGGCAGCTCTATCTCCGGCTCCCACGTAGCTATCGATGATATCGAAGGCGCATGGAACACCGGCACCAAATACGAAGGCGGTAACAAAGGCCACCGTCCAGCGGTGAAAGGCGGTTACTTCCCAGTGCCACCGGTCGACTCTTCTCAGGACCTGCGTTCTGCTATGTGTCTGACCATGGAGCAGATGGGCCTGGTTGTTGAAGCTCATCACCACGAAGTGGCGACCGCTGGTCAGAACGAAGTGGCAACCCGCTTCAACACCATGACCAAAAAAGCTGATGAAATTCAGATCTACAAATACGTTGTACACAACGTGGCTCACGCTTACGGCAAAACCGCGACCTTTATGCCAAAACCAATGTTTGGCGATAACGGTTCCGGCATGCACTGCCACATGTCCCTGTCCAAGAACGGCGTAAACCTGTTCTCCGGTGACAAATATGCTGGCCTGTCTGAGCAAGCGCTGTACTACATCGGGGGTGTTATCAAACACGCTAAAGCGATCAACGCCCTGGCGAACCCAACCACCAACTCCTACAAGCGTCTGGTCCCAGGCTACGAAGCTCCAGTTATGCTGGCTTACTCTGCCCGTAACCGTTCTGCTTCTATCCGTATCCCGGTGGTTGCGTCTCCGAAAGCACGTCGTATCGAAGTGCGCTTCCCGGACCCAGCGGCTAACCCATACCTGTGCTTCGCAGCGCTGCTGATGGCCGGTCTGGACGGTATTAAGAACAAGATCCACCCAGGCGAAGCCATGGATAAAAACCTGTATGACCTGCCGCCAGAAGAAGCGAAAGAGATCCCACAGGTTGCTGGCTCTCTGGAAGAAGCACTGAATGCACTGAGCGAAGACCGTGAGTTCCTGACTGCGGGCGGCGTATTCACCGACGACGCTATCGATGCTTACATCGCTCTGCGCACTGAAGAAAACGACCGCGTGCGCATGACTCCGCATCCGGTAGAGTTCGAGCTGTACTACAGCGTCTAATTGAAGTTGTTTTTTGTTGCCGTGGAAACTTTGGCCCATCTTCGGATGGGCTTTTTTCTCCATCGGATCCTCCTGTGACGCTGTTTTTTGTCACTCAAAGACTATAATGCACTAAAACGGTGCACGGAGACTGCTGTATGGCAACTGGCGCGCTGCCCGATGCTGGGCAGATTCTGAATTCTCTCATCAACAGCATCCTGCTCGTGGATGACGAGCTGGCGGTTCACTACGCCAACCCTGCGGCTCAGCAGTTGCTGGCGCAGAGTTCACGCAAGCTGTACGGCACACCTTTGCCGGATCTATTGAGTTATTTCTCGTTGAATATTGGCGTCATGCAGGAAAGCCTGATGGCAGGCCAGGGGTTTACCGACAACGAAGTAACGCTGGTCATTGATGGCCGATCGCACATTCTTTCTCTGACGGCACAAAAGCTGCCGGAAGGGTACATCCTGATGGAAATGGCGCCGATGGATAATCAGCGCCGATTGAGTCAGGAACAGCTGCAACACGCGCAGCAGATTGCTGCCCGAGATTTAGTTCGTGGCCTTGCGCATGAGATTAAAAATCCGTTAGGCGGCTTACGTGGCGCGGCGCAACTGCTGAGTAAAGCGCTCCCCGACCCGTCGCTGACGGAGTACACCAAAGTCATTATTGAGCAGGCGGACCGCCTACGTAATCTGGTGGATCGTCTGCTAGGGCCTCAGCAGCCGGGCATGCACGTCACCGAAAGCATTCATAAAGTTGCCGAACGCGTGGTGAAACTCGTGTCGATGGAGCTGCCGGATAACGTCACTCTTGTGCGGGATTACGATCCGAGTTTGCCGGAGTTTGCGCACGACCCTGACCAAATTGAGCAAGTTTTACTGAATATCGTACGCAATGCGCTGCAGGCGCTGGGTAGCGAAGGGGGCGAGATTATCTTGCGTACCCGTACCGCTTTCCAGCTGACGCTGCACGGTTCTCGCTACCGCCTCGCGGCACGCATAGATATTGAAGATAACGGCCCGGGTATCCCGGCACATTTGCAGGACACGTTGTTCTACCCGATGGTCAGTGGGCGAGAAGGCGGCACCGGGCTGGGTCTTTCCATCGCGCGTAGCCTCATCGACCAGCATTCGGGGAAAATCGAATTCAACAGTTGGCCTGGTCATACCGAATTTTCGGTTTACCTGCCTATTCGGAAGTAGAGGTCATTATGCAACGAGGGATAGTTTGGGTCGTTGACGACGATAGCTCCATCCGCTGGGTCCTTGAGCGCGCGTTAACCGGAGCCGGATTAAGCTGCACCACCTTTGAGAGTGGCAATGAGGTGCTGGACGCGCTGGCGACCAAAACCCCGGACGTGTTGCTGTCGGACATTCGTATGCCCGGCATGGACGGTCTTGCCCTGTTAAAGCAGATTAAGCAGCGCCACCCGATGCTGCCGGTCATCATCATGACCGCGCATTCGGATTTAGACGCAGCCGTTAGCGCCTATCAGCAAGGGGCTTTCGATTATCTGCCAAAACCGTTTGATATCGACGAGGCGGTAGCGCTGGTTGAACGCGCTATCAGCCACTATCAGGAACAGCAGCAGCCGCGAAATGCGCCGGATAACGGGCCAACGACCGACATCATCGGCGAAGCCCCGGCGATGCAGGACGTGTTTCGTATTATTGGCCGTCTGTCGCGCTCCTCCATCAGCGTACTGATTAACGGCGAATCCGGGACCGGTAAAGAGCTTGTGGCGCACGCGCTGCACCGCCACAGCCCGCGGGTTAAATCGCCGTTTATCGCGCTCAATATGGCGGCTATTCCCAAAGATTTAATCGAGTCAGAGCTGTTCGGGCATGAAAAAGGGGCTTTCACCGGCGCCAACCAGATTCGCCAGGGGCGCTTCGAACAGGCTGACGGCGGCACGCTGTTTCTCGACGAAATAGGTGATATGCCGCTGGACGTTCAGACTCGTTTGCTGCGCGTGCTGGCCGACGGACAGTTTTACCGCGTGGGCGGCTACGCGGCGGTAAAAGTGGATGTCCGCATCATTGCGGCAACCCACCAGAACCTTGAGCAGCGGGTACAGGAAGGCAAGTTTCGTGAGGACTTGTTCCACCGTCTGAACGTCATCCGCGTGCATCTGCCTCCGCTTCGCGAGCGTCGGGAAGATATTCCGCGTCTGGCACGCCATTTCCTGCAAGTGGCCGCGCGCGAACTGGGCGTGGAAGCAAAGCTGCTGCATCCGGAAACGGAAAACGCCTTAACGCGTCTCGCCTGGCCCGGCAACGTGCGCCAATTGGAAAATACCTGTCGCTGGTTGACGGTCATGGCAGCGGGTCAGGAAGTGCTTATTCAGGATCTCCCGAGCGAGCTGTTTGAAACGACAGTGACCGAAAGCGGCGGGGTCACGCAGACCAACCCGGACAGCTGGGCCATGCTGTTAGCACAGTGGGCGGAACGAGCGTTGCGCTCCGGCCATCAGGATCTGCTTTCTGAGGCTCAGCCGGAAATGGAACGCACGCTGCTAACCACTGCGCTGAGACATACTCAGGGGCATAAACAAGAAGCGGCTCGCCTGCTAGGATGGGGCCGAAACACGCTGACTCGTAAGCTAAAAGAGCTGGGTATGGAGTAACGTTCGGCCATTTTGTAAAGAAGCAAATCAGCCCGCAAATTGCTGCTATTTTGTACTTTACTGCCGCGCCGGGTTAAGTATGATCGGGCGCGTTCAGGCAGGAGAGTCAGTTATGTTGGAATCCGTAATTCACATGGTCACGCGCGGCGCTGAAGCTGGTGCAGCCGCTGGCCATTCGCCGCAGACGGCAGTAGCCGCGGTGATGTGCGCGTTACTGGTGAGCTTCTTTAGCTAAAAGAGAAGGCGGGGAAACCCCGCCTTTTTTATATCACTCTGGAAAACTGCTGCAGGCGCGCCTTTTGCCTCAGATAGGCATCAAAACACATGCAAATGTTGCGAATAAGCAGGCGTCCCTTGCCGGTCACCTGAATCCCCTGCTCACTGACCTCCACCAGCCCATCTTTCGCCAGCGGCGCCAGCAGGCCTAAGTCCTCGGCAAAGTAATCCGCAAACGTCAGCGACCATACCTGCTCAATGTCGGCGAAGTTAAGCTGGAAGTTGCAGATCAGCGCCTTGATAACATCGCGGCGAATGCAATCGTCCCGCGTGAGCGCCAGGCCACGCCACAGCGCATTGCCCTGCTCATCCACCTGCTGATAATAGCGCTTTAGCTCTTTCTGGTTCTGCGCGTAACAGTCGCCAATCATGCTAATTGCCGACACGCCAAGCCCCAGCAGATCGGTATCCCCTTGAGTGGTATACCCCTGGAAATTACGGTGTAGTTTGCCTTCCCGCTGGGCAATCGCCAGTTCATCGTCCGGGCGGGCAAAGTGATCCATCCCGATAAACTGGTAACCAGACCCCGTCAGCGAGTCGATGGTTTCCTGCAGGATATCCAGCTTCTGCTGCGCGCTCGGTAAATCAGCGTCTTTAATCTTGCGCTGGGCGGCGAATAGCGTCGGCAGGTGCGCATAGTTGAAAACGCTAAGGCGATGCGGGCTTAGCTCGGCTACGCGCTTGAGCGTGAAGGCAAAGCTTTCCGGCGTTTGCTTTGGCAGGCCGTAAATCAGGTCAATGTTGGTGGAAGTAAACCCCAACGCCCGCGCACGTTCGATCAGCGCGAAGATAAACGCTTCGTCCTGCTCGCGGTTGACGAGGCGCTGCACTTCTTTATTGAAGTCCTGAACGCCCATACTAAGGCGGGTAAAGCCTTCCTGCCGAAGATGGTCGAGCACATCCAGTTCAATTTCACGCGGGTCAACTTCAATAGACAGTTCCGCGTCATCATTAAAATGGAAATTGCCACGCAACAGCGCCATCAGGCGGCTTATTTGCGCTTTGCTCAGATAAGTTGGCGTCCCGCCGCCCCAGTGCAGCTGGCTAACCTGCCGGCCCGCAAACAGCGGCGCGCGATGGATGATTTCCTGCTCCAGAGCATCGAGATACTGGTCGGCCTTGTACTGCTGGCGGGTCACAATTTTATTGCAGCCACAGAAATAGCAAAGCTTGTGGCAGAACGGGATATGCACATAAAGCGACAGCGGCCGCTCCGGGTAACGGGCAACCGCCTGCAAAAATGCCGGTTCGCCAAAGGCTTCAGAAAATTCCAGTGCGGTTGGATAAGAGGTGTAACGCGGCCCTGAATAATTATATTTCTGGATCAGAGCCAGATCCCAGTCGATTAACTGCTCAGACATACTCACTCCTTGCGGTGTTGTCGCCGGCGCCGACGAGGCGAAGCTGGCCCGCTCATTCCACGAGCCATAACCCTTCGCCGCAGCGAATTCTGCAGCCGCGACAGCCGCCGTAGTTTAACGAATAACCACAGCAGATAACACACCAGCGGAATAACCATAATAAGAACAGGTAATCCCATAGGAGTAAACGTCAGTTACCGCCCTTCAGCAGACGCATCAAATCATCCGCTTTTTCTTCTTCTTCCTCTTCATCGTCTTCCCAGGCGATGCCGAGCTGTTCCATTAGTGCATCGATGCGGTCGAGCTTCGCATCCACCCAGGACTGCTCTTCCTTGCTAAGGGTTTCGCCTGCTTCCAGACGCTCCAGCAGCCCATCCAGGCGCTCATCGTTTTCCAGCATATCCAGCTCAGCCTGTGGTGTTAGCATAGGTTTCTCGCTCTTCGGTTTGTGCTGTTTAGCGACCGGTGCTGCATCGGTTACGCCCAGTTGAATAGGTTTTTTACTGCCAATGCGAGGGTCTTTCGCCTGACCCGATGATTTGCCGCCTTTCGCCTGATTGCCACCATTCGCGCGGCTCCCCGCTGCGTGGCCGCTGTGTTTTTTCTGGCGCTTACGCTCACGCGCTTCCTGGTCAAGCTCTTCGCGTGATTTACGGCGTGCTTTTGCCGGTTTTTTACCTTGTGGTGCCGAGTTTGGTTGCTTCATGATAAGTCGTCTTAAGCCATTTTATTCAGTATAGAATTGCGGCGGAATCTAGCAGAAAGCAAGCAAAGAAAAAAGGCGACAGGTTAACCCGTCGCCTTTTTCTTATTCTGGCCCCCGTAAAGGAGCAAATATTCCATGTTAGCTTGAGACAACCCTGTCCTTCCTTCGCCGACACACTCACTTTACCGCTACGCTTGTTATTAACAAGGTGGCCGCCCACGTTCATGGCTTCCCCCACAATGAACTAATCAGTTAATTATTTGAAAATAAAGCACTCTTGAATAAATCGTTGCCAATATTCACCGGGATATCTGCCATTTACCATAGCAAATGACTTACAAAATCAATCCACTTCGCTGTAAGCCTTCTGCTTCTGGCGAGAAACACGGCGTTTTCTGCTCGTTCAGGTATAATCCCCGGCAAATGATTACCTGACGGAGACAACCGTTTTGAAAAACTGGAACTATCAACTGACTAAGTTCGTGCTCAGCGCACCGGACATTCGCCATCTGCCTTCTGATACCGGTATTGAGGTTGCTTTCGCAGGCCGCTCTAACGCGGGGAAATCCAGCTCGCTGAACACGCTGACCAATCAGAAAAGCCTGGCGCGTACCAGTAAAACCCCTGGCCGTACGCAGCTCATCAACCTGTTTGAAGTTGCCGAAGGCAAACGCCTGGTAGATTTACCTGGCTACGGCTATGCCGAAGTCCCGGAAGAGGTGAAACACAAATGGCAGCGCGCGCTGGGGGAATACCTGCAAAAGCGTAACAGTCTGAAAGGCCTGGTCGTGCTGATGGATATCCGTCATCCACTGAAAGATCTCGATCAGCAGATGATTGAGTGGGCAGTAGCCAGCAATATCGAAGTCATGCTGCTGCTGACCAAAGCCGATAAGCTTGCATCGGGCGCGCGTAAAGCACAGCTGAATATGGTGCGTGAAGCGATTCTGGCGTTTGGTGGAAATATCGAGGTCGAGGCGTTCTCTTCCCTGAAGAAAACCGGCGTTGATAAACTGCGCCTGAAGCTGGATAGCTGGTACAACGATCTTCCGCCGGCGGTGGAAGAGGAAGCGGCTGAAGAGTAATTCGTCCCTTCAAGGATCGTCTGCTCACTCTCAGTTCACAACGCGGCCCTGCCGCGTTTTTCTTTTCTTTCGCGCAATAAAAAACGCCCCAGTCATTTCTGACTGGGGCGGCTAAATATTCAGCCAAATCCGATTACGTGAAGTAAAAGGTCTGAAAGATAGAACATCTTACCTCTGTACCCTACGCGAATAACTTTACTCCTTTTTAATCGCTCAAAAAAGCATTTTTTGTAGTTTTTTTTCACTTTTTGCATCACATTCTTGAATCATCATCACAAAAAGCTATGACTTATGTTGCTTAGTTACAAAAACATGACCTGAGCAATTGTCGATTAATGCGCCTCATCCCAGTTTTTGCCACTGCCGACTTCCACCAGCAACGGCACGTCGAGCTTCATGCTGCTTTCCATCAGCTCATGCACCTTTTTAGACACCGCTTCCACGTCATCTTTGTGCACTTCGAACACCAGTTCATCGTGCACCTGCATGATCATTTTCACACGTGGCTTGTCTGTCTCCAGCCAGCCGTCGACTGCAATCATCGCGCGCTTGATAATATCGGCGGCAGTACCCTGCATAGGGGCGTTAATCGCAGCACGTTCCGCGCCGGCGCGGCGAGCACCGTTGCTGGAGTTGATGTCCGGCAGATAGAGACGGCGGCCATCCAGCGTCTCAACATAACCCTGATCTTTCGCCTGAGCACGCGTACGCTCCATATACTCCAGCACACCCGGATAACGCTCGAAGTAGAGATCCATATACTTCTGGGACTCTTTCCGCGGAATATTGAGCTGGCGGGAAAGGCCAAAGGCGCTCATGCCGTAGATCAGACCAAAGTTAATTGCCTTCGCACTGCGACGCTGTTCGCCGGTGACGCTTTCTAGCGGCAGACCAAACACTTCCGCAGCGGTGGCACGGTGGATATCTTTGCCTTCGGCAAAGGCGCTTAACAGGCCTTTATCGCGGGAGAGGTGGGCCATGATACGCAGTTCAATTTGCGAGTAGTCCGCAGAAAGAATCACGTAGTCCTCAGGCGCAATAAAGGCCTGGCGAATACGGCGCCCTTCTTCGTTGCGAACAGGAATGTTCTGCAGGTTAGGATCGGTAGAAGATAAACGCCCGGTGGCCGTAACTGCCTGGTGATAAGACGTATGCACGCGCCCGGTTATCGGGCTAATCATCAGCGGTAGCTTGTCGGTATAGGTGGATTTCAGCTTCGCAAGGCCACGGTATTCCAGGATCACTTTCGGCAGCGGATAGTCCAGCGCCAGCTCTTCAAGCACCTCTTCGGACGTAGAAGGCGCTCCGCCCGGCGTTTTCTTCAGCGGCTTAATTCCCTGCTTTTCAAAGAGAATGGTTTGCAGCTGCTTTGTAGAAGAGAGATTAAATTCTTCTTCGGCGATTTCATGAGCTTTGCGTTCAAGCTCGGCCAGGCGCTTAGTCAGCTCACCAGAATGCGCGTGCAAAATAGCCGGATCGATTTTCACGCCGTTGCGTTCAATGCGCGAAATTACCGGCACCAGCGGCATTTCAACGTTTTTAAAGATGCTTAATGGGCCTGCAACCTTCTCGAGTTTCGGCCACATCTTCAGGTGCAGCTGCAGGGTGACATCCGCATCTTCTGCCGCATAGCGCCCGGCAGTTTCCAAATCGATCTGGTTAAAGGTCAGCTGTTTTTTGCCTTTGCCGGCAATCTCTTCAAACGAGATGGTTTGGTGCTTCAGCCAGCGATCGGCCAGGCTGTCCATATCATGGCGGCCTGCGACGCTGTCCAGCGTGTAGGATTCCAGCATGGTGTCAAAAGCGATACCCCGCAGTTCAATGCCATAGTTCTGCATGATGCCACGGTCGTATTTCAGGTTTTGCCCGACTTTCAGCGCCTTCTCATCTTCCAGCAGCGGCTTAAGTAGTTCCAGCGCACGTTCGCGAGAAATTTGCTCCGGCGCATCGAGATAGTCATGCGCAACGGGGATATAGCAGGCCACACCCGGTTCTGTCGCAAAGGAAAGCCCGACCAGATTGGCACTGACGTTGTCCAGGCTGTCGGTCTCGGTATCAAACGCAAACAGCGGCGCTTTTTTCAGCCGCTCAATCCATTCAAGCAGTACGCGCTCGTCCAGGATAGTGACGTAGTTGTCATAAGAGAGCTGGCTGGCTGGCACTTCAGGTTCGGCTTCAACCTCACCGGCTTTCTGCGGTTGTGCGGCCGGCTTAGCCCCTTTGGCCTGCATCCATTTCCCGGCCTCTACGTCGGTTATCCAGCGTTTGAATTCATACTGCTTGAAGAGTGTCAGCAGTTCGTCTGCCGCCGGCTGCTGGACTTCAAGCTGCTCGCAGCCCAGTTCCAGCTCAACGTCGGTCTTAATGGTGGCGAGCTTATAGGAGAGGTAGGCCAGCTCTTTGCTTTGCTCCAGCTTAGCGGCCATCGTTTTCGCGCCACGGAAGGTGAGTTCGGCAATTTTTTCAGGATTGGCGTAAAGCGTATCCAGCCCACCCAGCCCCTGAAGCAGCGCCTGCGCTGTTTTCTCGCCCACGCCCGGTACGCCAGGAATATTGTCCGAAGAGTCCCCCATCAGCGCCAGGAAGTCGATAATCAGCTCCGGAGGTACGCCGTATTTGGTCAGTACCTCTTCCGGCCCAAGGATGGTATTGGTCATAGTGTTAATCAGCGTCACGCCCGGCGTCACAAGCTGCGCCATGTCTTTATCACCGGTACTGATCAATACCGGGCGGCCGGCTTTTTCAGCCTCCAGCGCCAGCGTACCGATAACATCATCAGCTTCAACACCTGAGACGGCCAGTAAAGGCAGGCCCATCGCTTTAACCATCGCATGCAGCGGCTCAATCTGCGCTCTGAGATCGTCCGGCATTGGGGGACGGTGCGATTTATAGTCCTCAAACAGCTCATCACGGAACGTTTTGCCTTTGGCATCAAACACTACGGCAGCGTGCGTCGGCTGGTATTGCAAAATCAGGCTACGCAGCATGTTCAGCACACCGTACATCGCCCCTGTTGGCTCGCCACGGCTGTTCGTCAACGGTGGGAAGGCATGATATGCCCGATAAAGATAGGAAGAGCCATCAACGAGGATAAGCGGGTTGTCTGCGATCTGGACCATAATGTTCCGTTCCATGCCTGTGATTAATGTATTGCTAAAGGATGCCATAGCCTGGCCAAAAACATGAACTATTGGGCGCAATATGCTGAAAAGAATTCCAGGATTGGGGGATCCTGCGTGAGATCGTTTTTGTGGATAACTTTGTGTATATTTTTTTAACTAACTAATTTCACGGCATTATTTTTATTGATCCTTTATTAAATACATTTTAATTTCAGTAAGTTAAATGAATGTGAGTTTAGCCTTACTGAATTAACCAACGATCGTTTGATGTGGATATATACTCAGGCGAGTAAGAAAAACGGGCCACTGTTCTCCCCATAAATGCGATCGGTGAAAATCCTGTTCATTTGGCGAGTCGCCATTATCGGTTTTCTGGTAAGATCCGCCCCTTATTGCCGCTAATATCAGCATTCCATACACCCTAACCAGCAAAAACATTACCTATGTCGAGATTACTCGCCGCGATCACATTGGTGTTAAGCATTGCACTGACTATTCTGGTCACGGTTGCCTGCTCTGTTCCTATCATTTTAGCCGGGATCGTTAAGCTGATGCTGCCCGTTCCGTCTATCTGGCGCTCGATCTCGGTATTCGCTGATTTCATGATGTACTGCTGGTGCGAAGGGCTCGCATTGCTGCTGCGCCTCAATCCTTATTTGAAATGGGATGTCGAGGGATTAGAAGGCCTGAATAAAAAGAACTGGTATCTGTTAATCAGCAACCATCAGAGCTGGGCAGATATCGTGATCCTTTGCGTGTTATTCCGCAAACATATCCCCATGAACAAGTATTTTCTTAAGCAGCAGCTTGCCTGGGTTCCTTTTATGGGGCTGGCCTGCTGGGCGCTGGATATGCCGTTTATGAAACGTTATTCAAGAGCTTATTTGCTGCGTCATCCTGAACGCAGGGGTAAAGATGTCGAAACGACCCGTCGTTCATGCATGAAGTTTCGTGCTCACCCTACCACTATTGTGAATTTCGTTGAGGGCTCGCGCTTCACTGCTGAGAAAAAGAAGCAGACCCGTTCACCGTTTAACTACCTGTTACCGCCGAAAGCGGCAGGTATAGCGATGGCGATGAATGTGCTGGGCAAACAGTTTGATAAGATGCTGAACGTTACGCTGTGTTACCCGGACAATAGTCTTCTGCCGTTCTACGATATGCTTTCAGGCAAAATGACAAAAATCGTTGTGCGGGTTTCTTTGGTGCCGATTACCGAAGAGCTTCACGGAGATTATGTTAACGATAAAAGCTTTAAGCGCCGTTTTCAGCTCTGGCTGAATATGCTGTGGAGCGAGAAAGATAAGCAGCTGGAAACGCTACTCTCTGGGGATAAAAAAGCCGGTCAATGACCGGCTTTTTTAATCTTATTTCTTCTCAACCAGGTATTTCACGGTGTCAGCATACTGCTGCACGAAGATATCCATGCTGCTGGTGTCCATGCCCTGCATATTCAGCTGATATTTGCCGTTAACATACATAGCCGGGACGCCCTGCAGTTGGAGATCGGCTGCCGCTTTTTCTTGCTGAGCAACCAGAGATTTCACCACAAAGCTGTTCCAGGCCGCATCGTACCCTTCCGGTTTCACACCCGCGTCGATGAACACTTTGCGGATGTCGGCATCATTCTGCACGGTTTGAGTTTTCTGAACGGCTTCAAACATTGGGGAGGTTATTTTATCTTCTACGCCCAGCGCCATAGCAACAGCCCAGGCCTGAGTCAGATCTTTACCTAATGGGCCAAGGAACTCAACGTGATACTTGGTCATTTTGGTGCCTTCAGGCAGTTTTTTCTTCACGTTATCAGACACATGAAGAACCTGTTCAAACTGGTAGCAGTGTGGGCAGTAGAATGAGAAAAATTCTAATACCTGTGGTTCACCAGCCACCGGTTTATCCAGGGTGATGTACTGCTTACCGTCGGTAAACTGTGCCGCAGAGGCGCTAAATGCCAGGATCATGCCTGCCAGCGCCAGCCAAATCTTCTTCATAATCAACTCTCTCCTGAATTTTACTGATTAATACATTGGCGTTAATTGTAATGGAGGTTCTCGTAGAACCCGGACCTGCTCTGTAAAGCTTACAGTCTGTCTTCTCCAGAAATCTTCTTCACTAAACCACGGGAAATTTCGGGGGAATGCGGGGTCATCCCAGCGTCGCATTAGCCACGCGAGATAATAGACGATGCGCATAGCGCGCAACGGTTCAATCAGGGTTAGCTCGCTGGTATCAAATGACGAAAACTCTTCGTAAGCTTCAATAATGGTTTCTAACTGCATCCGCTGTTCGGCTTTATCTCCATTAAGCAGCATCCAGATATCCTGCACCGCTGGGCCATTACGAGCATCATCAAGGTCAACAAACAGCGGTCCGTCGCGCCAGAGGATATTGCCAGGATGGCAATCGCCGTGCAGGCGCAGTGGTTCAAAATCAGTGTGCCAGGTGCGTTTAACTTCCTCTATCAACGCATCCGTTGCAGTCAGAAAATCTTTCTTAAGAGCGCGGGGAATGAGCTCGCTATTTTCAAATAGCTCGCGCGGCTGGAAGAGATATTCATCCAGACCAAAGGTTGGACGATGCTGAAAGAGCTGCCGACGACCCGTTTGATGAATGCGGCCAAGATAGCGGCCCACCCATTCCATCTGGTCGATGTTATCAGTTTCATATTGCCGCCCTCCCAGGCTTGGGAACACGGCAAACATAAAGCCCTGATGCTGCAGAAGAGTGTTTCCAGCAAAACAAAGAGGTGCAGCCATAGGCACTTCATCGGCTAGCAGTTCCAGCGCAAAGTGATGTTCTTCTTCAATTTGCGCCGCGGACCAGCGATGTGGGCGATAAAACTTGACCACAAAACGCTGGCGTTCTTCATCCTGGAATTGATAAACGCGGTTTTCAAAACTGTTTAACGGTGTCAGTCCCGAATCCACCCGAATGCCTTGTTCAAAAAGAGCATCGAGGATTGTATCCGGATGTAGGGTCTGGAAATTAAATGCGTTGTCTGTCATCCCGGCAACCGGAAGTAAATACGAATGCTTCAGGATAACATTTCAAAACCGCTTAAGTGTTTCGACTTACAAGCTTTTACTCTTTTATTCCTTAATGACACCGCGAGCGCGCAGCAGTGCCGTTTTGAAGTCTTCTTCATAATCTTTTTTAAGGCCAGGGATCGCATCATCTTTTGCAGAATCACGCATTTTCAGGTGATAGATCAGTACATCGTCAGTGAGCTCAGCCAGTTCACCGCGATAGCCTGACTCAGCGGCCAATTTCTGCAAGAATTGTATCAGGTTCAGATCTGGCTCTTTTTGCCATGCAGGCTGAAGCAGCTCAAGAAGTTCGTTAAGGCGCTTACATTTCATGTTGGTGTCCCTTATCACATGTGAAAGACAACACGTTAGCAGGCTCAAACCCACATTAAAAGAGGCGATATTCGTGCAGCGATTAACAGAAGTCACCGGCGTTGTGCTAGCCGGTGGCAGGGGAAGCAGAATGGGCGGCAATGATAAGGGATTAGCCCTGCTTAACGGCCAGCCACTTTTCCAGCACGTCCTCAATGTATTAAAACCACAGGTAGGCGATGTTGTCATCAGTGCCAACAGAAACCTTGAGATCTATCAGCAAAGCGGGATTTCGGTTATTCAGGACTCAATGAGTGGTTACCAGGGACCATTGGCCGGTATGTTAGCCGTGATGGAACAAACTGAAAGTGAGTGGCTGCTATTCTGCCCTTGCGATACCCCCAATATTCCTGCCGATGTTGCACTCAGGCTTTGGCAAGCGCGTGGGAGCGCGTTGGCAATATGGGCAAATGATGGGCTACGGGATCACCCCGGCGTAGCTTTGCTTCATCATTCGCTTTGTTTGCCATTGAGAGAATATCTGCTCGCTGGCGAAAGGCGAGTGATGCATTTCTTACTGAGCGCAGGAGGACATTCAGTCTCTTTTGATGGCCAGGCTGCTTGTTTTACCAATATAAATACTCTCGATGAGCTTTCACAATGGCAGAAAAAAGGATAACGCCGCCTTTACTGGCTATTTCAGCCTGGAGCGGAACAGGAAAAACCACATTACTGAAGCAGCTAATCCCACTGCTATTGGATAAAGGCATCAGGCCCGGACTCATTAAGCACACGCATCATGATATGGATGTGGACAAACCCGGGAAGGATAGCTATGAACTCCGTAAAGCTGGCGCCGCGCAGACCATTGTTGCCAGCCAGAAGCGCTGGGCACTAATGACTGAAACCCCCGAAGAGCCTAATCTGGATTTACATTATCTCGCCTCAAGAATGGATAACCGCAAACTGGATTTAATTCTGGTCGAAGGTTTCAAACACGAAGCCGTGGCTAAGATCCTTTTATTCAGGCAGGAAACTGGCCATAAAGCTGAAGCATTAGAGATCGATCGGCATGTCATTGCTATAGCCAGCGATGTGCCGCTCACCGCTTCTGTCCCTGTATTGGATCTTAATAATGCAGAGGAGATCGCTGATTTTATCTATGAATGGGTAGAACTGCAGTAATACGGAGAAAATATGCGGCTTATGGTCTGTTTTAATCTTTAAAAAGCAAAAAACCCCGGCCTTTCGGTCGGGGTTAATGCTGATTTGATGCCTGGCAGTTCCCTACTCTCGCATGGGGAGACCCCACACTACCATCGGCGCTACGGCGTTTCACTTCTGAGTTCGGCATGGGGTCAGGTGGGACCACCGCGCT